>JAEUSJ010000066.1 GCA_016788215.1 bacterium | reverse complement strand
CTGAAAGCATTGTTTGTCTATAAGAAACTATCGCTGAAAGCCCTAATTAAAAAAGTCGGCACAAACAATCTGGCTAAGAATATCGATGAACTGAAGAAACTGCAGATTATCAGCGAAGAAGACGTCCTAAGCGATTCTGACGTAAATGTACGATTTGAAAAATACGTTCGATTTTCGCCGGCATTAACAGACGAACCGGAGCGTATGGACGCTGCAATGGAATCGCTGGAGAAGCGGTCACCGAAACAAGCGGAGCTATTGGTCTACTTAAAACATTGGACAGAAGAACGCATCTATTCCGAGGAAGACACAGAAATACGCCAATCGGATTTGTTACAGGTCAATAATGCGCCACTTTCTGCATTAAAAGGATTATCCGGGAAAAAATTAGTAACAATAATTGAAAAAGAAAAAATTCGTAATCCCTATGACTTCATTCCGGAAAAGCCAAAACATCTGACGCTCAATGTTGAACAAAAAAACGCCGTTGCGATTATTGATGAGGCGATTCAAAAAAACGAATATAAAACCTTTTTGCTGCATGGAGTTACCGGCAGCGGGAAAACGCAAGTCTATATTGAATCCATCAAACGAGTATTAGAAATAGGCAAAACAGCTATCGTGCTTGTTCCTGAAATTTCACTGACGCCCCAAGCCGTGAAGCGCTTCAAAGCGCATTTCGGAGACCTTGTGGCAGTGCTTCACAGCCGTATGTCGATGGGAGAACGGTTTGATTCCTGGCGGAAGCTTCAAAGCGGCGACTACAAAATCGTTATTGGCGCACGCTCGGCCCTATTTGCGCCCATACAGAATCCGGGCCTGATTGTCGTTGATGAGGAACATGAAAACACGTACAAACAAAGCGATTCCGTTCCAAAATATCATGCCCGTGACAACGCCGTCATTCGCGGAAATATCAATAAAGCCGTTGTCATTCTGGGTTCGGCCACTCCGAGCATAGAATCCTACTATAATGCTCAGAGCGGAAAATATACGCTGTTGGAATTGACAAAACGAATTGACGGCGTTCCGATGCCCAAAGTGGAAATCGTCAACTTACGTAACGAAAAAAACATTCACACGGAGAGATGGAAACCGGTTTTTTCAAAACCGCTTCGGGAAGCGATGCAAGCGGCATTACGGTATAAGCAACAAATTATTCTTTTTCAGAACCGCCGAGGTTATGCAAATTATGTGGAGTGTTACGATTGCGGATTTATCGGAGAGTGTCCGCACTGTTCTATCACGCTTACCTTTCACAGTCATCAGTTTAGATTACGCTGTCATTACTGCGGCCACACGATCCCGGCATACCGCGAATGTCCTTCCTGCGGAAATGCGTATATATTAAATCACGGCATAGGAACCCAAAAAGTGGAGGAACAACTTAAGGACATGTTCGGGCCTGATGCAGTTGTACGTATGGATCTTGACACCACAGGAACAAAAGGCGCGCACGGCAAGATTCTGGAAAAATTTCAAAGTGGTGAAGCGCCCATTCTCCTTGGAACCCAAATGGTTGCAAAAGGCCTGGATTTCGAAAACGTGACGGTGGTTGGAGTAATTTCGGCAGATACCAGCTTACTTCTCCCGGATTTCAGGTCATCGGAAAGGACGTTTCAGTTGCTCACGCAGGTTGCAGGTCGTGCCGGACGAAAAGATAAATTGGGTAAAGTTTTTATTCAAACCTACAATTCTGAACGTTCTGCGATCGTCTTTGCTCAGAACCACGACTACGCTTCATTTTACAAAGAGGAAATCGCTTTTCGCAGGGAACTGATGTATCCGCCGTTTAGCAGGCTTGTACTTATTCAATTCAAAAGCCAGGATGAGAAGAAAGTTGTTGAACATGCCGGACATTTTTGCGATATTCTCCGCGGCGAAATTGGACGCAGGTTATGGGTTAAAAATCAATTTGATCTCATGGGTCCGGTATCGGCGCCCATCGCAAAAATTAGAAATCACTACCGTTGGCAAATCTTGCTCAAAGTAAGTAAGTCGTTCGATAAGTCAGGCGTTCACACACGCAGGCTAATTTCAGATACCCTGTCACGCCATGATGCGCAGTATCGCGATGCTAAAGTACAAATTGGAATTGAGATGGACCCATACAACCTGTTATAAGGCGATTTGAAAGACGAATGCATGAGTAAAAGGTTCGAAGAGAAAAAAGAAGCGTTTGAATTACTCAATAAGGAATTGAGCGATCTGATTCCCCTTGATCAGCGCATTCAAAATCGCAAGGCGGAGAAAAAAGAATCCGGCGATGCCCGGACGTCCACGACCCCCACGCCTGCCAAGGGGATCCCGAAGGAATGGCTCGAAGAACAGCGCGCGCTGCACGAAAAATATAAACTCATCGAACGCGTTTATAAGTTTTACCGCAATATCATACAAAACATGAGCAGCAGCATCATTTGTATGGATATGAAAGGCGCAATCACTTTTGTGAATGTGAACGCGGCGAAAACGCTGGATTATAAGATCGAAGAACTGCTCGGAAGAAATATGATCGACATCGTAGCGGAACCGGAGAAAAACGGTAAAATTATTGACCTGATGCTGATCGAAAACAAACGATTTGAGAGTAAAGAAGTAAAATTAATTTCAAAATCCGGAAGCGTAATACCGATCGGATTCAGCACAACGCCGTTGAATGAAAAAACAGAGCAGATCGGCGTGATCATTACATTCCGTGACTTGACTGAAATGCAGTTGATGCGCAAACAAGTCGAACGTATGGATCGATTGGCCACGATGGGAGAATTGGCAACCGGTATTGCCCATGAAGTGCGGAACCCGCTCGGCGGGATCAAGGCCGCGGCGCAAGTGCTGGAAGAATCGTTTGAAGAAAATGATCGGCGTCTAGAACTGGTTAGCCGCATTGTCCGTGAAATTGACCGCGTCAATAATTTGCTGATGGATTTTTTCAAATTTGCCAAACCGGTCAAACCGGCGAGGAACTATTTTAACGTAGAGACGATCATTGACAGCATCTATCTGCTGATCGCCACGCAGCTGACGAATAAACAAATTATTTTTAGGGAAGAATTTTCAGACGTCGTTCCGCAGATCTATGCCGATCAGCATCAGGTGGAACAGGTCTTAATGAATATTTTTTTAAATGCGATCCAGGCCATGCCTGAGGGCGGCAATCTGACTGTTAAGACTTACACGACTACGATAGGCGATCTTCCGCATCTGCATTGGTCGGATGACCTTTTCGATAAAAAACTTCCTTTCGTCGCAATTGAAATCGCCGACACCGGCTGCGGTATTCCTGAAGAAAGCCTTGAAAAAATATTTAATCCATTTTATACGACGAAAAATGAAGGCATGGGGCTGGGATTGTCTATTTGCAGCAGGCTAATTGCGGAAAATAACGGAAACATTCACGTTGATAGCGAAGTGGGGGCCGGGTCAAAATTTATCGTAATGCTTCCGACGCGGTAAAGTTGATTTTAGGAAAATGAGGAAAAGTCTCAGCGGCTACCGTTTTATAGAACTCAGAGAGATCTGTTCTTAATTTCTCATCATACACGTCCAATCGTACATCCTTCAGTTTTATCAACCCCTTCTCTAATTGCCTGCGATATCCATTCTTATTATTCCTGCGGCGATGTAGCAGAGCGGCGGCCATGTGTATAATTCCCTGCAATAATTTTTTTTGTTCCTCATCCTGTTCAGTCCGCCAGTTAACTTCAAGCGTTTCGTGGCATTCGAAAAATTTTTCCTCGTTAAATTGGCTCAAAGCCTTTTGCCACAACACGGGGTCAATACTCATTAGAGCATCGAGTTGGGCATGTCATGAATATACGCGTTCATCATTTTAATTTCTTCCGTTCCCTCCGCGATCTTGATTTCCATCAAGTCGCGCATAGAGACCATGCCAATCAGTTTTTCCCCGTCCACGATCGGGAGATGGCGCGACCGGATCTTTTTCATTGTTTCCAGACAGGCGTCGTAAGCTTCGCCTGCATTGCCAACCGCAACATTTTTCGTCATAACATCGTCAATCTTGGTCGTCTTCACATCTAAACCTTCCAGCACCACTCGTTTCATCAGATCCCGCTCGGAAAAAATGCCGCGTAATCTTTTTGTCTGAAGATTATCCACGATGACGACTGCGCCGATGTTTTTTGAAGCCATGAATTGGATGGCATCATAGATAGATGATCCCAGCGCAATACAATACAGTTCACGCCCGGAGATAATATGGCTGACTGTTTTCATAAACAAACTCCTTCAAAAATAGTTGTTAAATTAAGGCAGAATATATATGACTAATTTGATCGAAAATAGTTTTGGAAGCGGATGAACTAGTAGAAGTGATAAACCAACATAATGTACAAAAGTTTTTAATGCAACGAAAATTCTATGGGTTATTTCCGCTTTAACTCTCTCCGCAGCGATCGGTCGGCGTCCCGTTTGGCGATAGATTCTCTCTTATCGTACAGTCTCTTTCCCCGTGCGACGGCCAATTGAACTTTGACGATATTTTTTTCGTTGAAATACAATGAAAGCGGGATCAATGTCATACCTTTTTCCTCAACCTGTCTTTGAAGTTTTCGAATCTGAGCGCGGTGCAGCAACAGTTTTTTGGGTCGGTACTCCGGATGATTATTAAGATTGGCTTGTTTATATTCGGGTATGTGGACGTGATAGAGGATTACTTCGCCTTTTTCGATACGCGCGTGGCTGTCCTGCATATTCACCTTGCCTTCCCGCAGGGACTTAACCTCACTGCCCAACAACGCGATACCTGCTTCGATCGTGTCTATGATTTCGTATTCGTGACGCGCTTTTCGATTGGTAGCAATAGTCTTGATGTCGGATTTTTTTTCAGGCATTGGGAAAGAACGGGTTAAGTGTGTCTAATCGATTTTTTCCCGGATAGGAAATTCCCGCTGTTTCTGAAAATGATGCGTGATCATTTCACCGATAAGCCCGGTGGTAATGATCTGAATACCAACCAACACGAGAAGAATACCCAAAAAGAGAATAGGGCGGCTTCCGATCGGAGAACCCATAAACCACTCGACGGTAAGATACGTATTGATGCCTAAACCAATCATAAGAAAAAAAGTGCCGATCAAACCGAAAAAATGAAGCGGACGTTTGGTATATCGGGTTAAAAATACAACTGTAACGAGATCCAGAAACCCTTTTACAAAACGTGACAGGCCGAATTTACTATAGCCGTACTTTCGAGGATGGTGTTGAACGACGATTTCTGTGATGCGCTGATACCCTTCCCATTTGGCCAGCGCCGGAATATAACGATGCAGTTCCCCGTATAAACTCACATCCCGTACCACCTCGCTTCGGTATCCTTTAAGTCCGCAATTAAAATCGTGCAGCGTAATGCCGGTCATTACCCGGGTAACAAAATTAAAAAACCTCGACGGAATCGTTTTGCTAATCGGATCAAACCGCCGCTTTTTCCAACCTGAAACAAGATCGAATCCCTCTTCGAGCTTAGTTATCAGGTTAGGAATTTCTGCAGGATCGTCCTGTAGGTCGGCATCCATAGTGATCACATAGCGGCCCGTCGCTATTTTAAAACCTTCGGCAAGTGCTGCCGATTTGCCGTAATTTTTCCGAAATTGAATTGCCTTGATGAAATCATACTTGGATTTTAATTTATGAATCACTTCAAAAGACCGGTCGGTACTTCCGTCATCAATATAAATTATTTCGAAAGAACGATTCATACCTGCCATTGCAGCTTGAATTCTGTCCGTCAACTCCGGCAATGATTCTTCTTCGTTGAGTAAAGGGATAATCACAGAAATATCGAGTGACGGTTGTTCTCTTCGCGTCAATACACGAGCGGTGTCTAAAGGGTTACTCATAGTAATTTAGTTTTGTTCAATGATCTTAACATCGTCCGGATACCTTATAGTAAACAAGTTACTGTTAAATGATTTATTCAACGTGCGCACGTTAAAAAAAATACTGAGCAGATCTTTTTCATTGGGCTTGATAATTCGGACATAACGAGGCATAAAATTTCCGTCGATATTTTCAAAACGTGAAAACTCTTTTTCCATAAACAGCGTTCCGTCGTTATCAAAATGCCTGATTCGGGCTACGGCGCATTGTGCATAAGGGTCTATCCATATTTTTTTGGTTTCATCTGACATGCGGAAAGTCAGGACATAATACGACTCATCCGTTGTAAATTCAGAGAGATGAACAAGGTCGTTTTCTTTAATCCGGGGCAGGCCGATGAGCAGTTCGACCATTTCATCAAAACCGATATCGTAATCAAAAGTCTTACGAATCGCCGAGGCGCTGGTCGCACCATGAATTACATAACGATTGATAATATTGTACACGACGAACGTCTGTCGGTTAAGCGACGCCTTAAGCCCGTCTATTCCAAGAACACCTTCAATCTTAATATAAATGGAATCCGGAAATTTTACTGCAACTTGTGCGCTGAACTGATTGGCGGATTTAGGCGATTCAAGATTCAGCGTTGCTACGGCTTTCATGTAGCGAAGATCCTTGCCGTTCTCATTATTCTTGCGCACCAGATCAATCGGTTTAATTCCATCGAGGATTACCGGTTGCCGAATGATCTCTTTAGGCGGAGCGCAGCTTGTACCTAAGATGAGTGCAGATATAAAAATGAGTGTTAGTAACTTTTGCAAATAATTCCGTTACCGTTAGTGATTAGTTGAATTCAGTTTTTTCTTAATAGTTTCGTTTTCAGGGTTCAATTGAAGAGCCTTTTGCCAAAACGATTTTGCTTCCGAATCGTTCTTCAGCTTAGCGTGTATGTCGCCCAGATGGTCAGCCACTTCCCAACTCCCTGCGTTAGTTTGATTCGCCTGGAGCACGAATTTTAGTGCGAGTTCATACAAACCCATCTGATAATATACCCACCCCATGGTATCCAAAAAATGCGCGTTCCCGGGCGCTATTTTCAAAGCCTTTTGTACCATCAGCAAAGCCTTTTCGAGATTGATACCGCGCTCGGCTAAGCTGTAACTGTAATTGTTTAAGATGATGTCGTTTTCCGGCTCCAATGTAAGTATTCTCTCGAATAAGGAATCCGATTTATCTAACCATTTCTTTTCCTGATAAAGCGGGGTCAAGAGGCTCATGGAAAGCACATCTTTATGGTTAAGAGAAATTGCTTTTTCAAAATACCGGATCGCATCGTCGTTTTGTTTCAGCTGACTGAACGAGAATCCCAGCGAGCGCTGCACTTCGGGAATATTCGGGTTGATTGCATCTGCTTTTTTGAAAGCAGCGATGGATTTTTCGTATTGACCGGATTGCAAGGACAGACTCCCGACGCGGAGCAGAATCATCGGGTTGTTATCCTGAAGATCGCTAAGGGTTTCATATGTTGATAAGGCTTTAGGAAATTCTTTATTAAACTCGTATGCTTGCGCCAATGCTTCCAGGATAAAAACGTTATTAGGATCGCCCGACCTGGCTGTGGAAAGGACGTTGGCCGCTTTATCAAATGCCTTATTTTTCATATACAAATCGCTGAGCTTCAGAGTGAGTAAGGTATTTGGGCCGAGGACATTGAGCAGTGTCGTATAGTGAGCTGCGGCTTCATTCCATTTCCCCTGAATTTCGTATATGGTGATCAAACGGTAATGCACCTCCACATGCGCAGGATCAATTTGAACGATCCGCTCCAGGGTGGTAAGGGCGGATTCAAATTCATGTTTTTGAATTTGAATTTCAGAAAGCAGTTCTAGCGCGGCCACGTGGTTGGGTTCCCGCGAAAGTATTTTTTGAACAATGGAGAGGCTTTTCTCAGGCTGCCCGGTTAGCATAAAATTATCCGCCAAAGAGGCATAGATCGTATTGGACGAAGTATCGAGCATAATGGCCATCTGAAAATCCCTTGATGCGGCATCGAGATCACCAGCCATTTCATTGATCAGTCCGTCAATGTAACTTTTGACCGCTTCGATCTTATATGGGTCCTGAGCGCGCGTTTCTTGTTTAGAAGAACGTTGCGCTGAACCGGAACCCACGCAACCCATGAATGCAACAGAGAGCATCCAAACATGTAGAATACTTTTTGTCATGAAAACAAATATATTTTATTTCGGTCTAAAAAACAAACAATTGTTGTTTTCATAAATTGGGATTTGAATCCAAGAAGAGGACTGTGTATATTGTCCTCCATTAAAATCAATCAGCTAAACAGACCTGAACAATGTTTGTTCCAAAACTTTTCACGGCTCTTCGTGAGTATTCGAAGCGTCAATTCATATCCGACCTTACCGCGGGTACGATTGTTGGGATAGTTGCTCTTCCGCTGGCCATTGCCTTTGCAATTGCATCCGGCGTTTCGCCCGAAAAGGGCTTGTACACGGCGATAATAGCCGGATTCATCATTTCGTTTTTAGGCGGTAGCCGTGTTCAGATCGGAGGTCCGACGGGGGCGTTTGTCGTCATAGTCTACGGCATTGTGGAAAAATACGGATTGAACGGCCTTACGATCGCAACGGTCATGGCCGGATTTATTTTGATTCTGATGGGCATGGCCAAGCTTGGCGGTTTGATCAAATATATTCCGTACCCGATCATTACCGGATTTACCAGCGGAATCGCTGTGATCATTTTTTCGTCACAGATTAAGGATTTCTTTGGGTTGCAGATGGGTTCCGTTCCAAGCGAGTTTGTTGAAAAATGGGAGTCCTATTTTTTGCACTTTGATCAGGTTAACTTCCATGCATTCGGAATCGGGGCATTATCCCTTGCAATTATCTTTCTCTGGCCGCGTGTCAATCAGAAAATTCCAGGCTCATTGATTGCCCTCCTAGTTTCCACATGTCTCGTTCAGTTTTTTGGAATTAACATAGAAACCATCCACAGCCGCTTCGGTGATATTCCCGATTCTCTTCCATCCCCGTCCTTTCCAACTTTGAACTGGTCGCTGATCGCCGGTTTGGTCGCGCCGGCGACTACGATCGCATTGCTGGCGGCGATCGAGTCCCTTTTGAGTGCGGTGGTTGCGGACGGGATGATCGGCGGGAGACATCGCTCCAACATGGAATTGATCGCGCAAGGCACAGCCAACATTTTCTCTCCTATCTTTGGAGGCATTCCCGCAACCGGCGCCATTGCGCGCACGGCGACAAACATCAAGAACGGAGGCAGAACGCCGATTGCCGGAATCGTTCATGCGGCAGTGCTTTTTCTAATCATGCTCCTGTTTGGGAAATGGGCGGGACTGATCCCTCTCGCATCCTTGGCGGCAATACTTATCTACGTTGCATACTATATGAGCGAAAGGGACGCATTTGTTGCTGTCATGAAAGGGCCGCGCAGCGATGTGCTTGTTTTATTAACCACATTTTTTTTAACGGTGTTTATCGATCTGACCGTTGCAATTGAAATCGGAATGATACTGGCCGCATTTTTATTTATGAAACAAATGGCGGACGTAACGAATATTCAGATTTTAAAATCGGACATTGAAGATAAAGAGGAAATGCCAGATCTGAATGCAGTGCAAAAAAGGTTCATCCCTAAAGGCATTGAGGTGTTTGAAATCAACGGCCCCTTCTTTTTTGGCTCGGTGGATAAATTTCATGATACGATCAATTTTGGTTCTAAGGGCCCGAAAGTGCTTATATTGCGCATGCGGTTTGTTCCTTACATGGATGCGGGCGGCCTGCATGCATTGGACGAAGTTCGTGCACGCTGCCAAAAGAACAAGGTATTTATGCTTATATCGGATATACATACGCAGCCGCTCATCGCGGCGGAGCAATCGGGATTCATGAAAAAAATGGGCGAGGATCATTTTTTTGGAAACCTGGATGACGCGCTGAATTTCGGCCGTCAATTGATGGGGCTTACGCCGGTGGATAGTACGGGCGAATTTGAAGCAACCGTTGCGCGTGAAAGGAAAAAACAAAGTGAGCTATAAAAATTCAAATATCGTTTATTCCACCGATCCGAATTTTAAGCCTGAAGATAAAGAAGAAAAAGTTATACATGAAAAAAGCCATATTCTACGAATCTCGCTGGATCGCAAACAGCGTGCGGGAAAATCGGTAACGCTGATCGAAGGATTTAAAGAATCTATCGAAGATATTGAAGCGCTGGCAAAGCAACTCAAAGCAAAATGTGCAACCGGCGGAACGGTAAAAGACCGTAAAATTGAAATTCAAGGCGATCACCGCGTCAAGATCGAATCGTTCCTCGGTCAGTTGGGATATAAAATCAAACGTGTTGGAGGATAAGCGTAAAAATGAATAATGATTAATGAATAATGACGGAAACTGATTATTTATTATTCATTAATCATTATTCATTATAAAGAATTCTCTTTTCTTTGTGAATTAAATTAGACAAATTGGTTCATCATTCCCATAGGCACTCAGACAGACATTTTCATTCCTCTCCAATTACGCAAGAAAATTGATTTTCAATTTTTGAATATTCTACTTTTAACTTTTTTTGAAGTTTAAAACGAAGGAGGTTTCTATGCAGCTCGGATTTATTGGTTTAGGAAAAATGGGCGGATTTATGGTTCAACGCCTGTTGAAGGACAAGCACGACGTAGTGGGTTTTGACCTCAGCGCCGATGTGGTTAAAAGCGTTGCTGAAAAAGGCATGACGCCGTCCACGTCGATGGAAGATATGGTGTCAAAACTCAAAGGCCGTAAAGCCGTGTGGGTTATGGTTCCATCCGGCAAGGCTACGGAAGACACCGTCCTAAAACTTGCAGGACTTCTGAGCAAAGGGGACATAATTATTGATGGAGGAAATTCGTATTACAAAGACGATGTTCGCCGATCAAAAGAGTTGAAAGAAAAAGGTATTTGCTACGTGGACGTCGGAACGAGCGGCGGTGTATGGGGGCTGAAGAACGGATACTGTATGATGATTGGCGGAGATAAAGCCGATGTAGACTATCTTGATCCGATATTTAAGACATTAGGGCCTGTCGACGGTTATGCATATATGGGCTTACACGGTTCCGGCCACATGGTGAAAATGGTTCACAACGGTATCGAATACGGTCTGATGCAGGCGTATGCGGAGGGTTTTGAGATCATGAAAGCATCGGAATATAAACTGGACCTGGCCAAAATTGCCGATCTCTGGATGCACGCATCCGTCGTACGTTCCTGGCTGTTGGAGTTAACAGCAGAAGGGCTTAAAGCCGATCCGGAATTGAAGGAACTCAAGGGGTGGGTGGCCGATTCCGGCGAAGGCCGATGGACGATCTGGGAAGCAATGGAGAAAGACGTGCCGGCTCCGGTCATCACGTTGTCTCTATTTGAACGATTTCACTCACGCCGCCCGGAGAGTTTTGCCGCTAAAATGCTTGCCATGATGCGAAACCAGTTCGGTGGTCATGCGGTAAAGAAATAAATTAAAAACTGTAAAGATTCATTAACCTTTTAATAATTGCCCAAAGGCACAAAAGCAGAAAGTTGCTCGAAGAAAATACATTTGTATCATTTTGATTCTTCGTGACTCGGCGCCTAGGTGGCCTGAGAATTAGGAATGCGGTACAAACTTATTAGAAATCATATCCACATCTAAGACGTCAATTCGATTTTAAAAGGAATATCTATGTCAAATATGCGTGCGGATGAAGCCCTGCGCCAGGTAAAAACGGATGCGAAGGGCGGAACATGTTCCATGGTAATATTCGGCGGATCGGGCGACCTAACGCGGCGAAAGATTCTTCCGGCTCTTTTTAATTCCGCCAAAGAAGGCATTCTTCCCGAACATTTCACGGTGATAGGATGCGGGAAGCCTCTGATGACGGCGGAAGAATACAGAAAAGTAGTAAGCGAAGCCTTACTTAATTTTGCTAAAGCTGAAAAAGCAGATCAGAGTATATTAAAACATTTTATTGAGAATGTATTTTATATTGGCGGCGGATTTGAAGAAGACGCGTTATATACCCAACTGGACGAACTTATACAAAAAAATTGTAAGGCCAGAAGCTGTTCGGATAATCGGATTTATTATCTTTCTACACCGCCAAGCGTTTTCCCCATCATCACACATCAGCTGTCGCAGCACGGTATGTCGCGCGTTGAGGGCGCGAATTACTGGAGACGTATTATTATTGAAAAACCTTTCGGGCGTGACCTGGAATCTGCACGTGTGTTAAATGCGGAAATTGCCAAAGCATTTGAAGAATGGCAGGTGTACCGCATCGACCATTATCTTGGTAAAGAAACGGTACAGAACGTTATGGCGTTTCGTTTTGCAAACGGTATATTCGAACCATTGTGGAACAGAAATTATATAGATCATATTCAGATTACGGCAGCGGAAAGCCTTGGGGTTGAAGATCGCGGCGGATATTATGAAGAAGCCGGCGCCTTACGAGACATGATTCAGAATCACGTATTACAGGTCATGACATTGGTTGCGATGGAGCCCCCGAGCACGTTTGACGCCAATGCCGTTCGGGATGAACGCGTCAAAGTCATGCGCGCGATTCGCCCGATCAAAGAGGATGATGCAGATAAATATTTTGTGCGCGGACAATATGCCGCCGGCGTCGTTCATAACGAAATGGTTTCGGGTTACCGTCAGGAATCTAAAGTGCATCCGGAATCGGCTACGGAAACTTTCGTTGCGGCGAAATTGTTCGTTGACAATTGGCGTTGGGCAGGCGTACCTTTTTATCTTCGCACCGGAAAAAGAATGCCGCGCCGTGACAGTGAAATTGCGATTTTCTTCAAAAGAACGCCGCACATGATGTTCACTCATGCCGCTACAGATGAAGTTGCCCCCAATGTTCTCGTCCTGCAGATTCAGCCGGATGAAAGTATTACTATGAGTTTTGAGGCGAAAGTGCTGGGTCCGGATATGAACCTTAAATCGGTCAACATGCATTTTGCTTATCAGGAAGCATTTAATGCTGAAATTGCCGAAGCATATCAGCGGCTGATCCTCGATTGCATGCGCGGCGACGCGACCCTATTTATGCGTAAGGATATGGTAGAGGTAGCGTGGTGGCTCGTGATGCCGATTCTGCAACGATGGCAAAAAAATAAACCGAAAGCATTTCCTAATTACCCCGCTGGAACCTGGGGCCCGCTTGAGTCGGAACTTTTGCTGACCAACGACGACAGAAAATGGCGGACGTAATCGAACTAAAATTTAAATTTCTTTATGAAAATGTTTATTGGAAATAAAAGCGCTAAGTCGATCCGTGATGAGGATAAACTTTGGGCGGGACGTGCCCGTAAATATGAAGGAATTTTCGAAGATTGCGAGGTTCTGATCAGGGAACAGTATAGGGTTCTTATCATTTTTCATTTCAATGAAACGAAAGATGAAATTCAGACTCTGCTCCATAATCGAAAACGCACGTGGGTTGAATTTAATTCTGCGCTGGATTTGCAAAAATGGATCGAAGGATATTACGCCGACAAAATCTGTATGGTCTGTTCAGATAGGATAGTCGACGATATTACGGAAAACGATTCTCCGATTCATTCAGAAAAAAACTTATATGTTATCGTGGCCGAGCATTATCCGCTATTCCAACGGGATGAGGACGTCACTGCATGGACTAACCGGTTGTCCTCCGGCACGGTGTGTTATCATGAATCCTTGGATTCGGAACTCATGAAATTATTCGGCTCGGACAAAATCTTATCTCTTCTTGAAAAAATGAATTGGGATAAGAATACCTTTATGAGTCATTCCTTCATTACGAAAGCAGTAGAGAATGTACAGAAGACCATTTCAGAAAAGGCTACCGGTGACGTTCGTTCGGATTCGGCAGAGAAATGGTTCGAATACAATTACCCTCCTTTAAATTCTATCCAAAGTTAACGAAAGGAATTGTTATGGGAAAACTGGCGGCTTTTAATTTTAAAAAATGGATTGACGAGCACCGGCACTTGCTTAAACCGCCCGTCGGTAATCAGGTAGTATGGAAAGATACGGAATTTATTATCATGGTTGTTGGAGGGCCGAATGCGCGGAAAGACTATCACTTCAATGAAGGAGAGGAATTTTATTATCAGATTGAAGGAAACATGATTCTAAAAATCATCGAGGCCGGCGAACCGCGGGATATTCCGATTAACGCGGGTGATATTTTTCTTCTTCCGCCCAGGACACCGCATTCCCCGCAAAGGCCTGCGAATAGTGTTGGGTTGGTCGTGGAACGAAAACGCGATGAAAAAGAATTGGACGGGTTTCAATGGTATTGTGAAAAATGCGGAACAAAACTCTACGATGAATACATTCCATTATCCGATATTGTGTCGCAGCTTCCGCCGATATTCGAACGGTTTTACAATAACGGTTCAAACTGTACCTGTAAAAAATGCGGAACGAAAATGGAAAGACCGGTTCTGAAGCAATAACAAAGCAGTTTGAAGTTTCATTTTTGCTTCTTAATATGTTCTTATGGTTATCGATGAATTCATGCCGAAGTTCGACGTCTCCAAACGTTATTCAATGATGATTGCTGCATCGGTTGATTCTGTGTATTCCGCTTTGAAGAACGCAAATATTAATGATTCTCCGCTCATACGTATTTTGTTTTTTCTTCGGGGCCTACCTGTTATCTTCAGATCAAAAAAAAATGTTTTAAAAGGAAATAAACTGACTGTCTCTGACATTTCCAGCTCCGGTTTTATATTACTGTTTGAAAAACACGGCGATGAATTGGTTATTGGCGTTGTCGGCAAGTTTTGGAAATTGTCGGGAGATATTGTACGCATGCCGCCGGAACAATTCCGATCGTTCAACAAAACAGGTTTTGCCAAAGCCGTATGGAATTTTTCATTACGTCCGATGGGTCACATATCGACTGAATTGTCAACGGAAACAAGAATTCATTGTACCGATGAGTCGGGCCGAAAAAAGTTTGCCTTGTACTGGAAACTGATCGGGCCATTTAGCGGTATTATACGAACGGAAATACTGAAGATTATTAAAAAAAACGCAGAAAAGTAAAAATGTTTAAAATAGATATTCATACTCATATTCTTCCTGAGAACTGGCCCAACCTGAAAGAAAAATACGGGTATGGCGGGTTTGTTCAGCTGGATCATTATAAGCCGTGCTGCGCGCGTATGATGATTGACGGGAAAGCGTTTCGGGAGATTGAATCGAATTGCTGGGATCCGGAAGTTCG
>JAEUSJ010000065.1:6187-15731 GCA_016788215.1 bacterium | reverse complement strand
GTGGTATTATTAGCATATAAAGTTTCAAGATCTTTAATGGTAGCTTTATCCTGTTTGGAAAGAACTTTTCGGTTAACATCTCCTTTGACAAACTCGAAATTAAAGATACCGAGATAAAGTCCGGCGCTCAGACCGCGTACGCGTGTTCCATACAACGTGACGGGGCTGAATGTGGGATATGAATCGCCGTAATTTACTATCGCAATATTATCCACATTGGCCGTAATAAGATAACGGCTTAACGGCTGGTTTTTCGTCGGATCATCCTCAGAATCCCAATCAAAGGTGGCGGCGACCTGAAAAAACTTCTTCTCATAAGAAATATCCGCTCCGACACGCTCGTAGGTCGTTTTTTGACCCAAATTATTTTGCGCCTTATGCTCGCTTCTGAAATTAGCTCGAAATTTTCCCGCGTCGTCAAAATTAGCATCACTTCCGGGTTGTAACTGACCGGCAGTAGCCGCCGTAAAACCTTTTCCTGCCAGTATATCTTCGCCGCCTTCAAGAGCGATGTCAAATGTGAACTCGGTCAAAATAACTTTGTCGCCATTAGGAAGCGTGTACCATAGTCTGGCGGCATGCGGTCCCGGCTCAAGGTTCTTTCCTGCATACGTTACCAACTCGTTTGTTATATCTGATTTCTTGGTCACATCGTCACCGCCGTCTAACGTCAGTTTTAAGTTAACAACGTTGATGGTATCGTCAGAAAAGAGCGAAATGGCAATAAGAAAATCTTTCTTGTTGACGGTGGTCCCTGGATCAGGAGATAATACGATCGTTTCAATTCCGGCTTCCTGAACAACTGCTCTTTCGGAAACGACCAATTGTAACGGAAGCATCTCCGGGTTATTTTCAGGATAAGTAAGGCTTTGCCCGTCCGATGACTCTGCGACAATATAATATTCAAGGATGGTCCCTTTTTTGAGCCCTTGTTTTTTCAGAAATGCGCCGTATTTACCATTCATTTTCATGATCATAGGAACTTCGGTGAATGCCGGATCGGTCGGAAAACGATAATAAACCGATGCACGTTCAATTCCGGTTGTAAAACCTGCTTCAATATAGATCGGTTCGCCTTCTGCTACATGTTTTTCAGGGTTATAAATGATGCGTCCCCCGTTGACACCTGCTTCTACACTCGCAAAATTCATTAATCCGACTAATAGTGTTACTGAAAGCAAGTTACCGAACACACCCAACACGTTCTGAACATTTGAATTCAAAAACATAAGTTTCCTCCTATTTTTGGAAAGGTATGAAAGAATAAATGTAGTAAATGATCTATGTAGAATTGCTAATTATTAATCGCGAAGATATTAGAGAACGCTAATTGATTGTGTAAATATACCCCAATCGTTGTGGAATGTCAAGCCCATTAAAGACTATATTTTTGAATCACTTAATGGCATTTTTGACTTTCAATTTAATTTCACCGGGATCAGGAAATCGCCCTAATTCTTTCTTTGAAAAAATGAGTGCATCGTTTACCGAAATCTCAAATACGCCCCCCGTAGATTTTTTTAAATCCACTTCGGCTCCAAATATCCGTTTTAGTTCATCCGCCAGACCGGCGGCTCTCGGTAAATAATTTCAAACCACGCAGTATTCAATGAGAATTTTCATCGTTACCCCTTATATAGAAACAAATTAATGGAAGTAAATTAGCAAAAAAAGATAAACAATGCTCATGGCCGAATCAACTGTTTTTTCAAACGCTATTTACTTGTTCCCCATAAAACAAATGGAGCCCAAAAGGCCGGATCATTCCATAATTCATTCTTGATCATGGCGATTTTTGCTTGCTGCAAAGCTTTGGAATTTGATAACTTTAGCGCCACTTTTTTTTCATAAAACGTTCTCATAAATTCCGCCGTGCTTTCATCATACACGTTCCACAAGGAAGCAATGACGGCAGAAGCGCCGGCGATCATAAACGCGCGCGTCAAACCCAACATGCCTTCGCCTTGAAGCAGTTGGCCTACTGAAGTTTCGCACGCTGACAGGACGACCAATTTTCCACTCAGATGCATTTTCTGAATTTCACGTGCCGTCAAAAGCCCTTCGTTTGCATCATCCGGTTCCGACAAAACTATTGCGGACAATTCAGGTTTTTCAGTATTATTGATCCCGTGCGCCGCAAAATGAATAATGGATGAACTTACCAAAACACTGTCGGATATGGCATGCATAGTCAAATGATTATCCGAGAAAATATTCGCCCGGTCACCAAAAATTTTTTTGATGTTATTGACTTCCAATGCCGCGTAATTAAGTTCACCCAGCCGAAGTGACTGGTCCATGCTGTTTTTAATTTGCGATTGGGAGAATACTGAAATACGGTCCGTCGTGTATTTCTCCGATTTCGGCACGCGTGATACCGGCGCAATCGAAGCCGATGGTGCATAAACCAGTTCGAACTTCTCTGTAACGAAGCCTTCTCCGTCAAATAAACTCTCAAACGGAAGATAAAACAGGCGTCCCTCAGGAATAATGGTTATATGGGAAGCGAATTTCCATTCTTCCGTAAGCGGTTCCATTACTTCTCTATATAATTTGTTGGATAACTTTAGGAACGAATTCCTGTCTTTTCTTTTTTGCTTAATTTGCGTCAGATAATCTATAATAAGCCTGTCAATCGTTTCTTTTTTCCCTACCGGAATTACTTTCAGATTTTTAGAAGACTTCACGAAAGCATAGGATTGTTCTTCCTGTAAGAAATACTCTATTAACAAACCGGAATCGGCGATTGAAGTATGACTTGCTGTCATGTTATCTCCGGCATGCAAAATATCGCTGAGGTTCCTCGCTTTGGCTTTTTCAAAAATATCAAAAGCCTGCTCTATTTTATTTTTTTTAATCAGAAAAAGCACATATGAGCGATACGCATCCAGACGATCGCTTTCCATGTAATAAGTTCTGAGCTCCGTGCTCAAATCATCTCGC
Organism: bacterium; assembly: GCA_016788215.1. Lineage (GTDB taxonomy): Bacteria > CLD3 > CLD3 > SB21 > SB21 > SB21. Next base: position 12,788 of record JAEUSJ010000065.1, on the reverse strand, counting down.
GAATCTTCAATTCCCCTTATGGACTCTCTGAACAAAGAATCAGCCTCACGATCTCGCCTTTGCAACTCATACACTTCAGCTAGGTTTGACTGCGCGCGCCACAATTCATTGCGTAGGTTACTCGATTTATAATTTTCAGAAGCTAGTAATAATAACTTTTCCGATTTCTTGTAGTCATTAAGCTTTTTTTTACACTTAGCCATTTTGATCAGCGTCTGCCCATATTGAGCAAAACTTTTTAAATCTAGAAACCGCCGCGCAACGTCTTCCAGAGCATCGAAGCAATTGCCGTAATTCCCCTTTTCATAATCTATCGTAACAAGTGAATAGAGCCATTCCGTTTCTCCCAAACGATCGCCTGACTTTTGTGCAATCTGAACCGCTTCCTTGAGCGATTCTTCAGCCAGCGAATATTTCTTCATTTCAATATAAATTGTGCTGAGATTTCCAAGGACAAAACTAAGTCCGGACAAATCTTTTATATCTACATATGCTTGTTTTGCTTTTTGATAAAAAGCGATTCCGTTTGGCTTGTCATTCAGCTGACAATAAACGTTCGCAATATTCAGATAATCCACCGCAATATCTTTTGTAATGCGATAGGAGGAATCTATCGTTAACGCGTTTTGGAATACGATAAGCGCATCCTGGTATTTCCCGATGTCGTAATATACGATGCCAATATTGTTCAGAATAAGTGATAGCAGCTTACGGTCATTATTTTCCTGTGCCATTCGCAACGCTTTATTCAAATGGCCGAGCGCTTCAGTATGACGTGAGATTCTTAAACACAGTATGCCTCGATTATTCAACATCAGCGCAACCAGGTCGGAGCGGTCCATCCCGGACAATACCCTTTCTGCGTGCGACAGTTGAGCTGAAGCAAGTTCATACTGTGCGGTCTCGATTAGGACTTCTGAATAAGTGCAATGCACCTTGGCAAGAATGGCAGGATCACGAGGCGGGTTTTGAAGGATCGTACGATACGCACTTATCGCTGCATCGTTCTGTCCGAGATAATAATAACATTTGGCAATTAAATTCAGCGTCACCGCTATGCTGTCGGGATCCGTTTCATTAACAGTTGTGCGTTCATAATAATGTATTACACTGTCATATTCCGATAAATTAAAATACCTATTGACTCTTTCACTGAAAGACTCGGAGGATGTCTGCGCTTGCAAAAAAAAGCCGGTTAAATAAATAAAAAAAGCAAAACCAATTCGCATATTATTATTACCCGGCTCGGTATCCAATTCTTAGTTCATTTTGATGTCAAAAGCGCTCTTCAAACGATCAGAAAAGATTTGTACTTTGTATTGAACGGACAGCTTTGCTATCCATTCGTTGTAACTTAATTGCCGTTTAAAATTTATGTAGTCTTCTTTCACTTTCTCTTTTATTTTTTCGAATTTAATAATTTCACCTTTTCTTCCGTTAACCACTTTTATTATTGCATATTCATTATTGACCTTTCTAAATGGTTCGCTAACAGCCCCGGAGCGAAGTCTGATTGCCTTTTGAATAATTTCATCGGGGTTTGTTATGGGCATGAAGCCGGTCGTAGCGCATTTGACACCCGGTTCCTTTTGAGCCTGGTTGTACTTTTCTTCAAAATTATTGTTCTTCTTTACTTCTTCATATATGCGAGTCACACGATCTAGTTCCGCCGATACAATCTCTGACACCATAATTGTATCCGGTTGTCTATAATCCTCGTTATTAGACTCATAATAATTTTGCACACTCTCGTCTGTTATTACTTGATTATTATTTATCTCCTGAACAGCATGAGAGACCATTAATTCCATTTCATATTGCCTTAACGCTTCTTGTTCATTGTCTCCAAGTTTATAGTGTTGATGATTTGCAAAATCCGCAAAAATACGCCGCACGGCCACCTTACTAAGGCCATCCTTTAAAATATGAAAATCCAATTTTATTTTTTGAGTATTTTTTTTCATATTATGAATTATTTCTCCAATTGTAATCTTGCCGCTACGAAATGAAGCAAGGGCTTGGCTAAGTTCCGACTCGGTAAAAGCGGAGTGTAATTCTGCAGATGTTTTTACGCTCGCATAGCGGCCTAAAAATAATTCACAATTTGCCTTTTCCGGCGTAAAACTGTATGCAAGCAGCAAACTGTCAGAAAATACCTGATTTTTTTTATCTATCTCAGCTTTTCGAGATCGAAATAAAAAAGGCAACAACTTCTCCTTAATACCCAATCTCGCTTCATCATACGGCTTTAAGTTTTCAACATTCCGCCTGTCCGACACTTTAAAGATATAAAAGCCATAATCGGCTTCTATCGGGCGGCCGATTTTGCCTGTCTCCAATTCAAAATAATTCTCTTCAAGTTCCGGTCTGATACCCCATCGTTTAAAACCAACGTCTCCCTTCAAGTATCTACTGTTCTTGTCATCAGAGAATACCTCAACAAGTGTGTCGAAGGACTGGGGCTGCTTCATTATAACAAAATACAAGGAATCAACCAAGTGTTTCGCCTCAGTTCTACTTCGCACGGGTTCAAAGTTCTTTATTACGAAAGTTTTCTCCGGATTCTTATACCCTATGAATATCTGCTTGATCCTAACCTCAGTTTTGAGTCTCTCGTAAAATGATTTAGTTTCTACTTCTGTAATTAAAGAAAAATGGACATACTCTCTTAGTATTTTTTCATAGTAAAACTCATTTTCGATTGTGGCAACGTCTAGTTTAATACTGTTTATTTCATTTAACTTCTGATCCAGAGCATAGTAGTATATTAGTTTATTCTGAACTAGACCATTTAGCAGCGTCTGGCGCTCTTCATCACTCATCAGATTTATTCTGGACTGGTTCATTTTTTGTGCATAACTCCTGAGATCATTCCCGCTTATCGTATCGTTGCCCACTATTGCCAATACAACGTTTTGGGCATCCGTGACTTTCTTGTCGTTTGCGCATCCAAAAAGAATGGCCGACAAAATAATCACATTCATCATTCTTAACATGGTCATTTTACTCCTTTGTCGTATCTATACGTTTACTAATTCTTGCTGTCTGTCCTTAGCCGATCTCTGTTCCTCGTAATCGAAATTCTTATCATAACATCCTCTAATTATAACAAGCGCCATGTCGAGTTTTTGTTGATCCGTTACTGGAAAATTCCATGGCAGCGATTTATTTTTTTGAATATCAAACCATGGAAAACCTATCCTGATGTCTAGATTTTCCTTTTCCTGAAACAACCGGATGTTATCGGATGAGGACAAAACAATATTCATTTTCTGTTTCAGTATGCCCGTTGCTGTTTTGTCTTTAACCAATTCCGCATCGATTCGCAATATTATTTTGTTTTCATCAATAGCCACGCGTTCAAATCCGAAACGGGATGCATAAAACTTAATTTCCAATGTTTTCAATAAATTTTGAACTTCGTCCGGTACGGGACCGAAACGGTCGACGAGTTCTTTTTGAATTTCCTCGATCTTTTGAATGAACTGGACTCCGGAAAGTTCCTTGTAAATCCGCACTCTTTCCGATTGAACATTCACATAATAGTCAGGAATATACGTATCGCAAAACACATCTACATGGGTTTGCAGAATTTTTTCTTTAACCTGGATCGTATGCGCCGGTTCAGTGTCTGGCATTATTTCTTTTTTCGTTTCGAAAACGGCTTCTTCGACGATCTGACAATACAATTCATATCCGACTGCATTCATATAGCCGCTTTGCTCCGAGCCCAATAGATTTCCCGCACCGCGAATTTCCAGGTCACGCATTGCGATGAGAAAACCCGATCCTAATTCGGCAAATTCTTCAATCGCCTGCAAACGCCTTAATGCATCGGTAGCCATCGTATTATAAGACATGGTCAATAGATAACAGTAAGCCTGTTTGTTAGACCGCCCGACCCGCCCGCGAAGTTGATACAACTGCGACAAACCAAACTGATGCGCATGATCAATAAGGATCGTGTTGACGTTCGGAATGTCGATACCGTTTTCAATGATCGTGGTCGCGATCAGCACATCGTATTTTTTCTGCATAAACGCATGCACGACGTCCTCCACTTTCCTTGGCGGCATCTGGCCGTGAACGATCGTAAGCCTCGCCTTTGGAACAATTTGTCGGAGAGTCTCCGCAACCTGCTCGATACTCTGCACGCGATTATGTACATAATATACTTGTCCGCCGCGGTCAATCTCCTGCATGATTGCGTCATGGATTAGGTCCTCATCAAATTGCGTGATTTCTGTTTCGATCGGCAGTCGATCTTGCGGCGGCGTATTGATCACGGACAAATCACGGCCTCCCATCAATGAAAAATGCAGCGTTCGCGGGATCGGCGTCGCCGTCAATGTCAGCGTGTGCACCGTCGATTTCATTTGCCTGAGGCGCTCTTTGTGCACTACGCCGAAGCGCTGTTCCTCATCGATAATGAGCAAGCCCAGGTCTTTGAATACAATATCTTTTGAAAGCAGGCGGTGCGTGCCGATCAATATATCAATTTCACCCGTCTTGATTTTCTCCAGTATTTGCTTCTGCTCTTTCGCCGACTTAAATCTGGAAATCACATCTACACGCGCAGGAAATTCTTTCATACGCGCTGAAAAAGTTTCAAAATGCTGCTCTGCTAAAATGGTGGTCGGTACCAGTATCGCAACTTGTTTACTATCCTGAATTGTCTTAAATGATGCCCGTATTGCAATTTCCGTTTTGCCGTATCCGACATCACCGCAGACCAGTCGATCCATCGGCGTTTCCTGTTCCATATCTTTTTTCACTTCTACCGTAACGGTAGATTGATCCGGCGTATCTTCATATTCAAAGGACGCTTCCAATTCATACTGTAAATCAGAATCGGGCCTGAACGCATACCCTTTTTTTGATTTTCGTTCCGCATACAGTTTGATCAAATCCTGCGCTATATCTTTAATGCTCTTCCTGGTCCTGGATTTCAGCCGATCCCAATCGACAGAGCCTAATTTATTCAATTTCGGTTCCGCGCCTTCATCTGCAGAAAATTTCTGTACGCGCATAAAATGCTCTAACGGAACAAATAATTTATCCCCGCTTTGATACAACAGTTTAAGGCATTCTTCCGTATGCTCCCCGCTCGTAACTTTCTCCAGGCCGGCATATTTCGCGATTCCATGATCTACATGTACGACGAAATCGCCCGGCTTGAGCGAATGAATATGGCGCAGAGCCTGTGCGCTTTTGAAACGGCGATAAACACGCGCACGCTTAACCCGTCCAAATATCTGGTGATCGGTAAATACCGCAACGTCCGCATCGTCAAAATAAAATCCTTCGTGGAGTTCTCCTGCGCCGATCACATAGTCCACGCCGGAGTGCAGTTGCTCGGAATCCAGCAAATCATCCAACCGTTCCACTTGTCCGGGATTCCCGCACAATATGAAAACGCGGTGTTTCCGATGAATCGCTGAAATCTTTTCGCGCAGTAAATTCAAATGGCCGTTAAAAGACTCTACGCCACGGGTCTGAAATGAAAGTATCTCAAATTGCCGTTTAGATAAGCGGCAAAAGTGGATCTGTTTAAACCGGTTAACTTGCTCTCTTATGCCGGACGTAGTGAAATATATTTCATCGGGCAGTTGTACCTTTTCTTGTTTAACGGCTTTTTTTTCATAATACTCTTTGACGGCTGATTGAAATTTTTCCGCTGCTGCCGTAGCGATGTCGGGCTCGTATTGAAACAGCATGGCTGCAGGGTCCAAGTAATCGAATAAATTCCCTTCCCGTTGTGCGGCATGGTTTCCGTCATTTTTCGGATATAAAACAATGTTGTCCAGCAGTCCAATCGACCGCTGCGTCATTACATCAAATTCACGAATGGATTCTATGACGTCTCCAAAAAACTCAACGCGCACCGGGTTTTCCATGGAATACAGATACATGTCTACAATACCGCCTCGAACGGCAAAAGTTCCAACCTGATCAACAACTTCATTTCTTTCAAAACCAAGTTCACTAAGCAATTCTGTCAAGTAATGAAATTGAAATGTCGAGCCCTTCTTGAGTTCAATTCTATAGGACGAAAGTTTTTCCGGAAGAGGAATTTTTTTCAATAACGCTTTTATGGTGGTGATAACGACACAAGATTTGCCTTCAAGCAATTGTTCCAAACATTCCTGCCGCAGGCTGGCGATGGATACCGACGGTTCTTTCTCATCGTAAGGCAATGTGTCTTCTTCCGGATAACAAAAAATTGCCGGGCAGGCCTCGCCGGCATTGGATGAAAGCGCAGTCATATCATCGAGAATATTGGAATAGGCGTCTACATCCGGCGCAATAAACACGGAATGCACTGGTTTGAGGCCACGTATAAAAAGAAAAGCGGCTACAACATCGGAAGAACCGATCAACCCGTCACAGGAAAAATTGCCTCCGGAACGGACGCGTTCAATTGCAGCCTTGATCCTTTCGGAATGATGAATTTTTTCGGTAAGTAATTTGAGCATGTAAATGAAGAGAAGAAAGGTTAGACAGGACTATACCGGCTCGCCGAACAATGTGTGTCCGTCGGAGCGAGTTATCTTTACGTTTACGTAGTCGCCTATATTAAATGTGCCGCGCGGAATGATGA
>JAEUSJ010000065.1:0-6089 GCA_016788215.1 bacterium | reverse complement strand
AACAATGTGTGTCCGTCGGAGCGAGTTATCTTTACGTTTACGTAGTCGCCTATATTAAATGTGCCGCGCGGAATGATGACCGTCTGCGACTTACCGGTTTTGGCGCAATAACGTTCTTCGGATTTTCGGCTCACCATTTCCACCAGAACTTCGAGTTCTTTCCCGGTTTCACGCCGGATGACATTTTCGCCAATGATTCGCTGCAATTCCATGATTTCGTGTAAGCGTTCCGATTTCAATTCCTCGGACACATCGTCCCGCATCGCATACGCTTTCGTTCCGATACGCGGAGAATATTTAAAAGTGTAAGCGGCATCGAACTGAACCCGTTCAAACAAACTAAGAGTATCTTTGTGATCTTGCTCCGTTTCGCTCGGAAATCCTGTAATGACGTCCGTAGTGAGCGCCACATCAGGGATGATCTTCCGCGCCCGGTCGATCAAAGTAAAATATTCTTCACGTGTGTACGTGCGGTTCATCAGATCCAGTATACGGTCAGAACCGGACTGAACCGGCATGTGAAGATGTTTGCAGATGTTATCACGCTCGGCGATCAAGTACAGCAGCCGCTCCGGAAAATCCTTGGGATGCGGCGACGTAAAACGTACGCGCCGTATACCTTTTACATCGCTTACTTTCTCCATCAAGAAGGCAAAGTCATGCACGTTGTCTTTATAGGAATTAACATTTTGCCCCAGCAGACAAATTTCGGTATAACCCTGATCCACGGCTTTTCTCGCTTCTTCAACTACACTTTCTACAGTCCGGCTGCGTTCACGCCCGCGCGTGTAAGGCACAACACAAAACGTGCAGAAATTATCGCAACCGCGCATGATCGCGATCCATGCCGTGAATTTGCTGAAGCGCGCCGGTTCTATTTCCTCATACACTTCCGTTCGCGATAAGCGGGTATCAATCTGAAATTTGAAATCCCTGAATTCACTCAGGCTGAAATCATTATCAATATCCTTAAGTTTCTGAATGGTCACCGGAGGATTGTTTTTCGATTCATGCCGGAGCAGATCAGGAAGTTTTTTATAGGAATCGGGGCCGAGCACAACATTGACATACGGACGTTTGTCATGGATTTCGTTCTCCAGGTGTTTCGCCATACAGCCGAGTACGCCGATGATAAGATCAGGTTTTTGTTCTTTAAGTTTTTTGAATCGCGTTAATTGTCCCCAAACCCGCTGTTCTGCATTTTCGCGGATGGCGCAGGTATTCATAAATATAGCGTCCGCATCATTGTATTGATCGACGAGATCATAGTCCAGATCCTTCATAATACTGGCTACCAATTCCGAGTCGTATACATTCATCTGACAGCCGTATGTTTCTAAATAGAGCTTTTTTTTACCCCCGGAGAGACGCTGTCTTAAGCTATCGATACTTCGTTCAGAATTGATTTCTTCGATTACGGTATCCGGCATATCCTCATTTTTCATTAATGATCGTTTCGGTTAGACTGAGCGCGATGCTGGACAACATCACTTCCGGGCCCAGCTGGGTGATATCGCCCGACAGCAGATCGGTATCCACATTGGCGTAGAGAGAGCATGCGGCGCCTTTTTCAATGATGAGGCCGGACAATTTACCATCGCTGGTTCCGATGAACGTCACTTCCCCCAGCATTTCGCTGACGACGTAGCCTGAACAAAACTGAAGCTGCAAATGCGCGTTGGGTGTGTAAACAGTAACCAGGGTTCCTTTTCGGGTCCCAATCGGAATATTCGGATAGATTTCCAACGTCAGTTTACGGCCTTCCTGCGGATTTTCAAGATACATCCGGTAATGATTCCCGAAATCCTGTTTTGTCACGCCGAGACTGTGTGCGATCTTGTCGATATCTACGGGAGAAATATTAAATTTTTTCTCTTCCGTCACGGATTTTTTTACGGCAGAAACTTTTTTTGACGCGCTTTTCTTAACCGCAGATCGTTTCTTATTTGAACTTTTCTTAAGGGGTTTCTTTTTTTTCATACCACCTGAATATATGATAAATTAGTTTTTCGAATCAAAAATTACATCACCTAACTTGCTGTCCTCTTTGCGTCCTGCTCGGAGACGCACCGCTTCCGCATACTGTTCCGCAATACGATAAAACGAGTATTTGACTTTTCCGTCGGCATCCAGCGTCGTTTCTCCCTGAAAATCTTTCATCATCTTTTCCAGACAGGCTTCGACTTCCGACTGACTCATGGCTTTTTCGCCCGACACCGAATTAATTTCCTTCATGATCTCTTCGACGGAGGCCGATTTATCATTTCTTTTGAAAATGACTTTCATCACGCGTTTGCGCTTATTCATATCGTTGCGTTCCCGCCGCAGCTTCATGACTTTCCATGCGCGGCTTAGCGGAACTGTAAAAAATAACAATGAGAATACAAACGGAAGGTAGCCCAAGAATATAAGCACCAAAGTATCGTGTTGACCGACGTAAACCGGGCGGGAACTATAAAATCCCGATAAAATACTGGATGCAAAAAAGAGATTAAACAGATTCATGAAAACAATTAACGCATTTCGTCCGGTTTTGTTGCCTGTGATTTCATATTCCGGTTCGTATTCATCCCAATAATGTTCTATTTTTCCGCCGTCCACTTCACCGGTTCCGCGCGTGATCTGGTCAAATTTCCCGTATACCACACCATTATCCGAAATCACGGCATCGCCTTTGAAGCGAACAATACAGTCTGACAAGAACGACTCCGCCTCATCCATTTTCCAACCGGCAAGCGCAACCAATTCCGCCGGAGTAACAATCCCTTTGCTTTGACGCAGGTAGGCCGCAACTTCTTTCGCATTGGCCAAAGGGTCTGTTTTAACGCGCTCCGGGCCGAAAACGAAATCATAAACGGAGGCAATAAAATTTTTCTTCTTTTCATTGATGTACGATTTTTTTGGCTCATACTGCCTGTAACGATACCCATCGCGATCCATTTGATAATTAATCATACGTGTCGCGGTTCGCCATTGAAAAATGGAAAAAAAGATATTGAAAATTCCGTCCAATCTGACCGGCGACTTGCGATCACGGTTGCCGCCCTGCGAAGCCGCAACGAGAAGGCCGATCAGTATCACCAGGAAAATGACAAAATAAACAACCAGGGTAATTGCGATCCACGCTTTAAAAAAAACGGTAAAAGCCTTCCACAGCCACTCACCAACCTGCTCCATTTTTTCGGCCAATGTTTTTTCGCCGCGCCGCTGTAACGATGATCCAAAAGAATAGATCATATCCCCGTTATCCGTTACCATCAGGCGGCAAACGTATCTCGACATCATCGTATCCAAAGCATCTTTGGCTTCGTCAACGGCCAAACCCGTAATGGACGCCGCGTCATTGAGTGTCAGACTTCCTTTTACGCTTGCGATCTTTTTTTCCAGAACCTTAACCGCGTCCTGAATCTGTGTCGTATTCATAATCCTGAAATATTAGTGTATAATAGAAGATAGGATTAAAAAAGCGGGATAAATGTAACGGAAATATTTCTTAAATTCAATAAAAGAATTACCGATTATTAATACCTCATGCTGCTACGGGCAAAAGGGAGGCGGAGCGCATATGTTTTTACTTTGGAACTTATGTTCTCTGCGGTTACATGACGGACATTATTCAACTTGCGGGAATTACTTATAATCAATATATTGCCCGATCTATGGAATCAACCGCTACAACAGGTAACACGCTGAAAATCAACGAGATTTTTTTCAGCATTCAGGGCGAATCCAGCCATGCCGGAAAGCCGTGCGTATTCGTTCGGTTGACGTACTGCAATTTGCGTTGCTCTTATTGCGACACGGAATATGCTTTTTATGACGGCAAAGATATGACGCCGGATGCTGTCTTGGATGAAGTTAAACAGTATCAATGCCAAACGATTGAAATTACCGGCGGCGAGCCTTTGATGCAAAAACCTGTCCATGCTCTGATGAAGCGATTATGCGATGAAGGTTTTGAAGTTCTTATCGAGACGGGCGGAAGCCTGGACATATCCCCGATCGATCCGCGCGTTTTTAAGATTATGGACCTTAAATGCCCTTCAAGCAAGATGGCGCATAAAAATTTATATGAGAATATTGCGCATCTGCTTCCGCACGACGAGGTTAAGTTTGTCATCGGTACTCGGGACGATTACGAATGGGCCATTGAAAAAATAAAACAATACCACATCCAGGCCAAAGTTCAAACGATCCTGTTTTCACCGGTTTTTGATAGCATTGAACCGGTGGAGATCGTGAACTGGATGTTAGCCGATCATATACAAAAGGACATTCCAAATTTGCGATTTCAGATCCAGATGCATAAGATGATCTGGGCGCCGGAGACGAGGGGTGTATGAATGCGAATACATGTAACCGCAAAGGACGCAAAGGCGCAAAGTATTTTTTGAGAACCATTACTATATGTGCTTATCGGGTTTACTCACATACGTCATGGTGAGCCCTTCGGCAGGGCTCAGGACAGGCTTGTCGAACCATGACCAAGTTTAGTAAAATCAGTCTTCGACTTCTCTCAGACTGAAGTGTTCTCTTCCATTTGTGAGCCAACCCGATAAGCACGTTACTATATCAACTCCATGACCTCCGTGGCTCTGCGGTTAAGTTTTAAAATTTATTATGGAAAACACTATTAAAATAGCTAAAGAATTTCACTGGGAAATGGCGCATCGCCTTCCCTATCACCGTTCCGGCTGCCAGAATATTCACGGCCATTCCTATCGCATGTTTGTCGAAATCGAAGGCGCGCCGGGGCCTAACGGTATGCTTATGGATTACGGCGATATGAAGTCCTTGGTAAAGCCGATCGTGGACGAACTTGATCACGCGTTTCTCTGTTCAAATGACGACGAAGTGATGAAGCCGTTTCTTAAAACAAGCGGACTTAAGGTGGTCTATGTCGATTTCTTCACTACCGCAGAGAATCTGAGTTTTTATTTTGCCAAAAAAATCAAAGAAAAACTGGTTCCATACAAAAATATCATTGCCGTCAAAGTCCGGATTCAGGAAACGACCTCATCGTATGCAGAAGCCGTTGAAACGTTTGCCCGTTAAAAAAAAATCAAGTAAAGAACTTGCCGTTATACTTGTAAGCGGCGGTATGGACAGTTGCGTCACGGCGGCTATCGCGGCGCAGTCGTATGAACTCGCGATGCTGCATCTCAATTACGGACAGAAAACCGAACGGCGCGAAGAAAAAGCGTTTCGCGATATTTGTAAATTCTATCGGATACCCAGGGATCGTCAACTCATCAGTCACATCGATCATCTTAAAAAAATCGGCGGCTCCAGCCTGACCGATCGCGCCATGGAAGTGTCAAAAGCCAATCTGAAGAACAAAAAAGTTCCGACCTCGTACGTTCCCTTTCGCAATTCCCATATTCTCGCGATCGCGGTGAGTTGGGCGGAGGTGATCGGCGCTAAAAAAATATTCATCGGCGCAGTAGAAGAAGACTCCTCCGGCTATCCGGACTGCCGTGAGGATTATTTCAAAGCATTCAACCGCGTGATCGCTCTTGGAACCAGGCCTGATACGACGCTTGAAATTATTACACCCATCATTCACATGAATAAGTCAGAGATCGTGAGAAAAGGCGTGGAACTCAAGGCGCCGTTACATCTGACCTGGTCCTGTTATCAAAACGAAGTCAAAGCTTGCGGCGCATGCGACAGTTGCGCTCTACGTTTACGTGGATTTCAATCGGCGGGTGTGGAAGATCCTATTATATATAAGCAGATTATTAAATATAAGTAAAACTTCTTTATTTCTTATTAACCACCGCCAGCCGAAGTCCGAGGAAAATCATGATCAGCCCGGTAAATTTATTTAAAAAACCCGACGATCTCATTTTCTGTTTCATCCTCTCGCCTGCATAGCTTGCCGCGTAAGCGATAAGGAGATTTACCGCCGTACCTAAAATATCAAACATAATTCCCAGCCCTGCAAGTTGTAGTGCGACATTATCGCTTGCGGGATCGACGAACTGCGGAAGAAAAGCTACGAAGAACAATGCGACTTTCGGATTTAATATATTGGTGAGCATCCCCTGCTTAAATATCTCCATTAAAGGCGTGGTCTCAACAACCAC
>JAEUSJ010000064.1:6113-15892 GCA_016788215.1 bacterium | reverse complement strand
AACATACGTTTTTTTCGTTCACCCATAAGACGATAGTTCTTTTCGTCATACGTATAATAGTCGTCTTTTAGATCGCGGATATGAATGAGTCCTTCGATCAGATATTCCGCAATTTCCACAAAAATACCAAACCCCATGACACCTGAAATTGAGCCGGAATACTCATTTCCGATATGCTGCATCATGAATTCTACCTGTTTTATCTTAATGGATTCCCGTTCGGCTTCGGTTGCGATTTTTTCACGATTAGAGCAGTGTTTTGCCATGCCGGGCAGTTTATCATTCCACCACTCAACACGTCTTGTGGTCATACCGTCGTTATATTCTTTCAACATTCTGTGAACAATCAGATCTGGAAAGCGCCTAATAGGACTAGTAAAATGTGAATAAAAGTCAAAAGCAAGCCCGAAATGGCCGATATTTTTATCCGAATACTCTGCTTTGGCCATGGAGCGAATGGCAACCTTTTCGATCAGTCGATCTTCTTTTTTGCCCTTTACCTTTTCGATCACGCGTTGGATTTGTTTAGGCGTCACTTGCCCTTTAGTAAGCTGCAACTGATGGCCGAAGACTTTGAGCAGCGTCATGAAATTTTCGAGTTTTTCCTGCACAGGTTTATCGTGAATGCGATACAGAAACGGATAAGCGCCTTTACCGTTTGCATGTGTGACCAAACCGACATGTTTAGCAACTGTCTGATTGGCCAAAAGCATAAATTCCTCCACTAAACGGTGACTATCTAACCGGTCTTTTCTATAACATTCTATCGGGATGCCATCGTCGTCCAATTTGAATTTCGCCTCAGGGGTATCAAAGTCGATACTGCCGACCGATAAACGCTTTTGTGTAAGGATTTTTGAAACTTTGTGCATCAAAAGAACGTCGTCGACCATTTTACGGTCAAGATCGCCGGGTCTTTTCCCGGAAATTATCTGCTGAACTTCTTCGTATGTGAAGCGATGATGGCTGTGAATAACGGATTCAACAACATCATAGTCGACCACGTCTCCGGAAGAAGTAATCTCCATAAAAGCGCTGAACGTTAATTTATCCTCACCGGGGCGGAGGCTGCAAAGTTCATTGGATAATTTTTCCGGTAACATCGGGATAACCCGATCAACCAGGTAAGTGCTTGTTCCGCGAATAAAGGCTTCTTTGTCTAATTCCGTTGCCTCACGAACATAATAGCTGACATCAGCAATATGAACGCCCAGCAAATAGTGGCCGTTGTCGAGCAGCTCCAGTGAAACGGCATCGTCAAAATCTTTTGCATCAAAAGGATCAATTGTAAAACACAATCCTTTGCGGAAATCAAGGCGCCGCCCAATCTCGTTTTCAGAAATTTCGACATCAATTTTTTCACACTCCCGCTCGACGGCATTGGGAAAATCAAAATGCAGGTCGTGCTGTTTCGCCACAGACAGGACGTCAACCCCCTTTTCATTCGGATAACCCAAAACCTCAGCCACGGCGCCTTGGGGGTTTAGATATTCGTCGTCCCACACCTCCAAATTAACGACTACTTTTTGGCCGTTTCTTGCCGTACCTATTTTTTCCAAAGGAATGTAAATGTCACGCCTAATTTTAGGATCGTCCGGAACGACAAACGCAAAATCATCGCTTTTCTCAAATGTTCCAACAAAACGGGTCCGTGCGCGTTCTACGACTTTAACCACTTCCGCTTCTTTACGTTTGCCTAGTTGTTTTCGTTTGAAAGGGACGATCAGCACTTTATCCTTATTCATCGCCGTTTTGAGGCGCGATGGAGCAACAAAAAAATCCTCATCGTAACCGTCAACGGTAACAAATCCTTCGCCGTTTTTATTAACGGATAAAGTGCCGGCGAGTTGATTCTCACGGATAAAAAATTTCTTGCCCTTTTTTCCAATAACGCCCTCAGTGACTAACTTATGCAGAGTTAAGAGAAGTTCGTCCAACTGACGATCATCAAAACGGAGTTGTTTGGCCAACTCCTTCGGTTTGTAGGATTGGTTCGGATGTTCCCGCAAAAGAGACAGGATCTTGCTTTGAATGTTTTTTTCTTTCACTTGAGTGCTTTCCGGAATTTAGCTAAAAATTTGTTTTATAAACTAATTTCCATTTATCTTTTTTATACAGTCCTTTGCGACTCTGCGAAGGCGCGGTTCGTAATCTGTTTCAGCGATTGATGCCATTTTATTCAAGGCCTTTTTACTCTTGAGCCTTTCGAGCGAGATCATCGCCTGTTCTTTCACGCCGTTATCGAAATCATCAAGCAACCCGATTAGATAATCTTCCACAACATGATTTTGTTCAAAAAACTTAAGCGATTTGATTGCGCTTTGGCGTACGTCGGATTGCTTGCCAAGAGCCGAGTATTCGGTTAAAACTTTAAGAGCATTCACATTCACGAAATTACCCAAACCCTCCATGATCTTCTGCTGAATAATGCTCTGATGGGAAGAGCGATTTAGGTTTTTTGTCATAAATTCAAATGCTTTGCTGTTTTTTGATTTTCCGAGAGAGTTTAGGGCCTCGGCTACAACATAGGTCGCTTCTTCTTTATCGACCGCATTTTTAAGAAACCTGAAAACGGATTCATCCTTTTCAAAATTTCCCGCAGCTTCGACAATGCTCAGACGAACTTTTGCGTTTTTTTCGACGGCGTACGCTTTTATCAAAGCATCTCGAGCGGCCGTTGTTTTTGTTTCACCCAAAATTTTGACTATCTCTGAACGTACGCCCCAGAATGGTTCACCGCCAAACGCTTCGATCAAGACCTTTATAATGTCAGAACTCACCTGTATTTGATTTCTTTTTGCCTTCTCATTTACGAATACGCGATTCGCAACGTATTCATCATTCTTGATCTGCAGATCCCTCAGACTTCTTGCGGCAAGAATTCGCTCGGAAATATCTTCGTCGTTTTTCAATTGATAGGCCCATTCCTGAGAAGGCTTAGAGAAATGAACCGTTTTGATGATCCAATTACCTTTATCAAAACAAACCATCAGCGGTTTGGAATCGCATGGCAAATAAAAAACATCTTCCTGCGTGGACACCCATACGCGATGGATTTGTTTTCCTCTTACGTTGGTAATTTCTATATCTACCGGCATTTTAAAAAGCGGCGTGATCTCGTTCACATGCTGATTTTGTTTTACCACGAGCTTCAGCTCTTTTTTAGCCTCGTCATAATGATAGTGCACACCGAATTCAGGGTAACCGGCCTTGTAAAGCCATTGATCGAAAAACCAGTCCAGATTTTGACCCGACGATTCTTCGAGCGCATTTTTGAAATCATTGGTTTCAACGCTTTTGAAGGCAAATGCATTTACATAGTAATTCATCCCTCGCCAAAACGCCTCATCGCCTAAAACATACCGAAGCATACGCAGGGTCAGACCGCCTTTTGGATATGTATGCGAATCAAAAAGATCGAACGGATAATCGTAACGATTAAAAACAATCGGACGGCGATATTTTGACGTATCTTCTTCCATGTAATCATTATAGTCCTGATAATAATGATAGTCGGCTTCTTCCTTTCCAAATGCCGATTCGTAATACACGCCCTCCATAAATGTTGCAAATCCTTCGTTAAGCCAGATATGAGACCAGTCCTTACAAGTTGTGAGATCGCCCCACCATTGATGAGCCAGTTCATGCGCGATCAGATCATCGCTCGTGAAAGTCAATCCTGCCTTCGGATCGAACGTTATGCCGTCATACATCGTTGTTGCGGAGGTGTTTTCCATGCCGCCCCAGACGAAATCGGCAACTTCCACTTGAGCGTATTTATCCCAGACATAATCATAACCGATTTTATCGGAATAGGTTTTGATCATGTCCGGCGTGCGCTTGTAGGTTTCTTTACCGTTAACCGTATTGGACGGGTAAACATAATACTGAATGGGTTTACCTTTAAATTCTCCGTCGGAAATAATATTGTAATCGCCGATGGCCATCATCAGAAGATAAGATACATGCGGTTTGTTCTGTAACCAATGAAACGTGCGGGAATTCTCGGATTTATTATCTATCGTTTCAATTAGTTTACCGTTGGATAACGCGAGAAACGGCTTTTTTACCGTAATTATCATTTCTGAAGTAGATTTATCGTTGGGGTAATCATAACATGGAAACCAATAACTATTTTCCTCGTCCTCACCCTGTGTCCATGCTTGATAAGGCTTATCGGGATAATTTTTGTCAGGCTGAATAAAAAACAAACCGCGGTTCGGATCTTTAACCTGATATTCAATAACAAGTCTAAGTTCATGGTCGTACGGGTAAAGCTTATCGAGTTGAATCGTTAGTTTTGGAGATTCATTAACAAATTTCAAAAGTGTAGACGTCACATCGCCCGCCAACGATACGGAACGAATATCCAGTTCTTTTGCATCCAGGATTACGGTTGAAAAATTACCGTTCAGAGGTTTCAATCTGATCTCAGCAATACCGTCTAATAATTTTTGCTCAATATCCACGTTCACGGTAAGTTTGATATGATGCACGTCGTATGAGCGGCTTCGGCGTTCCTGCAATTTCCAGTCCGGCAATGATTTCTGTTCTATCTGCGCAATTAAAGGCAGCGAAAAAAAGATAAGAGCGAAAACGGCAGGACGATAAACTAATTTTTTCATACAGGCTCCTCATATTAGACACAAGAATTTAAGACAAAGTTCCTTAAAAAGAAATGTATAAAGCGCTTTGATAAACCGGTCAAATCGTTACAGCAAGAACCCGTCATATTTTCTTATTTAACATACTGGAAAAGAGACTACGTTCGTCGCGATTCAGGTACCACTTCCAGCCAACTGTCAAGTAGGCGAAAAAATAAAGACAAATACAAGCGATCCGAATCGGCAGATAATAAATGGTACCTACAATAAAATTGTCTATACCTGTGAATAAAACAAAAAAAACTAACCCAAACAGAAATATGTACAGGAGATTCCAACGAAGCGGTTTCAATTTTAGAACAAGATATAATTCCACTATTTGAATTACTGAAGTAGAAATCGACGCCGACAGACTGCCAATGGCTGCGCCGTATATTCCGTATGACGGGATGAGCAAGAAATCGATCGTGAGATTCACAGCAACAAAGAACAGGTTGTTAAACAAATTCAGATACGGAAAACCTGACATAACTAAAACCGGTTCAATACTGGAAAAAGTTGTATGAATCATGATACCTAAACACACCATAATCAAAGCGGCCGCGCCGGCGACAAAATCGTTACCGTACAACGAAAGCAAAAGGTCGCCGAAAACTGAAACAAAAACAAAGAAACCAAAACACAAAAAAAGCCCGATTCGAATCAGCATAGAATATATATTTTCCAATGCCCGCATATCTTTCCGATGTTTCATTTCTACCACGATCGGCATCATGATCGGATCTATTGCCTGGGGCAGATTTCGCATGATATTGCCGATGTTCAAAATAACCTGAAATATAGCTACCTGCGCGCTTGGAACGAGTATACTAAGCGGAATGATATCCAGCCGCAAAGTGACGATGGATAAAAAATCGGCGGTCATAACAGGGAATCCAAACGTTGAGATGCGTTTCCATGTCAGGATATCCGGCCTGATACGAAATATACGACGAATCGAAAAATATTTTTGAAAAATATAGAACGACACGGCGGCGCCTAACGAAAAAGAAATGACCTTAGCGTAAAATGGGGCAGAATATAGTTCGAACACAAAAAAAAGCGACGCGATCATGATCAGGTCAGAAAGCGGTTCGATGCCGGTTCTGATCAAAACCCAGAATTTCATAATTTTCAGTCCGCGCGTGGCCGAAAGAAGAATCGTGGTACAACAATAAAACGGCGCGGACCAAACGAGTATTTTTAAGTAATGCTCAAGCGGAGGCTTATTCAGTGCGAGGGCAATATCATGAGCAAACAGATAAACCAGCATGACTAATAAACCGCTTAAAAGAAAACTTAATATCAGATAACTTAGCACTCCCCGGTACAATTCATCATTATCCTCGTTCTTATTTTTAACCACATAGTCGATGATCAAGCGGTGCGCACCGAAATAACATACAATAAAAGAGAGGTGCATGATGAGATAGGTTGTGCTATAATAACCAAAGATTTGCTGGCCCATCATGCGCGCAGCTATTATGTCAAACCCAAAATGTGAAAGCTTGCCTAAATTTCCGATAAGATTAACAAAAGCGCCGCGCGCAACCTCACGGGTTTCAGGCGTAAAGCCAGTTTTTTGTGTAGGTTCCAATTCGCGCTCCGATTTATAAATAGGAAGGTACGATTAGAGTATTAATAAAGCCTATCAAGAAGACGATCGGCGTGAAACGGCCGTTTCGATCGCATCCATAACCGTCTTTACTGAAATTGATTCCATGCAATTAGGGACAAAATCACAATCCATTTTGTAGCACACAAGGCAATCAAGATCAGGTTGAATTTTTGTGATGCGTCCGTAGTCCTCAATTTCGTTGGCAGATGTAGGACCAAAGAGACAAATAACCTGTTTCTTTAAAGCTGCTGCCGTATGCAATGCCAGAGTGTCGCCGGTAACGACAATATCAGAGAGCGAAATCAAAGAAAAGAATTCACGAAGCGAATTGTCACCGCCTGTATCAATGACGTTAGCGCCAACTTTAGATAATTGCACGTTTCTATCGGCTTCTTCCGTACTGCCGTACAAAAGTATTCCGCAATTATATTTCTGATTTAGAGTAAGAATGAGTTCTTTATATCCCTGCAAAGTCCACTTCTTATATTTCCAGCGTCCGCCCGCTCCGGTATTTAATCCGACAACAAAATCAAATCGCTTCAGTTCGTGCTTATTAGAAAATTGCGCGGCAAAAGCACGTTCAGATTCGGTCAGCTCAATAATAATTTCAGATTGCCGGTAAGGTAAACCGGCAATCTCATGAATCACTTGTTGATAGGTTTTCTTGTTCTTCTTTTTCAGGTCGTCAAAGGCGCCTAACTCAAACCATTCTTCAGCTTCGTTATTAAGCGGAAAGACACAACCCTTCTCATTTATCGAAAACCCTTTTTTGATTTTTGCATTGGCACAACGGGCGAAATATGCGCTCGAAGGCGATGCATCGGGATGAATTAAAAAATCAAACTCTTCCGTCATGAGTCTGGATAAAGTTACGGGATCTTCGATTGTCCAGACGGCATCAACAAGTGAGTTATTGACAAAAACGTCTTTGGCATTAGCCTTTGTTAGCCAGGTAATTTTGGCGTCCGAAAATGCTTTTCGGAGTGAAGGGAGAATGGCCGTTGTCCTAAGCACATCGCCGAGAGCGTCAAATTTAATGATCAGTATTTTGTTCTTAATTGGAGAATAATCCGGGCAGGTATCGCACTTGACGCCGGTTAGTTTGTGAAACGAACAGGGGTGATCGCCCGGAAAATGGCTACAGTCATATTTAAGGATCATGGTTTCGTTTCCTGTATAATAGTCTCAAAAAGTTCAGCGACATTTGAAAATAGATTTGACTGCACTTTTCGTCGAATATGTTCGGAAAAATTTATCGAATTACGAATTTCAAAAAACTTCTTTATGCCGTTAGAAATTGCCTGAGAAGAATCAGGCTCGACAACAAGTCCTGTTAATTCGTGTTCGACCGACTCCGCCAGTCCGCCAACATCGGTCACGATCACCGGACGTTCACATCCATAGGCAACATTCAGGATCCCGCTTTGAGTGCCCGTTCGATACGGCAGAACGACGACATCGGCAGCGGAATAATATTTACCGACTTCTTCATTTGGCACAAATCGATTGATGATTTTAACGCAGGACTCTAAATTTAGTTCTTTGATTAAAGACAGATACGTTTTAGGATCGTCGTAAAACTCGCCAACGATCAGCAGTTTCGCGTCCGGAATTGACCGGGTCACATCCGGAAAAGCATGAAGCAAGAGATCAAGCCCTTTGTATGTGCGAACGTAGCCAAAAAATAAAACTATCTTATCGTTTTCGTTATAACCTAAACTCTTCCTTTCATTCTCCGGTTTAAATTTCTGCAGATTGTCGTAACAGCCGTAGATGGGCAACTCCGATCGATACACTTTTCTATTATTTCGCAAAAAATCAAGATCATGTACCACATTATCCGACAAAGCCATAAATGCAGATGCATACCGGAGTCCTAATCTTGTCAAAACGCGGTCGATCCACCTGCCCTCGTGAGAAATAACATTTTCTGTAATAAATAACATTCTATCTTTAAAGCGTTTTTTTAAAAATGCAGAAATTGAAAAATGGGACGGGCCAAAAAAAGGGTTCCACCAGTCAAAAACGACCAGGTCGGGATTGTAACTCTCAATGTGTTTTGCCGTTTGAATCCACGAGACAGGATTGATTGAATTGACTAAACGCTCATTGGGCACAGGGCGAATCGGCTGCAAACTCCGATCAAACTGAGTTGTGCCCGGAAAAAGAAAATCAGGATATAACAAGGAGTAGTTCACCACCTGAATGTCAAAACGCGTAACCAGCGAATGGTACAAATGTGTTACAAAAAGCGCATTGCCTCCGCGATAAGGATGGCAAGGACCGATAATGGAAATTTTTTTTTTTACGTTCATTCAAATCGATCCTTGAGTTGCCGAGCTATAATTCAAAGAACGGAAATGCTTTAGAAAACACGCAACCAATTTCTTTTTATTTCCTTTACTTTCCAGGATATTTTCTACTCAATTTTGATTTTGAAGTAAGCTTTCGGTTTGCTTTTTCTTTTCGCTTTTCGACTTTCTTCTTAGTGGAGTCTTTTTCATCGGAATAGTTTTTCAATATAGAATCAACGATATTCGTTGTCGAAAAACCAACGACCAGATCAATTAGCTTTACTTTACCGCCATACATCGCCACGACGTCATGTCCTATGACCTTATCGACAGTATAGTCTGAGCCTTTTACCAGTATATCCGGTTTAATTGTCTTTATTAATTCTAGCGGCGTATCTTCGTCGAAGAGCACAACATAATCTACCGGCTCTAAAGCTGAAAGAATATGCGCGCGCTCCTGTTCGGTGACAATTGGCCTCTTTTTACCTTTGATCCTTCGGATCGATGCATCGGTGTTTACGCCGACGATTAATTTATCGCCAAGTGCTTTTGCATTCCGGAATAATGTAATATGACCCACGTGCAAAATATCAAAACAACCATTCGTAAAAACGATCTTGCTGTTCTGACGAATAGTGGGAAGCATTTTGTTTAACTCAGTCATCGATAGAATTTTTTTCGCCCCGCTCGTAGTTTTATCCAATTGATGTAAGACTTCGTCTTTGGTTACGGTGACGGTTCCAACATAACTGACTGCTATTCCGGCCGCAATATTGGCTACTTTCGTTGCCTCGGAAAACGAGTGTCCGGCGGCTATCATGTAACCCAGGTAGGCTAAAACAGTATCGCCTGCACCCGTTACGTCAAACACCTCCCTGGTTGTTGCCGGAACATTCACACTATATTGTTTTTCCAGCAGGAACATGCCGTCTTTTCCCCGCGTGATCAGTACGCCGCCGAAAGCATGTTGTTTCAAAAGTTCTGAAGCGGCGTCACAAACTTCTTTTTCCGTCTGCAACCTTTTTCCGACGGCAGCCTCAGCCTCTTTCAAATTGGGTTTGATCAGCGAAGCCCCGGCATAGACGGAAAAATCTTTTCGTTTGGGGTCAACGATAGTTCTGATTCGTGATTTCTTGGCCAGACGAATGGCGCCTTGAATAACTTTATCGGTGAGAACACCTTTTTGATAATCGGAGATAATCACGGCGTTGAACTTTGCTATAT
>JAEUSJ010000064.1:0-6014 GCA_016788215.1 bacterium | reverse complement strand
TGGCGCCTTGAATAACTTTATCGGTGAGAACACCTTTTTGATAATCGGAGATAATCACGGCGTTGAACTTTGCTATATTTTTTTTTAAGAAAGCGAGTATTTGAGTTTCAATTGCCGCCGGTACCGGCCCGGCGGTTTCGTGATCAATTCGCACCACCTGCTGACTTCCGGCAATAACGCGCGTTTTTGTTGTTGTGGGACGCGTTGGATCAATAAATAGTCCGGTTTTTCTGATTCCGTAACCGTCAAACTCTTTTTCGATGGTTCTACCGTTCTCATCGCGGCCGATCACACCTAGTATGGTGACCAGACAATCGATAGCGGCGAGATTATGAGCTACATTGGCCGCTCCACCAAGAGCGGTGTTCTCACGTTGAATATTGACAACCTGAACGGGGGCTTCGGGTGAGATACGATCTACATTGCCCCAGATAAATTTGTCCAGCATGATGTCGCCCATGACAAGTACATGCGGTTTGACATTATTCAAGAGCAGCCTGCGGAAATTTTCCTTAATCATGTTTTTTTGTTTTCAGCAGATCAAAAAAATCATCCATATCTATATTTCCGCCACTTAGGATAATTCCGATCCGTTTGTTTTTTAATTTAAGTTCATTCTTTAGTACTGCAGCAAATGGTACTGCAGCTGTGGGCTCAACAATAATTTTAAGTCGAGAAAAAATCCACCGCATGGCTTCGATGACTTCTGCATCGGAAACCAGAATAATGTCATCGGTTTTGGCTTTGATAACCTCGAAAGTTTTTGTTCCAAGCGACGTTGTTCTCATCCCGTCCGCGATCGTGGCCGGCGGTTTAATCGTAACGATCGCACCCTTTCGGAAAGATTGATAGGCGTCATTGGCCGCTTCCGTTTCAACGCCGATGATTTTAACTCTTGACATAAGGTACTTAAGAGAAATAGAATTTCCAGACAATAAACCGCCGCCGCCGACAGGAATAAACACATAGTCCAGTCGCTTAATAACATCAAATATTTCCAATCCGACGGTTCCTTGGCCGGCCATGATAAGTTCGTCGTTGAAAGGCGGAACCAGTTCGCGTCCTTCTTCTTCGGAAATTTTTTCCCCGATCTTTTCCCGGCTTTCTTTCAGAAAGTCATACATGATGATCTGCGCGCCGTAAGCCCGCGTCGCTTCCAGTTTTGACTTCGGCGAATTATTTGGCATCACGATCTTCGCGGTTGTATTGAGCAGTTTAGCGGCTAACGCCACGCCTTGCGCATGATTTCCGGACGAAAAAGCAACGACCCCGCGCTTCAATTGATCCGCCGACAAAGAAGATATTTTGTTGTAGGCGCCGCGAATTTTAAAAGCGCCAACGCGCTGAAAGTTTTCACACTTGAAATAAAGTTCATTCCCGGATAAATCATTTAACGCATGGGAAGTTAAAAGCGGCGTTTGCTGGACGACGTCGGCGATACGCCGGTTGGCGTCCAAGACATCATCAAATGTGATCATGCGGACTTTCTATAAATGTAAGAGATCATTTTGTAAATATTCGCAGACATAATCCTTTACGGAATCCTCCAACGAACGGAAAGCCGTCGGGTATCCTGCGGACCGAAGTTTGTCCATTTTAGCTTCCGTATGGTACTGGTATGCGTTTCGAATCCCTTCGGGCATATCGATATATTCGATTCTTGGTTTCTGGCCGAGAGCGGAAAAAATTGATTTCACTAGGTCATTCCATGACCGCGCTTTTCCTGTACCGAGATTATACACACCGCACGCTTTTGGATTTCGCAAAAACCACCAAATCACTTCGAGGCAGTCCTTGATGTAAATGAAATCCCGAACCTGTTCTCCATCTCCATAATCATCTCGGTGAGATTTGAACAGGCGAACCTTGCCGTTCTCTTTAATCTGAAAAAAGGCTTTATTTATCAAACTGCGCATATCGTCTTTATGGTATTCATTTGGCCCGAACACATTAAAGAACTTTAGTCCAGTGACTCTGCCTTCCATCTTATTATTTAGCACCCACAGGTCGAACAGCTGTTTAGAAAATCCATATTTGTTCAGCGGGCGAATCTTATAGATAGTATCGTTATCATCTGAAAATCCGAGCGCGCCGTCGCCGTATGTTGCAGCGCTGCTGGCATAGATAAACCGTATATCTCTTGCCAAAGCCCATTCCGCCAGCGTGCGGGAATAGTGAAAATTATTACGTATAAGATAGTCGGCGTTCTGCTCCGTCGTAGCCGAACATGCGCCGAAGTGGATTAGCGCCTCCGCATCACCAAAATTCGCCTGATTTTCTATAAGCTTGATAAATTCATCTTTGTGGATGTAGTCCGTGAATTTTTTTCCGACAAGGTTTTTCCACTTATCGGAAGAACCGAGATTATCTACGACAAGGATCTGCTCAATACCGCTGTCATTGAGTTTCTTGATAGTAGCGCTGCCAATGAATCCGGCTCCGCCCGTTACGATGATCATAGAATTCTTCTTTTTTGATTTATCAGTTCACGCTGCGCTATAACGGATATTAATTATCGCTCTTAATAACGCTGCAAATAAAATCGCCGCATTCTTTTGTGCCAAGATCTCCGCCGAGTTCGCGCGTCAATTTGTTTTTTTGAATTGCGACTCTTACAGCACGCTCGATCATATCTGCATTTTGTAAATAACCCAAATGACGCAAAAGCATTTCTGCGGTCAGAATGGCGGCTACCGGATTTGCAATGTTCCTGCCCGCAATGTCGGGCGCGCTGCCGTGGACCGGTTCGAACATGGAAACGCCTGCCGGATTGATATTTCCGGAAGCCGCCAGGCCCATACCGCCCTGTAACTGCGCACCCATATCCGTAATGATGTCTCCAAAAAGATTATTGGTGACGATCACTTCAAATTCTTCCGGATTACGAATCATCATCATGGCCAGCGCATCGATGTAAAAATGTTTTGCCTGTATGCCCGAAAACTCTTTGGCAACTTCAAAAAAACAGCGATTCCATAAATTATGTCCGAATTGCATTGCATTGCTTTTATCCGCCATGGCAACTTTTTTCAGGTTGTTTTTTTTCGCGAATTCAAACGCATATCGAATGATGCGTTCAACGCCTTTACGCGTATTGATCTCCTCTTGTACGGCAACCTCATCCGGAGTTCCTTTTTTAAAAATGCCGCCGATTCCAACATAAACACCTTCCGTATTCTCGCGGAAAACGGTAAAATCAATATCATTAACCGTTTTATTTTTCAGGGGGCAGAATTTTTCATCAAGTAATTTGACCGGTCGGAAATTCACATACAAATCGAGCTTGAAACGTGTTCCCAGCAGAATATCTTTCGCATGTTCGTTTCCCGGCACGCGCGGATCGCCGAAAGCGCCCATTAATATTGCAGAATAATTCTTACGAAAGTCGTCGTATTGTTCCTCGGGCATTGTGACGCCGGTTTTCAGAAACTTTTCAGCGCCGTATTCCATGTCCACAAGTTCAATGTCCAGAGGCTTTTTCGCATTTGTGGCAAGAATGGCCTTTTTGGCTTCATTCGTAACCTCAGTTCCGATCCCGTCGCCGGGTATAACAGCGATTTTTTTCATTCGACGATAATGCTGTAAGTGAGGATGAAAAGTGAAAAGCCTTATGCGGTCAAAGTATCAAATTTATGACGGAAATTCAATGGAATTTAGAAATGAGCAACGAATAAAGCGTGCCGTATGTTCTTCGCTGCTGATAGATATCATTTGAACAGGTAAACCAGACCGGGGACAATCTATCTGGTACCCCAGACGTCGCGGCGAATTGTCATAAGGGCGTATAATCGAATCGGAGTGGCGATCATAGCCTGAATAACTTTTATAGAGGGTGCAACGACAACCCAGAACCATGACATTAACTGATTTGTTGCCGAAGTTCTCCCGCGCAGCATCAACATAAGAAACACGAGATAAAACACACCGAACGATTTTAGGGCAATTCCGGGAGTAACGATCATACTGAGTGTGAACACGGGTCCAAAAACAAAACGCATAAACGAGTCCACGACAACAAACCACCAGAAGGGTCTCGAAATATACATTTCTTTTATGATATTGAGATTAGTTCGGAGCGTATTTCGTTCCCATCGAAGAAATTGAGACATGAACATATTGAGACGATCGGCCACGGGCGTTTGAGCGCTGGACGTTTCCTGATAAACAACCCGGCCGCGACGCAGGGCTAATCTGGTCATGCAAGCATCATCACCAGACCGCAAATGGATACCCAAAAAACGCTCGTTGACATATTCGTCCATGTAGTCCCGGAAAAGCGCGATACGAAAGAGGCAAAACCTTCCTGCGACATATGACGAATCGAAGGCGGAGAGTGACGCGCGGTCAAAATCCTGGGAAATAAGAACCGTGCCGAGATAACGTGTGAGCCAATTTACGCTGTAATTGATTGCTGTGGTATGCGTGCTCACTCCCTGAACTTCGGGATTCACAAAAGGCTTAGTTGCCTCTTCAAGTGCAGATGGACTAAGTACCACATCGCTATCGACATTGATCAGGATATCAGCATTCGAACATGCTACTACCCATCTATGAATAGCTCTCTTGCCTTCATTGGAAGAAAAACGATGCACAATCAATCGAGGAATTCTTACTGCATACTCACATGCGATTTCGTAGCATCGGCCGTTGGCAGAGGCATCATCTATGACATAAATTTCTTCAGGCTGCCATGATAGATTCAGCACGGATTCCATGCACTGTTTAAATAGATCCGGATCTTCATTGTACAACGGAATAACTAGCGCTGTTTTCAAATCGGTTACTGTTTTCCGGTAAGGCTTGTAATAAAAATAACCACCGATTTTAATAACAAAATATCCATAACCAAAAAAAAGAGGCACAAAAAGTACGGCATATTCTAAAGAAATGGGCATAAAGTCCTCAAAATTCAGATATATGTATCGGACACGCAGAAATACAGAAAAATAGATTTATGTAACCTGCTTATCGGGCTTGCTCACAAAGTCATGCTGAGCCCTTCGGCAGGGCTCAGGACAAGCTCAGGCTGACAAGTAATTCACTACATGTGAGTGACCCGGATAAGCACATTATGTAATGTCGTCATTGATGCGCCTTGCCCCACATCTTCTCGCCCGCTGTAATTTTAATTGGTAATTTGTTTTGTGAAGGCGGAAGCGGACAAGTTGCAAATTCCGTAAATACGCAAGGCGGGTTGTACGCTTTATTAAAATCAATAATGATCTTGTCATCAGCACCGGGCTTTTTTGCATAGAGAAAACGTCCACCGCCATACGTATCAAACCCGTTGGTTTTATCTCCGAAAATAATAAACAGTTCGTCTGAGCCTTCGTCAAGAACGGGCTCCAGCCGGTATGTTTCGTCATCAATTTCAAATACTAAAACGCCGGGACATTTCGAAGAATCAATAGTGCCCATGATCGTCGGAACTCCAATGATTTTCGGCGGACTGTAGGCTTCAAACTTCGCTTCGATGAGCCACGATGGATCAACCGGATATCGTTCGATACCCTTGAATGACGAGATCAAAGGGTTTTCTGTATCCCGCAAACGAATGGCGAATTCATGCCCGCGCTTGATCACAAAAAACCGAAACGAGTTCATCTGTAGTACAGTCGTATTGGAATCTGCATCGCTCCTTAATTGCATCTGGGTAACCGGTATGCCGTTATTAACAATTTGAATCCCTTTTGCTACGTCCAGGCTAACTTTTCCATTTTGCAAAAAAAACGATCCGCAAAACGCAGGAGCTTTTTTTGGAAAAATAAGTTGATTGGAAGAATCGCCGCCGAATTTGTTTTCGCCTTCCTTTAACCAATGCAGCCCCACCAGACTCAGCCAGCCCGTCGGCGACTTCAAGCGTTCGACGCGTTTGTTATGCCATTCATCGATCGCTGCGATGTAAGACGGATCGGCCGGTTTCTTATCTTTGGCAGGCTTGCATGAGAATACTATAATAGACAAAAAAATCAATACAGATAATTGTTTCATGGTTTCCTTATTAACTCTAAAAA
>JAEUSJ010000063.1:2613-16288 GCA_016788215.1 bacterium | reverse complement strand
TTAGCAGAAGAAGAAATGATGAAAACAAATAGTAGTAAGAAAAAGTTTTTAACCATGTTTCGTTTTATCATGCGACTGTAATTTCTTTTTCTAAATAAACATCCTGGATCGTATTAAGTAATTTGACGCCGTCGTTCATTGGTTTCTGAAACGCCTTACGTCCGGAGATCAGGCCCATGCCGCCCGCGCGCTTATTGATCACGGCCGTTTTGACCGCTTCGGCCATATCGCTCGCGCCTTTGGATTCTCCGCCGGAATTGATAAGACCTGCGCGGCCCATATAACAATTAGCTACCTGATAACGCGTGAGATCGATCGGGTGTTCGGTGGTCAGTTCGGTATAAATTTTTTCGCTGGTCTTGCCGTACGGATTATCCTTTGACGAAATGGCCTTATATCCGCCGTTATTCGTCGGTAGTTTTTGTTTTATGATATCCGCTTGTATGGTCACGCCGAGATGATTCGCCTGTCCGGTTAGATCGGCGGAAGTATGATAATCTTTTTCAGCCGTCTTGAAGGCATTGTTGCGCGTGTAACACCAAAGAAT
The DNA here is from genome assembly GCA_016788215.1 of bacterium. Classification (GTDB taxonomy): domain Bacteria; phylum CLD3; class CLD3; order SB21; family SB21; genus SB21. The sequence goes on along the minus strand of JAEUSJ010000063.1, from coordinate 15,741 downwards.
GGTTGCCATCCCGAGTTCATGTGCGTATGAAAATGCTTCACTCACCTCCTGAATTTGACGAGTGGATTCTGCCGAACCAAAATAGATCGTTGCACCGACTGCCGCGGCGCCCATGTCCCAACACTGCTTCACAGAACCAAACATGATCTGGTCGTATTTATTGGGGTAGCTAAGGAATTCATTATGATTAATTTTTACGACAAACGGAATTTTGTGCGCATATTTGCGCGCGCAGGAACCCAACACGCCGAATGTGGACGCCACGGCATTACACCCGCCTTCGATGGCGAGTTTAATAATATTTTCAGAATCAAAATATATCGGGTTGGGAGCAAAAGAAGATCCCGCCGAGTGTTCAATTCCCTGATCTACGGGAAGAATGGACAAATACCCCGACCCTGCAAGGCGTCCGTTATTAAAAAGCGCTTGAAGATTTCTCAATACCTGCGGATTTCGATCGCTGTCTTTCCAAATAAGGTCAACAAAATTTGGCCCCGGAATATGTAATTGGTCTTTTGAAATACCTTTGCATTGGTGTTTAAGCAGGTGATCGGCATCAGAGCCCATCAAATCCATTAGATTTTTCAGCATGATATTTACCTCAGTTTATTTTAAAAGTAAGTCTGTTTTTTTTATACGCAGCTAATGTAAAGAAAAATGCATGTTTCTTCAACGACTAATTTTTTTGATTTCGACCTCGGATTTGCCGTCGTAAAATTCAATCACGGCAGGTTCTTTTTCAGCAAGTTCGCGCATGCTCTGCACGACCTTACCTCGCTGGTGCGTGATCGTGTACCCTCTATTCAGCGTGTTTCTGGGGTTTAATGTGCGGAGTTGATTTTCCAAATGCTTCAGATTTTGGCCGTTTATTTTTAAATGATGAATCACTTGTTGTGACATTCGCCGTTCCAGGTCGTCCGCCTGCTGGCGGTATTGTTCGACGATATTTTCAGGACGCCGGAACGCATAACGTTCTTCATAATGTTTCAGCCGGTCTCGGTAATATCCGATCGTTTTTTCAATATTCTGAATGAGTGTGTATCGAAGGTTCGCCAGTTGCTGCCCGACTTCCGATTTATCCGGCACGGCGATTTCAGCCGCGGCGGACGGCGTAGCGGCGCGTACGTCGGCGACAAAGTCCGCAATCGTAAAATCTATTTCATGCCCCACAGCGCTAATGATAGGAATGGAGCAATGGTAGATAGCTCTTGCAACTTTTTCATCGTTAAACGCCCACAGATCTTCGATCGATCCACCGCCGCGTCCGATAATAAGCACATCTGCATTTCCATAGGCATCAAAATCTTTGATAGCGCGAACGATCTCTTCAGCTGCGCCGTCTCCCTGAACCTTGACGGGCGAGAGGATGAGCTGAATCGATGGCATACGCCTGCGGCTCACGCTTACCATATCACGAATAGCCGCCCCGGTTGGTGAACTGATGATGCCGACGGTTTCAGGAAATCCGGGTATCGGTTTTTTATGTTCATCGCTGAAGAGGCCCTCGGCAAATAATTTCTTCTTTAATTGTTCAAACGCTAATTGTAATTCTCCGATACCTTCCGGTTGAATATCCGAGACGGTGATCTGATAATACCCGCCTTTTTCGTATAACGACAATTTCCCTCTCACTAAGAATTTCATACCTTCGTTGAGCGAAAAAGTCATTTGCTGTGCCTGGGATCTCCAGATAACGCATTTGATCTGAGCCAGTTCATCCTTGAGCGTAAAATATATATGCCCGGATGAGTGGCGGGTGAGATTAGAAACTTCACCGCGAACGACCAACGAGGGGAAACTTTCTTCGATGAGAAATTTAATATGGCGGGTAATTTCAACGACGGAATAGATCTTTATTTCTGAAGAATCGGGTTCATCATCGTCTTTAGTCTGCCGTGGCGATGATGAAAAAAGATCCATGGTCATGAGCTAATACTTTCCTTGGATCACTTCCATTTGAATATGATGGAGCATCCTAAATTTACGAACAGACCGTTGATCTCCGAAGAAGAACTGCTGCGAAAAGGGGAGCCCATGATACCTGCTCCGATTTGGGGTTTAATAGCGTATCGATCAGAAAGTCTAAACTTGTAGCCTGCAATAAGGAAAACGGAAAACGTTTTTAAATTTCCGGATTTATCATTAACAATGATCGCGCTGTCAGGCGTAACTTCTTCTATCGATGAAGCAATACCCTTTTTAAAATAATAGTTTCCCGAAGCGCCAACCGCCCAATAGGGTCCTTCTTTGTAGCTGTTTATATAGTTGTTGAGCACAACAGCGCCGCCAACGCCACTAATCCAACGTGTTTCAGTTCGAGCCGTAATTTCATCAATTTCAATTTTACTATAACGAGAGGCAAATCCTCCGATGAGTGAAAACGTGCTTTTCGACGAACTACCCGTCTTATTTTTCATCGTCATTTCCCATTCAATGCCGGATATGTTGTTAAACTGTACAATAGGTCCGATGAAATGCTGCGCTTTGAAATTTGACGACTGCGCCGGCATTCTTTTTTTTCTGACCTGCGCCTGTGTCGAATCGGCTGCGAATACTATTAATAAAACGAACAAAACATATTTCAAAGCAGACTCCATTCTTCCGGTATTGGCTGAGTTACTTGTTTTCATATTTTTTTAATTGATACCCTTTCGGCATTTCCTGTTTAAACACATCGTCTTTAATTTTTCCGTTAACTTTGAGATCTGTAAATTCCCAAATCGTGATATCGCCGTCGTTTTCATAAAGCTCTGCGCCATACGGAAGCCACAGATCGTCACGAACATAGATGACAATTTTTTCAAGCTTATTGTAGAGCTTGCTGTTTTTCAAGGGCGTCATTTGCATTCGATAGGAGCCGAATTTTTTTTGGACTTCTTTGGCTGAAACCTTAATGTCAAACGTGTTATCGAGGCCGTCCAATGAGCCCCCAAACCCCATAATATATTGGCTGAAATTCAGTTCCTTTTCATTGGTAACTGTCACGCTTCTATTCTTGTGATTGACGATCCAGATTTCATTGTTATTGATGATATATTGGTTTTCATCATTGGAGGAAGGATCAAGAACATATTTACCTGGTTTCATATAGAAAAAATCTGCTTTGCTGACCACCTCTTTCTCCATAAAAGAAGAGATTTTACGCTGTTTCATTTTTGCCTGAAGAGTTGTAGTGGTTTCATTGGCTGACTTCATGCTCTTCATCACATGTTTTTTTTCTTCGTCGCCGGCCTTGATAGGCTTTGCAACGGCTAAGACCAATGCAGCGATAACACAATACATTATAGCGGAACGGAACATGTTTTTTACTTTCTTTTTTTGTACGAAATAACTTGACCTGCTCTACGTTTATTTACTCGTAATGTTGCGGTAGAGCCCATGTTTTATATACCGCCGGGCCGGAACGAGTAAATATTTTCTTTTGCGAAAGTAGCACATTTTTACTTTTTAAGCAACATATAAAAGCGCTGTGAATCAGGCGTTTTAAGGTGTTGAATTACAAAGATGAAACGTCTAAGTTACTTTACAATTAAAACTAAACCGATAAGACGGATGAACATGCAAATGAAAAAGGAATTTGAGCCCATATCCGATGAACTACGGGAACAATTAAGCGAGCGGCTGAGACATAGCAACGTGAGCAAACTTTTTGGTTATGCGATCGAAGATATCAAGAAAGATTACTGCAATCTATCGCTGGATTACAGCGAAGCCATTACGAACGGACAAAAAAGCAAAGGCACCATTCATGGTGGAATTGTAGCTGCGCTTGTAGATACCGCAGCTGCATTTGCATTGTCAACCGGTTTTGACGGGCAGATGAGTTTTGCGACCGTCGATTTACACATAAATTTTCTTCATCGTGCACAAAGCAAGGTCTATGCTCATGCAAAGGTTATTCGAAAAGGTTCCAGGCTCAATGTATGCGACGTCGATGTGCTGGACGAAAACGGAAAACACGTTGCTAAAGCGAGCGTAAATTTTATTTTAACAAAACGAATGGAAGGAAAGTAATCTAGTCCCCGATTAATAATCAAATCGGCGATTAAGATATGTCATGCAATTCCAACTTCCTCCAATCAAAGCATGGTTCATGATCTTCCGCATATTGGCGGTCGTGGTCTGGGCTGTAATGACGGTTCTGCTCAGTTCGGCGATCGTGTTTTATGAATCGGGAAAAATAGACTGGACTAATTTCTTTTTAGTAATGGCTATTGCGTCCATTACACAAGGTTTTCCGGCACACATTATTAATGAGATATACGATTGGAAGAGCGGCGCTGACCGGTACAGAAAAATTGGCGAAAAATCGGGCGGAAGCAAAGTGATCAAATCAGGTCTTGCATCGATTCCGCAACTTTGGGCTATGTTTGCCATCACGTCGGCCATGAGCTTTGCGCTTGTAGTAGTGCTCTATTTGCGCACAGATCCCCGAAGTTTATGGTTTTTTGGCGTTGGGTACCTTGTTTGTATTTTTTACACTCTGCCTCCTCTGAGTTTCGCATACCGGCCATTTGCGGGTGAATGGCTCGGTGGATTTACCGGCATTATGCTGAATATGACGGGAAATTATTTTGTACAAACCGGCTCGGTATCGCCGACGATCTTACTATTTTCAATTACGATAGGGTTGGTCTATATTGCGATCATGATGTTATTCCACTATCTTGATTATGAAAGCGACCGTCATGCGATTCCGATAAAACGGACAACCATAGTGTTCTTAGGACTGCAACGGAGCAAAATGTACGTGCTAATTTTATTAACAGTCTCAACCGTATTGTCAGTGATTATGGCCCTGAAGATAAGCGTTTTATTCTATATTGTAATTTTAAGTAATATCAGCCAATTTATTTTTCAATTACGTTGCGATCCGTCGGATGCGGAGTCTATAATAAGAACAGGGAAATGGCTTACGCTTGAAATGATAACTTTTGTAATTCTTTTTTCAATACTGGTTAGCCCCATTTTTGGATGGGCGATTCTTCCGGTAGCGTTAAGTTTCTATCTGCATAAAAAATTCGGTAAACTGAGAACGATTTAAAGGAAGTCGTATTCATGGAGTTTCAGTATTCCCAATGGCGTGATGATTTTATAAAGAAGAACATGAAATTTGAGGATATCCTCAAACTGTTCAATCAATTGCTCATTCATACGGATGGCGATGTGGACGAGGCTTTGCATTGGCTGACGGAACTGGATAAACAATACAAACTCTTCTCAGATGAATTCGGCTTTGATGATTTTCTGCAACGATTAAAGGACGAAGGTTATATCGAAGATCGGGAGGGTGAAGCTCCGGTTTTAACGCCCAAGGGCGAGAAAAAAATTCGTCAGGACTCTCTGGATGAGATTTTTTCATCGCTCAAAAAATCGCCGACAGGTATGCACGAAACGACGCATACAGGGCAAGGTGTAGAACGCCTGAGCGAAACCAAACCGTATCAGTATGGAGACGCGCCATCGAATATAGATTTTGTATCAACGATCAGCAATGCGATGAAACATAGCGGTGAAGATAATATCGATTTGCGGGAAGACGATTTCGAAGTTTATGAAACAGAACATTTGACGTCCTGCGCTACCGTTCTGGCCATTGACATCAGTCATAGCATGATCCTGTACGGCGAAGATCGAATCACGCCGGCCAAGAAAGTTGCGATGGCGCTGATAGAACTCATTCTGACGCGCTATCCAAAAGATAGTCTGGATGTGATCACGTTCGGCGACGAGGCCTCGGTTATTGATCTGGAAGATATTCCGTATATTCAGGTCGGGCCGTTTCATACGAATACCAAAGAAGGATTGCAGCTCGCGCGGCAATTATTACGAAAACATCGTAATAAAAACAAACAGATTTTTATGATCACGGACGGGAAACCGTCGTGCATACGCGAGGAAGGCGTTTTGTATAAGAATCCGTACGGACTGGATCGGAAGATCATCAATCAAACGCTGCATGAGGCCGCCCAATGCCGCAAAGACGGCGTGGTCATTTCAACTTTTATGATCGCGGACGATCCCTATTTAACGCGATTTGTTGATACGCTAACCAAAACCAACAAAGGGCGGGCTTTTTATGCCGGCCTGAACGATTTGGGACAGTATATATTCGTGGATTATATCAGGAATCGCAGGAAAAATTTAAGATAAAAGACGAACTAACCCAATTGGGTTACCCGCATAAACATCCAACATTTTCTCCTCTTAAATTGTTGTAACTTTTTCACTCAATTTCGTATATTATCCCGTCTTGACCCGTCTATTAAACTTGTCAATCATTCTATAATTTCGAGAGGGTATCATGAAAAACTTATTACTCTTGTTTCTTGGACTTGTGTTTCTAAACACACTGTATTCACAGGAAGAAGCCCGTCTGCTGAGATTTCCTGCGACTAACGGAAAGCAAATCGTATTTTCGTACGCCGGTGATTTATATACCGTCGGTATCGACGGCGGTATTGCGCGAAAACTGACGAATCACGAAGGTTACGAAATGTTCCCGCGTTTTTCTCCGGACGGAGAATCATTGGCGTTTACAGGCCAGTATGACGGCAATACGGAAGTGTACCTCATGCCGGCTGGCGGCGGTATTCCCAAACGCCTGACCGTCACCGCTACGCTGGGCCGCGACGATGTATCGGATCGTATGGGCCCTAATAACTTGGTTATGACGTGGAAAAATAAAACACCGGATATCGTATTTCGTTCACGCATGACTTCTTACAACGATTTTATCGGACAATTGTACTCGGTTAATGTCGACGCAAGCCCGGTGAGCGAGCTGCCGCTGCCGCGCGGCGGATTTTGTTCGTTTTCATCCGATGATAAGAAAATGGCCTACAATCGTGTATTCCGGGAATTCCGCACGTGGAAACGTTATCGCGGCGGCATGGCGGACGATATTTGGATTTATGATTTTGATTCAAAAAAGATAGAGAACATCACCAACAATGACGCGCAGGATATTATTCCCATGTGGTACGGGAACAAGATCTATTTTTTGTCGGATCGTGATGCGAATAAGCGAATGAATCTGTATTCATATGATCTGGGAACGAAAGAAACTAAACAGCATACATTCTTTTCCGATTTCGACATCAAATTTCCCTCTCTCGGCAAAGACGCCATTGTTTTCGAAAATGGCGGATTTATATTTCGTTTTGATCTGGCAAGTGAAAAAGCCGTGAGAGTTCCTATTCAGGTCAAGGAAGATTTTACGACCGGGCGCGGCGGCCTGATCAATGTGAGCAGAAACATCAGCAATTATGAAATTTCGCCCGATGGCAAACGCGCATTGTTCGGCGCACGCGGCGATGTGTTCACCGTTCCGGCAAAAAACGGAATTACCCGAAACCTGACTCAAACTTCCGGCGTGCACGAACGAAATTCAAAGTGGTCGCCGGACGGAAAATGGATCGCATTTATTTCCGATCAGTCCGGCGAAAATGAGATATGGGTTGTTCCGCAGGATGGAAGCGCTAAACCCACGCAGATCACCAAAGGCGCAGACACGTATTATTATCAAATTTACTGGTCGCCGGACAGCAAAAAAATTCTCTGGGGTGACAAAAAACTCCGCCTTCGTTTTGTGGACGTGAATACTAAGACGATCACGGAAGTTGAAAAAGCCTCCGCATGGGAAATTACACAATACGGTTGGTCGCCTGACAGTAAGTGGATAACGTACGGCAAACCGGAAGAAGAAGGCATGAATAAGATTTATGTTTATTCTCTGGATCAGAAAAAATCGTTCGATGTGACGGACGGTTGGTATGACGCGAATAGTCCGGCGTTCAGCAGTGACGGCAAGTATCTGTTCTTTGCATCCAGCCGGGATTTTAATCCAATTTATAGTCAGACGGAGTGGAACCACGCGTATCAGGATATGGAACGCGTATATTTCGTGACTCTTTCGAAAGATACCGATTCGCCGTTTAAGCTGAAAAACGATGAAGTGGAAATAAAAAAAGAGGAAACAAAGGCCGAATCCAAAGACGCCAAAAAAGACGAGCCGTCAAAATCCGATAAAAAAGAAGTGGTTGTGAAAGTGGATATGGATGGAATTAAGTCGCGAATCATAGGCTTGCCAATTTCATCCGCTAATTATTTTAATCTTGCCTGTGTCGATGACAAAGTCTATTACAATCGGAAGAGCAGCAAAGACGAGAAAAACATTCTCCTAATGTATGATCTGAAAGAACAGAAAGAATCGGAACTGGGTCAAATTGACGGATATGAGATTTCTACAGATAACAAAAAAATGATCGTTTCCCAAAGCGGCAGCCACGCCATCATCGACCTTCCAAAGGGAAAAATTGAAATAAAAGACAAAATAAACACCTCAGGCATGGAAATGAAACTGGACCGTCACGCCGAATGGGTTCAGATCTATAATGAATGCTGGCGGCAAATGCGCGATTTCCTTTATGATCCGAACCTGCATGGCGTGGACTGGGAAGGAGTTCGCAACAAATATGCGCCGCTCGTGTCGTATGTAAATCATCGGAACGATTTGACGTACGTTATTGGAGAGATGATAGGGGAGCTTAATATCGGCCACGCTTACGTCGGCGGCGGCGACCGCCCGCAGGCGAAACGAATTCCACTTGGTCTTCTGGGGGCTATGTTGGAAAGGGACCCTGTTACAAAATATTATCGTATTACGAAAATCCTCAACGGACAGAATTGGGATAAGACAACCCGCTCGCCGTTTACCGAAGTTGGCGTCAACGTCAATGAAGGCGAATACGTTATTGCAGTTAACGGCCAGCCGACAAACCAGATGAATAATATTTACGAAGCGCTGGTGAATACCGCAGATAAACAAGTGATTTTGAAGGTTAATTCCAAGGCAACGGATACGGGCGCGCGTGAAGTATCCATCACGCCGATCGGCGACGAATCAAATTTGTATTATTACAAATGGGTTCAGACCAATATCGACAAAGTTGCCAAAGCAACCGGCGGAAAGGTCGGATATATCCACGTTCCAAACATGGGTGTTGAAGGTTTGAATGAGTTTGTCAAACATTTTTATCCGCAGCTTCGCAAAAAAGCGCTCATCATTGACGTTCGCGGTAACGGCGGCGGCAATGTTTCCCCGATGCTGATCGAACGGCTGCGTCGAGAGCTTGTGATGGTCAGTTCCGCCAGAAATCTGTCGATCACGCCCGACCCGAACGCGATGATTCTTGGTCCGATGGTCTGCCTGCTCAATGAGTTTTCGGCTTCCGACGGAGATTTGTTTCCGTATCGTTTTAAAAAAATGAAATTAGGCAAACTCATTGGGAAACGCAGTTGGGGCGGGGTTGTGGGTATCCGCGGCTCTCTTCCGCTGGCGGACGGCGGCTATTTGAATCGCCCGGAATTCTCTCGTTACGGAAGCGACGGCAAAGAGTGGATCATTGAAGGTTATGGCGTGGATCCGGATGTTTATGTAGATAACGATCCCGCCAAGGAATACGCCGGTACGGATGAACAGCTCAACAAGGCGATCGAGGTAATCCAGGATGAATTGAAACAGCATCCGCAGGAATTACCCAAAGCGCCGGACTATCCGAAAAAATAATTTTTTGCCAAGGCGTCAAGAATAGGTTGGAAAATTCATCTTTTTAATCTCCCGCAGATACCGCAAATTAACGCAGAAAACGTTCTGCGGGGATCGGCGAGATCTACGGGATAAAAATGCAAAGTAAAAACAGGAGACCGACATGAAGTATTTTATAATTGTTCTACTGATTGCCGTAGCCGGTTGTCAGAAGCCTAAGGAAAAACCGATGGAAGAGAAAAGCGAGCTTCAGAAGAAGATCGATGCGTATGCGAAAATTGAAATTAATGTAAAAATGGATCACCTCTCGCCTAGAGAAAAAGAATTGGTCAATACGCTGGTGAAAGCAGGCGAAATTGCCGATGAGATATTCTGGAAACAGACGGCCTATGACGCTGCCGCTGTCCGTGATATGCTGAAATCTAAAACGGATAAGGCTTCCAAAGAAGCTTTGGAATTTGTCATGATCAATTACGGGCCCTACGATCGGGAAGACCGCAAACGATTTATTGGTGACGGCCCGCAAGGCCATCCGGACGGCGCCGCTTTCTATCCCGCGGATATGACCAAAGAAGAATTTGAAAAATACATTAAGGCCAATCCAAAAGAAGAGAAAGAGCTTACCGGCCTGTACACGGTCGTTGTGCGCGAAAACGGGAAGTTGAAAGCGGTTCCATATCATCAAATGTACAAAGCGGAACTTGAAGCCATGAGCGCGTTACTTCAGAAAGCATCGGACCTGGCTGACAACGAATCACTCAAAAAATACCTCGCGGCGCGCGCGCGGGCAATATTGACCGATGATTATTATGAATCCGATGTGTTGTGGATGAAATTGAAGGACAATAATATAGACGTGGTCATCGGGCCCATCGAAAATTACGAAGATAACATGTTTAACTACAAAGCCGCGTACGAAGCGGCCGTGATGATAAAAGATCCTGAAGGGACAAAAGAACTCCAGATCTTCCAGTCGCATCTCGATGCTCTTGAGCAGAATTTACCTCAGAAAAAAGAATATATCCGTTCCTCAGCCGGTAAAGCGAACGTGTTGGAAGTGGTGAATATCGCGTATTTCGGCGGTGATTTCCAGAAAGGCATAAAAACCATCGCGGCCTCGCTTCCCAACGATCCGAAGGTTCATGATGAATACGGCGGGAAGAAACAGATGTACAAAAATTTGATGGAAGCGAAATTTGAGAAGATCGTCAAACCGATCGGCGAAAAAATAGTTGCGGAAGATTTTCGCAAATATATCGACCCGCATTCGTTCACCACGTTTGTAACGATGCATGAAGTTTCGCATACCTTGGGCAGAAGTTATGTTTACGGAAACGATAAGCTGGACGTTCGCAAAGCGTTGACAGATTTGCATTCTGCCATCGAAGAAGCTAAGGCGGACGTATTGGGAATTTATAACATGGACTATTTTAAACGCCAGGGCATGTATGACGAGGAGGCAATGAAGCGTCATTACGTTACCTACCTCGTTGGATTATTCCGTTCCATTCGATTTGGCGCCGAAGAAGCGCACGGGAAAGCAAATATTGCCCAGATGGTCTTTTTGAAGGAGCAAGGCGCCGTAGCAAGAGATGCGAACGGATATTGGACGATCAATTTTGAAAAGTTCCAGTCCGGCGTTGCCGCGCTGGGCAAAGTTCTTCTTGAAATCGAAGCGGAAGGCAATTACGAAGGCGCGAAAAATTTTCTTGAAAAATACGGAAAATTGACGGATGACATAAAAGCCGATCTTGCAAAGATGACCGATATTCCGCGCGATCTCAACACGACATATGGTGTCATGAAAGCAGTTCACTAAAAAACAGTATTTGTTACCGTCTGAGTTGTATTGTGAGTATCAAAAACCCGGTCCATTGCCGGGTTTTTGTTTTTTAACTCCGCTTACCGATATAAAATCTCCATCTACCGAAAAGCCAGGAACATTTTATACGAAACGCTGTATCTTGCAGTGTGCTTAAGAATTAATCATTGGAGGTTTATATGAAAGAGTTTTCATCGCATCATTTTCGGTCGCACATTTTGTTCGGCCTGCTCTTCATTGTTGCGGGTATCGCGCTTTTTTTGGATCGATCCGATCTCCTTGAGGTCGGTTCGATCTGGAGATATTGGCCGTTTCTAATTGTTCTCTTCGGAATTAACAAGTTGGTTCAGATCTCTCAACCGCGCGTCGTGTTGAAAGGTTTTTGGCTTGTTTTCGTCGGGTTATGGCTATATGTTTCGATCGAACATGTGTGGGATCTGGAATTTAGCGACACGTGGCCCATGCTGGTTATTGCGTGGGGCATTTCTCTCGTGGTAAAAAGTTTTTTAAAGGGATCAGAAAAATATTGTTTAAAGGAGAATTAATATGGATAACCAATCGTTTCGTTTTTCACCTCAGTTGATGATCGGCGCCGCAATTATGATACTGGGCTTTTTATTTCTTTTCGATAATTTGAACGTGATTGATGCCGGCAGGATCATCCGCTTATGGCCTGTTCTTTTTATTTTGTTCGGAATTTTAAAAATCAGCCAATCACGAAACCCGTCAAGCTGGTTTGTAGGCGGTGTGTTTATTTTTGTCGGAACGATGATGACGTTGAGCCGGTTGGGGATCATGCATTTTAGCCTGCATCAGTGGTGGCCTATATTTTTAATCATTGTCGGCATCAGTTTTTTATTAAAGGCTTGGACTCGTCATCAGCATGGCGCCGTTTTGGGAGCTAGCCGCATTATGAATCATGATGAGTCAACGGTTAACGTTGTTACGTTCATGGGAGGAAATCATATCAAAAATATATCTCAGGATTTTCGCGGCGGTGAAGTTACAGCCGTGATGGGCGGAGTGGAGATGGATCTTCGGCAGGCGTCGATCAACGGCGAAGCCATACTCAATGTGTTTGCGTTCTGGGGCGGGATCGACATCAAAGTGCCGCCCGACTGGAATGTGATATTAAACGGTATTCCGATTTTAGGTGGAATTGATGACAAAACTGTACAGCCGGCAGATTCCCAAAGCAAACGATTGGTCATCAAAGGGTACGCGATCATGGGCGGCGTGGAGATAAAGAATTAAAACTGTCGCTTATTTTTTTGTCCAAAGACGCAAAAAGGCGTTAAGAGCCCTGGACTGAAAATCAGATATGAAAAATTCCAATTTTTTGAAAAAGATATTGTATGCATCCGATTCTCGCGCATAGAGAAAAACTCGGGCTGTACCTGGTTGCATGGCTTATACTCGGATTTCTGATCACCGCGCTTGCGGTCTTGTCCGACCGATTTGATTGGATATTTGCCTTGTCGTTTTCGGTGCCCGTTACGCTGCTGTATGCTTTTGTCGGTCTTTCCGCCTACTATTTGTGCCGTGCCTTTCCGCTGAACCGTGGAAAATTATTCCAACTCATACTCGTGTTTGTCTTCGTTTCCATAGTTTCGAGTGCGATATGGATCCTTTTCAGTAAGTGGTGGTATTGGTTGTTAAATCAAATTGTAGCGACAAATACGCAACCAGAATTATCCGATGCGCTGATAACTATATTATTTGGAGTTGGGGTCGTTCTTTATATCCTATCCGTTTC
>JAEUSJ010000063.1:0-2517 GCA_016788215.1 bacterium | reverse complement strand
AACAAAAAATAAAATCACATTAGGTGAGGAAATTGAGTTAGGATCTAATTTCCTCGATATCGAAAAAACGCGTTTTGCGGAACGCCTTCAGGTGGCCTATGATTGCGATCCTGCATGCAGTTCCTTATTTGTGCCGCCACTGATATTACAGCCGCTCATTGAGAATGCTATCAAACACGGCATAGCCAATCTGGTTCAAGGAGGCGCGATCGTAATACAGACAAAACGGCTGGGAAGCCGAGTGAGAATTTCTATTGAAAATCCGGTTGATAAGAAAGCACACATAAAGGCGGGCACCCGTCTTGGTTTGGAAAATGTTAAAAAAAGATTAACTACATCCTATGCCGATGAAGCGCGAATGGATATTATCGTAACAGATGTGCGGTTTAAAGTAGAGATATTTTTACCGGCGGAGGAAATATGACGAAGAAAAAAATAATTCGGGCGTTGATCGTGGACGATGAGCCGCTTTCACGGCAAGTTGTGCGTGAATATCTCGACTCGCATCCGGACATCGAGATCATCGGTGAATGTGCCAACGGTTTCGATGCCGTGAAAGAAATTGCGGAACAGAACCCCGACCTTGTATTTCTTGATATACAAATGCCGAAACTAAACGGATTTGAAGTGTTGGAACTCGTTGATAAAAACATGGCGGTCATTTTTATAACGGCGTTCGATCAATATGCATTAAAGGCGTTTGAAGTTCATGCCGTGGATTATCTGCTTAAGCCATTCAGCCATCAGCGATTCGACGAGGCGCTGGAACACGCTCTTCGGGATGTCGCTGCGAAAAAGTATGGAAACTTTCACGCGATATCCTATGCGGCACAATCGACGGATCGCATTCAGGAACGTGTTCTAGTACGTGAAGGATCACAGGTGCACGTTCTGCCGGCGGAAACAATTGATTATGTGGAGGCGCAGGATGATTATATCAGGATTCAGGCAGGCGCAAAATCGTTTTTAAAACAACAGCGTTTATCTGAATTGGAAGAAGCTTTGGATCATAAAAAATTCATTCGGATTCACCGTTCGTATATACTCAATATCGACCGCATGGCGAAGATCGAACTTTATGCAAAAGACAGCCGGATTGTGATTCTTAAAGACGGAACGAAATTAAATATAAGTCGAGCGGGATATGAGAAATTGAAAACTTTGCTCTAAGTAAAAGTAAAATTCCAGATCACAAAACACAAATCTCAAATAATTTCCAAATTCAAATAAGTTAGAATTACCTGATATTATAACTGTTTGGAATTTGTGAATTGTTTGGGTTCTGAAATTTGAGTTTTGATTTCTTATCTATTCTATCTTCAGAAACGGCTCCAAAACATCCAGCCTTTTGTCGTCTTTGTAATACACTCGTTCCAGAAATAACCCCGACGGCGGCGCGGTAAATCGCGCAGGAATATCGGATTTCGACTGGAGAAATTGTTGAATGTCTTTTGACGTCATTTTTCCGCGGCCCACTTCCGCCATGACGCCCACCATTTGCCGGACCATCTTCCATAAAAAATGCGATCCAACTATTCGAATGAGGATTAGAGCTCCGCTTTCTTTGACCAAAATACTCTCGATCATAACTTTGGAAGATTTGCTTTCCATTTCGTCCGGTGCAAAAGATTGAAAATTTTTCAGCCCGACAAATAATTTCGCCGCATCCTGCATTTTCCGGATATTCAATTCATCCTTGATCCACCAAACAAATCGTTTTCCGAACGCGCTTCGTCGGCGTGAGATCTGATACACATAACTACGCGCAACGGCGTCATGGCGCGCGTGAAACTTGGGATCTGCTTTTTCAATTTCCAGAATATGTATGTCGGCAGGCAGGGCGTCATTGATCTGAATTCGCAGTTTAAACGGCTCCAGTTTTGTGGGCGCCTCCAGATGCGCCACTTGCCTGATCGCATGCACGCCGCCGTCCGTTCTTCCGGAGGCATACAATTCGAATTCATTTGTGTTCAACGCCTTTTCAACCGCGGTGATGATCTCGCCTTGAACGGTGCGCGCTTCTTTCTGCGCCTGCCAGCCGCTGTAGCGTGTGCCTTCGTATTCGATAATTAGTTTGTAACGGGACATGAGATCAACCTTACGTGCAACGCACGCTTTTTAATGAAGCAAAATCTTTTTTGTTATTCTCAATAAAAATTTCGGTATTCCCGGCAGATAATGATCGATTGATTTTATCGTGTCAATAGACGGCCTTTCATCGCGGTCGCTTTTCATTCCCGGACAACCCGAATCATAATACAATTGCCCGTCGATCTGATACCACGGATATTCCCGGCATCCTTGCGGCCGCACTGAATAGCACGAACAGGCTTTATCTTTTAAAAGCGCGCAGGCAAAACCGTTTGATTTTAGTTTAATTCCCTTGCCGGAACGAACGATTGATGGCTCGCCGATTTTTAAAGCCTCTTCTTCCGTCACTACGACGCCGCCGCCCAGAACTTCACAACACAGCCCGCATTCCCCGCCGATACAATCCAACCGAATCGGAGCGTCGGC
>JAEUSJ010000062.1 GCA_016788215.1 bacterium | reverse complement strand
ACCCTTTACCGGGCGGATCGGTCATTAGAATTTTTGTGAAGAACCTGCGGCCGCTTTTTGAGGAATTTGTTCGCCGCGGTACCGTTACTACAGAAGCTTTCAAATCAGGAACCGCATGGAACACCAACGAGTTTGGTTTTTTTGATCTAAATAAGAACGCGATCTTCATAGCCGAGGATTTGGTTAAATGACGACCACCTACATTTCAATTCTCCGCGGCATCAATGTCAGCGGGCAGAAAAAGATCCTGATGGCGGATTTGAAAGTTTTGTACGAAACACTCAAATTCACGGACGTGACCACGTACATTCAAAGCGGGAATGTGGTTTTCCGGGCTGATAAAAAAACAGCCGGCGCGGACCTGGCCAGGAAAATAGAGCAAGCGATATCGAAGAAATATAAATTTGACGTTCCGGTCATTGTTAGAACGGCCGATGAAATGAAAAAAGCGATGGCATCCAACCCGTTTGTAAAAGACAAAAAGATCGACGTCGACAAACTGCATGTGACCTTTTTATCCGACGCTCCGGAGGAAATAAATCTGGAAAGTATAAAAAAAATCGACTTTTCACCCGATCAATTCGTAATTATCGATAAAGAAGTTTTTTTACATTGCCCACAGTCGTATGGCGAAACCAAATTATCGAATAAGTTCTTTGAAAGTAGACTCAAAGTTACGGCTACGACAAGGAATTGGAAGACGGTACATACGTTAGTTGACATGGCAGGGAAGATTTAAATTTTTGATCTGACCCATTCGGGTGATTCCCGAAAAAATAAGAAACATGCTGCCGATAATTCCGTAAGTTACTACCGGCTTGTTAAAATTAATCCGCCAGTTAAAGAATTCGTTTGAATAATATAAATGAACCCATGTTAACGCAAAAATCCAACGACAATCTCGTGATTGCCTCTTTATGGCTGTTAATGTTTTCCGCAAGCAGCCAGCTCATGATTATCGCGCCGATATTACCGCAAATCGGTAAACAATTGAATATCGACATTGCCATTCAGGGTACGCTCGTCACATCGTATGCGCTGATGCTCGGAATCTTTGCCTTGGTAATGGGGCCTATCTCCGATAAAGTTGGACGTCGGCGTATTCTGCTTTTCGGTACGGGCGCGATGGCATGCGCGTTAGCATTGCATAATCTCGCTTTTGATTATTATTCTTTCCTCACGGTTCGCGCGGTTGCCGGCGCTGCAGGCGGTATACTCAGCGGCGCGTCGGTTTCTTATGTCGGCGATTATTTTCCGTATGAGCGCAGGGGATGGGCCAATGGCTGGATCGCGACGGGCATTGCGGCTGGGCAGATCATGGGCGTTCCTATGGGAACCGTATTAGCAGAATGGTATGGCGTATACGGCCCGTTCTCGCTTTTTGCCATCACGATGTTAGCTGCGTTTCTGCTGATCTGGCTGGTGGTGCCGCAGCCGGCTGTTCAGAGGCATAACGGCGCATTGACGGTCACAACGGTACTCAAAAAATATTTAACGATGATTCGAACACCACAAATCGCAGCCACTGCCGCGATTTACGGAGTAATGTATGCGGGGTTTTCCCTGTACGTCGTTTATCTGCCAACATGGCTTACGGGAATATTCGGAGTGAGCGGGCACGAGATCGCGTCGCTTTTTTTCGTGGGAGGTATCGCCTCGGTTATTACCGGCCCGAATGCCGGCCGCCTTTCTGATCGCATCGGCCGTAAGGTAATTATCATCACGTCTTGTCTCGGCCTTGCCGTAGTCATGATTCTCACGACGGCAGTTTTATCATCTTTTTGGATGAGCTATATTTTATTTCTTTTGATCATGATGTTTGTTGCGGCCCGGATCAGCCCGTTTCAGGCTTTGGTATCGGAGATCGTACCTGATGAACAGCGCGGGGCGATGATGAGCCTGACGATCGCGTTGGGTCAGATCGGGCTGGGACTAGGCGGCGCGGCGGCAGGAATCATTTATACCGGGCTCGGTTTTGCCAGCAATACATTTTTCGGAGCCGCTTCCGTATTGCTCATGGCATTTCTGGTTTGGCGATTTATCCCGGAACCGGAGCTGAAGAAAAAAACTGTAAAATCGTCTCCTATGCTGCGCGTAATCCCGGAAAAGCAAGCCGTGTCCTGATAGTCCGCATTTTTTAAAAATTAACAACTACCCGGCATACCAAATTCTTCCCGCAGATAGCGCAAATGTACGCAGATCCTATTTCTGCGTTACTCTGCGAAATTTGCGGGAGATGGGTTACGCTGACAGCCAAAAATATTATTGCGCACAATAACAGATCGTCGCAATCATGAAATTCAATTTGAAAAACCCTAATAAATCGATAAGATCCCAGTTACACGTTATTTAGTATCCAGAATGATCGGCAGGCCGTCTTTACCGCCGCCAACGATCACAACTTTTGCATTGGCAGAATTCGCCAGTTTCTCCGTTGCTTCAATTCCTTTCCATCGTAATAAATTTTCGCTGATCCCTGCGGCCACAATGTTCTGAAAATCGGCAATACCTTTCGCCTCAATTCTTTTTCGGTCCGCTTCCTGTTTTTCTTTTGTCAAAATGAATTCCATCCGCTGACTTTCCTGGTCGGCTTTCTGTTTTTGTTCAATGGCTTCCGTCAGTTGTGATGGGAGGGCGACGTTGCGTATCGGCGTATTTTCAATGGAAACGCCGCGCGAAGCTATAGTTTTGGCCAGTTCCTCCTGGATCATGGTCCCGAGTCTTTCTCTCTGGCTTGAATACAATGCGCTGGCCTGAAAACTGGCTGTGACCGAGCGGCAAATAGAACGAAACTGCGGAATAAGTATAATATTCTCATAATCTCCACCGGAGATGGTTTTATATACACGAGCGGCAGAGTCGGGATTCAGGCGATACAAAGCGCTGACTTCCAATCCGATAGTGAGTCCCTCAACTGAAAGCACCTGCATTGTTTCTTTGTGTTCCTTTGTCTGTATGGAATACTTGACGATACGGGCTAGAGGGTTTACCATATTTATCCCGGACGGCAGGATGCGGTCGGATACAATGCCGAAAAAATCGATGACGCCGACGTGGCCGGCGGGAATCTGCGTCAAACATTGTACCAGCGACAGAATTCCAAATGCGAATGCAACTAGCGGGCTCACTTTTGCTACATTATGGGATACAATATTGCTGTCAGCCTGACGGCGCGCGTTCCACCACACAAAAAGTGCGAGGACAGCGATGATAAGGGAGAAAATGAAAAACATATTGAACTCCTTTGGTTAAATTATGATGTTGAAGGCAACGAAGCTGTAACCTATTTTTTTGTAATTGGATTGAACACAGCTAATTGTTTCCTTAATGCTGCAAATCAAAACAGCGTTTTAGCCGAGGTTCATCACATCCTGCAAAACTTTCGAAAGGTCGTCGATACCATACGGTTTAGGTAAAACGCCGGCAAAACCGTAACTCGTATAGTTGGAAACGATCGGATCGTCTAAATAGCCGCTGGACAATATCACTTTCGCTTTCGGGTCGCAATCGAGAATCAACTTGATGGCCTCAGGGCCGCAAATGCGTCCCGATATAGTCAAGTCCATAATTACGGCGGCAAACGGTTTTCCGTTTTCTTTATACGAGCGATAAGTCGCAATGGTGGATGGTACATCTTTACATGAAACCGGTTCAAATCCAATGCTGTCGGCCATACGGCTGATAATTTCCAGAATATATTCATCATCATCCATGATCAGAATACGTCCATTGCTTGAAATTGGATCCATGTTCGCTTTCTTTCTATAAGAACATATTAATTTAATATTCATACTGCAAGTGAATATGACCGTGATTTCATGAGACTACTAATTGAATATCAGGTTGAGAGGCATGGCATAGAGTAAAATCAACCCTCGACTCCGCTCAAGCTGAACCTATCCTTTCCATTCATGAGTCAAGCACGTATTATAATGTAAATAAAAGACGGTCTCTACTGTCTCATTCAGAAATGTGATCATTAAAAAGCGTAACCTATTTGAATGGTATTCCGTAATAGATTTACAAACACGCCCAATGTAACATGAAAAAAAGGAGCTACAATGAACCCTCGATTAATGGGGATTATCCATTGGTATGAAACTGAATCAAAAAGTTCTGAGCGCATGATACAGGCAATACCGAACGACAAACTCGGAAAAAAAATTCACTCAAAGTTGAGAACCGCCGGTGAGTTAGCCATGCATCTTGCCGGCTCGGTTCGTGATCTGACGGCTACCATCGAGACCGGAAAATTGGTGATGAGCGAGCCTATGCCGGTTTTGGCATCAACGGCAGAGTTGACGGCAAATTATACGTCAGCAACGGGTGAATTACTAAACAAAGCCAAAA
Source organism: bacterium (assembly GCA_016788215.1). Lineage (GTDB taxonomy): Bacteria > CLD3 > CLD3 > SB21 > SB21 > SB21. Next base: position 11,975 of record JAEUSJ010000062.1, on the reverse strand, counting down.
AGTTCACCGAGGCCCAGCTCAATATGAAATATCCATTTGAAATGGGGGGTAAAATAGTGTGGGAACCAACGGGGTTCGAATTGTTAAGCGGATATATTTGCCATGAGATACATCACCGCGCACAGATCGGCGTAGTATTGCGAATGCTGGATGCAAAAGTTCCTGGAATGTACGGCCCGACCGCGGACGACATGTAGCGGTATTAATAAATTTGGAAGCGAATAGCTTTAAATAAAAAACCCCTCGAATTCGAGGGGTTTACAATTTTGGTAGCGGGTGACGGGCTTGAACCGCCGACACGCGGATTATGATTCCGCTGCTCTACCAGCTGAGCTAACCCGCCAGAGATATATTTAGTAGCGGGGGCAGGATTTGAACCTACGACCTTCGGGTTATGAGCCCGACGAGCTACCAGGCTGCTCCACCCCGCGGTTTAAGGTGGCGAATAATATAGATATTAAATCTAAAAGTCAAGCGATTTGATTGGTTTAAAAAGCTTTTTGATGCATCTGTTTTCTTTTGTATATTTTTTTCGTGAAGCGTTTTTTTTTAACATGGTTTGTCAAAATAACGGCTCCCGTTGTTATTTTTTTATGGTTTCGGACTCTCCGTTTTAGGAATTCCATTGAAAAAATTCCAAAAAACGTGATTTTGATATTCTGGCATCGGAACATATTTGCTGTAATTGCTTACCTTTCACGTTTTAGCAAGACAAGTTCGATTACCGCCTTAGTGAGCGGAAGTCAAGACGGAAAAATGTTGCAGTCTCTGCTAAAGGCATTTCATTTCAATATTGTTGAAGGCTCCAGCACCGAAGGCGGTTTTTCGTCGTTGCTGCAATTGGAGAGAAGCTTGAAAGCGGATCAGATCATCTTGATCACGCCGGACGGTCCGAAAGGCCCTCCCGAGATTATAAAACCCGGCGCTTTGCATGTGGCTCGTTTTTCCGAAAAGCCGCTGATCGCCATCCATGTCAAATACGGCAGTCACTGGCAATTAAACAGCTGGGATAGGGCGTTATTGCCTAAACCCTTTTCCGGATGCGAAATGATAATTTCTGATCCGTTGCCGGTAAACCGAAATACGTCAGAAATTGAAATGACCGAATTACAAAATAAATTGGAATTAAGCCTCCATGGTAATCAAAGCCATAGTCGAATGGAGCAATCCCTTCGTTAGATTTATTTCGCATATTATTTTCTTTCCACTTTCGTTACTGTTTGGGATAGCGGCGCAATTTCGGAACAAGTTATACGATTTCCGGATTTTTAAATCCTTGCGTTGTAACACTTACATTATTGGCGTTGGAAGCCTGTCCGTCGGCGGATCGGGGAAAACGCCGCTGGTGGAATTTCTTGCTGAACTTCTGGCGCGGCGAGGGTTAAAGGTTGGCGTTGTATCCAACGGTTACGGAAAAAAGAGCACAGGAACGGCGGTAGTTTCGGACGGAAAAAATCATCTGACCGACGTTTATAACGCGGGAGATGAAGCTTACCTTATGGCAGTCAATTTCCAAAAATCTAATCTTCGTATTCCGGTTATTTCAGGATCGGACCGTATTTACGCCGTTCGCATTTTACAAAACACATTTGACGTTGATGTCATCATTTTAGATGATGCGTTCCAATACCGTAAAATTGAAAAATCGATTGAATTCATTGCACAGGATTATTTTGAATCGGCATATCCATTCATAACGTTGCCGTCCGGAAGGTTACGTGAATTCAAAAGTAATATGAAACGCGCCGATGCGCTGATAATAACTAAATCGCCGGATGGAACTGACGAAAAACAATTATCAAACCGATGGCAGAGGCAAGCGTATATTTCACATTATTTTCCTGCGGCGCTGCAGAGATGGTTTGACGGCGTTGAATTCCCGTTAATTACGCTGACACAAAAAAAAATTCTTCTGTTTTCCGCATTAGGTTATAATACGTCTTTGCGCAGCGCAATCACGGAATTATGTTCTCGCTGCCATGCGCAGGTCGTACGAGCCATTGAGTTTCAGGATCATCATTGGTACACGAAGAACGACCTGGAGAAGATGTTGAGATTAATTCCTGAAGAAAATTCTACAGATTATATTATATTGACAACGCAGAAGGATGTTGTGAAATTAAAACCGGAATGGCTTCCGGAAAAATACCGGGAAACCGCTTATTTCATTACATCAGAATTTACTCTGGATTCGCAAATTCAATTTGAGAATATGATTAAAATTCCTCACATTATCCGTAACAACAAAACCAAGTCGATCCTAAGGTAGAGTTATGGAAAAACTTTCCGAAGAGAAAAAGAAAATTCTTGCCGTAGATGACGACAAAAATATCCTTCGTTTGATCCAGGCTTATCTTGAGAATGAGGACTACCGCATTTACAGCGCGACCGACGGCAACGAATGTTTTGATATGATCGAAAAGGAATCGCCGGATGTGGTTTTACTTGATCTTCGCATTCCGGGTATGGACGGGATCGCCGTTATGGAACGCATCCGGAAATTTTATCCAGACATCCCGATTGTCATGATGAGCGCGCACGGTACGATCGAATCAGCCGTGGAATCGATGAAGATCGGAGCCTATGATTTCGTAACAAAACCGTTTGACTCCAATCGCCTTAAAGTTTCCGTTCGTAACGCCATCGTATTGCGTTCCATGTCGCAGGAATTGAACCGCCTGCGTTCGGAGCTTTATCAGGTTCGCGACTTCGGAAGTATTATAGGGCGGAGCGGTAAGATGCAGGAAGTGTATTCGGCGCTAACTAAAATTACTTCAAGCAGTAATGTGACGGTATTGATCATGGGTGAGAGCGGCACGGGTAAGGAATTGGTTGCGAGAGAGATTCACAACCGCACGCCCGCCAGATCGGTCAAGCCATTTGTTGCGGTCAATTGCGCGGCCCTGCCGGAAAGTCTGTTGGAAAGCGAATTATTCGGCCATGAAAAGGGCTCTTTCACAGGCGCTACGGAGCGCAGGTCAGGAAAATTCGAACAAGCGAATGGAGGAACGATTTTTCTGGATGAAATAGGGGAAATGACGGCGGCGACGCAGGCCAAACTCATTCGTGTGATTCAGGAGCGCGAATTTACGCGCATCGGCGGAAGCGAATTGATTCACGTCGATATCCGAATTGTTTCCGCTACCAATCGTAATCTGGAAGAAGCAGTGAAAGAGAATAAATTTCGTGAAGATCTCTATTACCGTTTAAGCGTATTTCCCATAGTCATGCCGTCGCTGCGCGACAGAAAGGAAGATATTCCTCTACTGTCTGCTCACTTTCTGGAAAAGTTCAAGAAAAGAGAAAAGAAAAACAGTCTTACTTCTATCGCCAAAGATGCGTTGGAAATTCTCTTGAGTTATCATTGGCCCGGGAATGTGCGGGAACTTGAAAATACGTTTGAAAGAGCGGTAGTGCTTGCATCAGGCGACGAGATTACACTGGATGACCTTCCTCAGACGATCAAGACGCTGGGGTTGAGTAGAGTTCAGTCGAGCCGCGATGGATATATCGACTTGAGCGGAACCATGGATGAGGTGGTGGAGCGCGTGGAAGAGAAAGTCATGAAAAAAGCGTTTGCCGATTGCGACGGCAATGTGTCCGAAGTGGCGCGAAAGCTGAATATCGGACGCGCGACCATTTACCGCAAAGCAGAAAAATATAACTTGCCTATCAAAGAATAGAAATGGAAAGGCAATCGTATGTCAAGTCTATCTGAAAAAACGTCGTTCAGCCCGCGTAAGCCTGCTGTAGCCGGCATGTTTTATCCCCGAGAAAAAAACAAACTGCAATCCGATCTGGATAATATGTTTGCCAACGTTACATCAAAACGCGTTTCCGGAAAGGTCTTCGGAATCGTTGCGCCGCATGCAGGTTATATGTATTCGGGCTACGTTGCTGCTGAGGCATATAATCAATTGGCCGATTTATCGTACGATACCGTGGCGGTCTTGGCGCCAAGTCATCGTGATTATTTCCAAGGCGCTTCCGTTTACACCGGCGACTATATGACGCCTTTAGGCGCGGTACCTGTTGACAAAAAAACATGCGATCAATTGCTCCGGTACGCGCCTTTGATCAAGGCAACAGAAATGGGGCACCGGGATGAACACGCGCTCGAAGTGCAATTGCCGTTTCTTCAGGTTATCCTAAAGGATTTTAATCTGGTGCCTATCGTTATCGGAACGCAAGATCATGAAACTTGTTTTCGGTTAGGCGAAATTTTGGGAGAAGTTCTTCAGGGTACAAATAGCCTGGTCGTTGCGAGCAGCGACCTTTCGCATTTCTATTCACAGGAGAAAGCAAACCGATTGGACGGTCTCGTCGTCAAGGATATTGAAAACTTTGATGAAAATAAATTCTTTGACGACATACAAAACAGGAAATGCGAGGCGTGCGGCGCCGGCACGATCGTTTCTGCGATCATCGCCGCGAAACATATGGGCGCGACATCGTCTAAAGTTTTGTCCTACCACACTTCCGGCGAAGTCAGCGGGGACTATGAGGAAGTTGTCGGTTATCTTTCCGGTGTGTTTTATAATTGAATTAAGTTTGCTAAAATATATTAACAGGAGTTGACATGGAAGTTCTCATACCCGGAGTATTGATATTACACATTTTCAGCATGCTGATGTGGTTTGGGTCGATTTTGATCCAGTATGTTTTCTTGTCGGATATCATGGATGGACATACGGCGGACAATACAAAACTTTGGTCGATGGATCTCATTGGAAGAATGAATAAAACGATCTTGAATATCGGCCTGATCTTAGCCATCGTTACCGGCGTGTCACTGATCTTTATTCACGGCGCGGAATGGTTTCGCCCGAGGACGCACGTTCATATTAAGATTACACTGGGATTAATAGCCGCAGGCCTTTCGCACATGGCGATGGCGAAGTTCCGCAAGGCAAACGAATTGGTCAGGAAAGAAAATCCCACGGCCGCCGACTTGACCCGCTTTGCGGGACTCATGGGAAGTTGGAAACTCTTTACTACTATTACGCTCGTGGTTTTGGCGACTATCGTTATTACCGCCGTATTCAAGTTCGGTTTGTGAGGGAAAAAAGGTCACATTTCCACGATTTTATTTACTTTAACAGTTGACGACGTAAACCATGCGAGGAAATATGAAAGGTATTATGGGTCTCTTGATGTGCGTGTTCCTGTCGGGAGGGGCTATTGCGCAGCAAAAAAATCTGGTTACTGAAATTAAGGCGGTAACCGTATACAGCGACCGCGCGGAAATCAAACGCAGCGGTGAAATCTATCTGAATCCCGGCGATTACGAATTTGTTGTAAAAGACCTGCCCGTCAGCCTCAACGATCAATCCATTCGCGTAAGCGGATCCGGAACGGCATCGGCCAAGATAACCGATATCAAGATCGAAACGGAGTATATCGATACACTCCCGGCCAATCGCCTGAAAGAACTCCAAGAGCAATTAAAGTTGCTTGTTGCAGAAGAGCGGGTGTATTCCGACCGTCAGGCGCTTCTCTCCAAAGAAAAAGATTTTTTGGATCTGATTAAAAATAACGCAACGAATCAAGCTATTACAAAAGAAAGCCCTCGTCCGAGCCTGGATGAGTGGACGAGATTGTTCGTTTTTTACGACGGAAATTTCGAAAAAATTAACGAAGAGATCCGCGGTCTTGAAAAAAAGAAATCCGATTTGAGTTCTCGCAAGACCAGTTTACAAAATCAGATCAGTCAACTGTCCGGTTATGGAAAGCTATCCAAGAAAAAAGCTCTATTGAGCGTTTCCGTCGCGAAAGCGGGTAATATGAATTTTGACCTGATGTATGTGATCGGCGGCGCAAAATGGTATCCGGTATATGATGTGCGCGTCTCGCCGGAAGATAAGACGGTTGAATTGGTTTATTACGCCATGATCTCGCAGCGAACGGGAGAGGATTGGAAAAATGTAGCCTTATCTATTTCTACCGCGCGCCCTAATATTTCCGGAAGCATGCCGGCTCTGAGCGCCTGGTATCTTAATATCTACGCCCCCCCTCCGTATTATTCGGATGAACTCAGCGGACTAGGCTCTATGAAGTCAACCGCGGGAATGGGCGCCGGAGCTCCAGCCTATGCCAAAAAAGCGGCAGATCGCGGGGAAGCGGAAGAATTTAAAGAAGAAGAAACCAGCATGATGTTGGAAGCGGAAACGGCTACCGTGCAGACGCGCTCAACTTCGGTTGTCTTCAACGTGAAGAAACCATCCAGCATACCGTCGGATAATTTTGATCACAAAATTTCCATTTCATCCGAGTCTCTGAATTCGGAATTTGCATACTCAACTACGCCGAAATTGGCAGCCATGGCTTATTTAAAAGGAACGATTGAGAACGTCACGGACGTGCCGTTTTTGGCCGGATCAGCCAATGTTTTCTTCGGAAGTAACTTTGTCGGTACGACGTATATCAATACGATCATTCCAACTGAAAAATTCAGCGTGTTCCTCGGCATTGATGAAGCGATTCGGGTGAAACGGGAGCAAGTCAAAGATTACAAATCCGAAAAAGGGTTACTGAGTAAGTCCACGAAAAAAACATTCGAATACAAAATCACCGTCGAAAGTTTTAAGAAAACAGATGAAGAGATCGTTATCCAGGACCAATTTCCGATTTCTCAGGACGAACGAATTAAAGTCGAGCCGGTGCTGCCTGAATTTGAAGGCAAAGAAAAATATACCGCCTCGCATCCTAACGGCATAATCGAGAAAAAAGGAAATGGAATTGTCGAATGGCGGCTGAAAATAAAACCCAAAGAGAAAATCGAATTGCGCATAAAATATAATGTTGAATACGCACGGGATTTGCAGATTGATGGACTCTAGGACATAACGCAAGTTATCTTTTGGCCCCGCTCCAGACTAGGATGGACGGGGCTTTTTTATTGATTTTTGCGGGTTAAATATTTATACTTATTCGAGTTGTTAAAATATATTTTTAAATATGATTCGAACGAAAGACCGGTTCTACTGGTCGGATGCACTGTATCTCGCGCGCGCAAAAAATGAATTGGTTCTGAAGGAAGCCGGCCCGCAGTCGGAAATTTTTCAATGCGTTCATTGTTCTGCATTTGTAAGGTTCTTTAAGAATGTTGCGGGGGCAACATCGGGGAAGTGGAGCCGCGTCAAACCCTACGAACAATTTCAGCTTCAGAAGAGATTTTCTCAACCTGTTCATGCCGAGTTCTTAAAAGAGGTACGATCCGGCAGAGGCGGCAAAAAATTATACCAGTGTCAGACGTGTGCATCGCATTGGTGGAATGATCACGGCGCATGGGATTCCGCGGACGACGAGGCGGTTGAGAAAAAAACGGCTAAATAGGACATCATAATAAAAGAGGCAGGCATGCAGACAAAGGACAAGGAAACAAACTCACCCGATCAACAAGGTCATCTGAACGTTGCTAAAATGGATGATGTGGATGCCGTTGCCGCACTGAAGGAATCCAGGTTAAAGATCGAATCAGAGATTCGGAAAGCGATCATCGGCCAAAATCAGATCGTCGATCAATTGATGATTGCCTTATTTGCGCGCGGACATTGCCTCATCGTGGGAATTCCCGGACTCGCAAAAACATTACTCATTAATACACTGGCGAAAGTGCTGGATCTCAAATTCAGCCGGATCCAGTTCACACCCGACCTGATGCCTAGCGATATTACCGGAACGGAAGTGATTGAAGAAAATGTCAGCACGGGGACTAAGCAGTTTCGATTTGTCAAAGGGCCGGTTTTTGCAAATATTGTTTTGGCTGACGAGATTAATCGCACGCCCCCGAAAACGCAAGCGGCCCTGCTCGAAGCTATGCAGGAGCATCGCGTAACGGCTTCGGGAAATACGTATGTGCTGACGGAACCTTTTTTTGTTTTGGCAACACAGAACCCTATCGAGCAGGAAGGAACCTATCCTTTGCCCGAAGCACAACTTGACAGGTTTATGTTCAATGTCTGGATTGATTATCCGAGCATGGAAGAGGAAGTGCAAATTGTCAAGTCAACAACCAGTTCGTACGCCTATGAATTGCATAAAGTTTTGTCCGCCGACGAGATCGTATATTTTCAGAATCTAGTTCGCAAGGTACCTGTTGCGGATAATATTATTCAATATGCCGTCAACCTGGTGTCACGAACGCGGCCTAAATCGGCCGAAGCGCCGAAATTCATAAATGATTGGGTCAGCTGGGGTGCGGGCCCTCGGGCGTCACAGTATCTTATATTGGGCGCCAAGACTCGTGCGATTCTGGACGGCCGTTTTACTCCGGATCTGGATGACGTCAAAGCGGTGGTCAGGCCGGTTCTGCGTCACCGATTAGTGACAAATTTCAATGCCGAAGCGGACGGAATTTCAACGCTGGATATCATAGAAAAACTTCTGGCCAGTGAAAAGTAAATGGACGAATTAAGAAAAAAAGTAGTTCAATTTATTCACACCCGGCTTGAGCTTGATGAACGGGAAGCGGCCGTGATGGCCGATCATATTTTGGATGTACATCGTCAGATATTGGACGGAACAAAACCCGACAAACTGTTACAAAATATAGAACGATTTCTGAACAATTTCTCTACAGACATTCACCTCATAGAACAACGTAATCAACAAAAATCAAAACAGAATAGTTATGCTGAAAAACGAAGAACGCAGTTGGATATTTTTTCGGCAGCCTCTGATCAGCTCTAAATTTACATCGTATGGCCACAGTTGACCTTCAATCGGTATCTAAAATATATACCTCAAAAGATAAGAATACGCTGGCGGTTGACCAAGTCAGTTTTGAAGTAAAGGACAAAACCATCACCGTATTAGTTGGCCCTTCGGGATGCGGGAAGACTACCGTTTTACGAATGATTGCCGGTTTAGAAAAAATTACCAAAGGGGATATACGAATAGACGGACGGGTTATTAATTCACTGCCGGCCAGAGACCGTGACATTGCCATGGTTTTTCAGAATTACGCGCTTTATCCTCACATGAATGTTTTTGACAATCTGGCATTCGGATTAAAGATCAGCCATGTACCAAAAGACCAAATTGAAAAACGGGTCAGCCATGCATCAGAATTATTGCAGTTGTCGGCTTATTTGAAAAACAAACCACGGGAACTTTCGGGGGGACAGCGTCAACGGGTTGCGGTCGGAAGAGCGATTGTTCGCAATCCGAAAGTGTTGCTATTTGACGAACCCCTGAGTAATCTGGATGCGAAATTGCGCGTAGAAATGAGAATGGAATTAATGCGCATGCAAAAAGAGCTGGGGTGGACGATGATTTACGTAACACATGACCAGCTGGAAGCGATGACGATGGCCGATTCGATGATAGTGATGAACGGCGGGAAAATACAGCAGACAGGGAGTGCCATGTCGATGTATCAACAGCCGGTGAACCAGTTTGTTGCGGAATTTATAGGTACACCGCCGATGAATTTGCTTAAAGGAACCACTGAACATGCCGATGCAACACACTTTATCTTTGATAAACAACGAATAAACGTAAACAAACTAATACAAAAGGATGCGGGCAACGCAGTGATCTTAGGCATTAGGCCGGAACATATTGATTTTCAGGAAATCAAATCTGAAGACGCTAAATTATCGGCGACGTTAGAATTTACAGAACATCTCGGGAACGAAAATTTTTATTACTTTAGAATCGGAAATCAACGGATTATTTGCCGCAGTGCGGTTCTTATTACGCAATCGGCCATAGGCAAAACTTTTTTCCTGAAACTTCGGCCTGATAAGATGCACTTTTTTGACGTACAGAACGGCAACAGCATAAATTAGAACGGAATAGCGTGGAAACGCTCATAAAAGAAATAGGACGGATTGCGGACAGCGAAGGCCTTGAGGCTTTTGTCGTGGGCGGATACGTACGCGACCGGTTGCTGAAAAAGCCGGTCAAAGATTTTGATGTGATGGTCGTCGGAGATGGAATTTCTTTTGCTGAGAAAGTCGCCGCACATTTTCAGATCAAGACTCTAGTAGTTTATCATAATTTCGGTACGGCCATGCTGCCGATGGGGGAATCGCATGATTATCAAAAAATCGAGTTTGTCGGCGCGCGCCGCGAAAGCTACCATGCCGAATCCCGCAATCCGGCGGTGGAACCTGCTGATCTCCGCAGCGATTTATCCCGACGCGATTTTACGATCAATGCGTTGGCGATGCAGATCAATGAAAAAAATTACGGCGTGATTATCGATCTGTTTAATGGAAAAAAGGACCTTGATGATAGTATCTTAAGAACGCCGCTCAATCCGGACGAAACGTTTTCGGATGACCCCCTACGCATGATGCGCGCTATTCGTTTTGCCTCGCAATTGCAATTTAAAATCGAGGAAAAAACCTTTCAGGGTATTATTAAAAACGCCTCCCGTATCTCTATCATTTCACAGGAACGCATCACCGACGAATTTCTTAAGATGCTGGCCGGCCCGAAACCGTCCGTGGGGCTTCAGTTGCTTAACGACACCGGGCTATTGCAGCACATTCTTCCTGAATTGGCGTCATTAAACGGCGTTGAACAGCAGCAGGGATTCCTTCATAAGGATGTTTTCAAACATACATTGAAAGTGGTGGACAATATTTCCGAAATGACGGAAGATATTCGACTGCGCTTTGCGGCATTGTTGCATGATATTGCAAAGCCCAGGACGAAGAAATTTGTTGAGGGCATCGGGTGGACCTTTTACGGGCATGAAGAAGTCGGGTCCCGCATGGTGAAGGGCATAGGAAAAAAATTCAAATTGCCCAACGACTTTTATTTGTACGTATCGAAAATTGTAAAATTGCACATGCGTCCGATCCAGCTGGTGGATGAAGGCGTGACCGACAGCGCGATCAGGCGTCTGATCTTCGACGGCGGGGAGAATATTGATGAATTGCTCACTTTGTGCCGCGCGGATATTACGTCCGGTAATAAGGAACGCGCAAAAAAACATCTGGCCAATTTTGAGCATGTTCTGCAACGCGTCCGAGAAGTTGAGGAAAAGGACAGACTAAGAGCCTTTCAGCCGCCAATACGCGGCGATGAGATCATGGCGTTGTTTGATCTGGCGCCGGGAAAAAAAGTCGGTATGCTCAAAAAAATGATCGAGGAAGCGATACTTGACGGAATCATTCCGAACGAATACCAGGCCGCATATGATTATCTTATGCAGCATAAGGACGAGATACTTTCGTCAGACAAAATGCCGGGAGTCAAAAATTAGAATGTAGAAGATGATGCGGGTAATGTTCTTAATAACGATACTAAGTCTTGCTGTGGCATGCCGTTCCAAGAGACAAGTTGTTGAAGGTTCTCCGTTCCTCACGGGTTTTAAATCGATTAGTTGGGGGGGCCCTGCATCGGCCGTTGATTCGCTGGTATCAAATGATACGACATGGAAAAAGATATCCGGCATTCCTAATTTGGAGACCCAAGGTAAAATTATCGTCGTCAAAGATACGACGCGTGAATATTACCTGGAATTCGACGAAAAAGACCGGTTTTTTTTGATGAATTATATTTCCGGGAAAAACGATCTGGATACACTACGCAGCCGCTTGAAGAGATACTATGGTGAACCTGACCGGCTTGAAAAGACGAACAAAAACTATGAAAATTATGCATGGGATATTGAAGGGAATTCATTTCATCTTGAAATTCAAATACTCGTGACACCCAAACAATATGCGCTGAAAGTTGTGAATAGAAAGTGAACAAACAGATGGCTCAAGAAAAATTAGTTCTTTTCGATATAGACGGAACACTTATACTATGCGGAAAAGCCCCGCGGCGCGCTATTACCGAGGCCATGAAAACGGTTTATGGGACGGCGGGAAACGTTGATCACTATCCGTTTTCCGGTAAAACCGATACGCAAATCATTTATGATATTATCACCAATGCGGCAATTGACGAAGAGATCGTAAAACACCGTATGCAAGAGGCGTTGGAAAAATACGTAACGATGCTTCAGTCAA
>JAEUSJ010000621.1 GCA_016788215.1 bacterium | reverse complement strand
TAATACTCAAACCTTACAGGTTTGCCAGACGAAAATTTATTTACTTTCGCATAAACCTGTAAGGTTTATCTTCTTACTTTGTTAGAAAATGAATTTGCAGCGTTAGCGCTTTAATGATCTTTAATACTCAAACCTTACAGGTTTGCCAGACGAAAATTTATTTACTTTCAATAAACCTGGAAGGTTTATCTTCTTTCTTTGTTAGAAAATGAATTTGCGGCGTTGGTGCTTTAATGATCTTTAATACTTAAACCTTACAGGTTTACCAAACGAAAATTTATTTACTTTCGCATAACCAGTAAGGTTATCTGCTCATTTTGTCAGAAGGTGACTTTGCAGTGTTGGCGTTTTGATGATTGTTAGTACTTAAACCTTACAGGTTTACCAAACGAAAATTTATTTACTTTCGCATTAACCTGTAAGGTTTATATGCTCACTTTGTTAGAAGGTGAATTTGTAGCGTTAGCGTTTTAATGATTGTTAATACTCAAACCTTACAG
>JAEUSJ010000620.1 GCA_016788215.1 bacterium | reverse complement strand
GTGCTGATCATCAGTTCCGAATCCTACCGTCTTATGGCTGCCGATGTGTCGTTTAACAGCGGCGTCAAGCTGTTTCCCCAACCCCGCTCCTTTACGCTTCATCAGACCTTCTCCTTACACAACGGAATCTATTGGATTCCGGAAAACACGGTGTGGCGTTTGCAGTTTGATATTTCTTTTCTTGGACACCACGTAAAAGCGGAATGGTATAGTATTTCAAAAGTTTACGACTGCGAGCTTAATCCTGTCATCGAGGATCATGTGTTTTCAAATCGCCTGATCGAGCGCGCGTCGGATGCTCGTTATAAGGACTCTACTTTCTGGAATGAAAATCAGATCATTCCCATGACAACGGAAGAAGAAAACGGATTCTGGCAATTGGCCTTTTTGCAGAAAAACAAAAAGATCATCTACCCGGATCTGGAGAGTTTTGAACTTAAACAGAGGCAGGAAAATATACGTTGGGGCTTCAAATTCTTGCCCGATTTCAGGTATAACCG
>JAEUSJ010000061.1 GCA_016788215.1 bacterium | reverse complement strand
TTATACTCTAATGCTTTTTCTAGATCTCCTTGATCTACTAATGTACTAGCGATGTTAGTATACAACAGTCCCAATGGGCCGCTGTTCTCGCCAAGGTTTTTAATAAATATGGGAACTACTTTCATATAGCTTTTCAGGGAGGACTTAAAATTTCCATTATCGTATTGCACAAGACCAATATTATTATAACTCCATCCTATATCTATGTGATCAGGCGGTAATACTTTGATACGGATGGATAATGCGCGATTAAAGGATTCCAGAGCTTTTTCGTACTCCCCATTATCCCGGTACCACAATCCGAGTTTGTTGATCGCCATGGCGGTGGAGGCATGCATTTCGCCCAGGTGGTGCAGCGCCGTGTCGATCGTTGCGGATAAGAGTACAAACGAGGTATCGTATTTTCCGAGACGGCGGTAGTTGTCGCCGAGATAGTTCATGCTATTCACATAGTCTTCCCATAATCCGGATTCCTTATAGATCGCGGCGGCGTCTGCAAAATAACTCAACGAACTGTCATACTTGCTCTGATCGGTCAGTTTTGCGCCGGTCACAAACCCTTCCCGCGCTTTCGTTGTGTCTGAAGTCAATGGAATTTGTCCAGGAGAACCGTATTCGACCGAGGTGTAATTAATTCGAATCAAGTACACGGACAAAGCAAGCGCCGCTAAAAAGATCAGCGCCAGAAGGCTATTTCGTCGGTTAATACTCATGGATGTTTTTATTGAGAGGAATAGTTGGGACAATGTATGCATACGGATTTTTTTAAACAAATTATTATTTGTTCATCGCTGTCATAATAAATAACCTTGCATTTGCATCATTTATTTATAAATTAGAAAAATTTTTTTGTAACTCTTTGCTAAAGAATATGAAACAGCACACAGATGACACGGATTTAACGAATTGACACCGATCTAAATGGAATTGCTGCATAAAGATATTACAGATAAGATCATTAAAGCATTTTATAAAGTATACAATGTACTTGGTTTTGGTTTTTTGGAGAAGGTTTATGAAAACGCGATGTTTGTGGAGTTAATAGCAACGGGTTTACAGTGTGAAAAACAAAAACAGATACGAGTATATTACAATGGGCAAGCCGTTGGCGAATATTATTCAGATATGGTCGTAAATGATTGCGTCATTGTTGAGCTGAAATCCTCAGAAAGATTAGTGAAGGAACACACACTTCAGTTGATCAACTATCTCAAAGCGACAAACTTAGAGATTGGACTACTCCTGAATTTTGGTAAAAAACCGGAATTCAAGAGAAAAATATTTACGAATGACAAAAAGAATATGAAACCCGTGTAAACCAGTCTCATCAGTGTAATCTGTGTTCTATTACAGTCTGTATCTGCAGAAGAGCAAGAAATGTTTTTAAATAATTTTATTTTACAAATACGATTATCGAAAGTTTTTTCATGCCGGAAAAAAATATAAAAAAGAAAAAAACAGTCTCACCTAAGCCCGTAAAAGCCAAAGCAAAAGCAGAAGAACCTATAGCAGCGGAATCCAAAGCTACGGAATCCAAAGCGCCCGCAAAATATTCAAAAGGTAAACGCGGCGGTTTCAAGAAAACGAAAACGGTCAAGGATCATATCGAAATTGAAATTGACAAGAATATCAAACGCGGGAGCAAATCACTCGTCATCGTCGAATCGCCTTCCAAAGCAAAAACCATCAATAAATATCTCGGAAGTAATTTTGTCGTAGAAGCGTCGATCGGGCACATCAAGAACCTTCCTTCGACCAAATTAGGGATTGATGTTGAGAATGGATTTATGCCCGAATACCGTATCATTGACGGGAAACAGGACGTGATCCGCCGGCTCAAGACCATGGCGGCATCGACGCAGGAAGTTTTTATCGCGACCGACCCTGACCGCGAGGGAGAGGCGATCGCATGGCATATTGCGGGAGAAATTGATAAAAATAATCCGAAAATTTCACGCGTTCTCTTTAATGAAATCACCAAATCCGGCGTTGCTGAGGCGATGGCGCATCCACTCAAAATCGACGACAAGTTGGTCAAAGCGCAGCAGGCGCGCCGCGTACTCGATCGTATCGTCGGTTATAAAGTGAGTCCGTTCCTCTGGACCGTGATCCGGCGAGGAACCTCCGCCGGCCGCGTGCAGTCCGTCGCGTTGCAATTGGTATGCAAACGCGAAGCAGAGATCGAAGCTTTTATCACTCAGGAATACTGGTCGATCCACTCCAAATTGCAGGCGCGGGATTCCGATCCGTTTAAGGCCTCATTACATTTTGTCGACGGAAAAAAACCTGTGATCGACCGTGACGAAGTTGCGCGCGGCTATGTCGAGGACATCCGAAAAAAAGAATTTGTCATCAAAGATATCCGCAAGCGCGAAACAAAAAGAAATGCTTCGGCGCCGTTTACCACGAGTTCTCTCCAGCAGGAAGCGTCGCGGAAAAACAGTTTCTCCCCGAAAATGACCATGATGATCGCGCAGCAGTTATATGAAGGCGTGGAGCTGGGCGAAGAAGGATTGACCGGCCTTATTACGTATATGCGTACGGACTCCACGCGCGTCGCGGATTCGGCTATCGCGTCCTTGCGTGAATTTATCTACACGACCTTTGGAAAAGAATTTCTGCCGACGGGCCCCAACGAATTCAAAAATAAAAAAGCCAATATGCAGGACGCGCATGAAGCGATTCGTCCGACCAACGTCGCCTACACGCCGAAATTGATCGCCAAATATCTCACCCCGCAGCAATTGAAGTTATACGAATTGGTTTGGAATCGTTTCGTCGCGTCGCAGATGATGCCGGCGGTTATGGATCAAACGACGATCGACATTGCGGCGGACGAATATTTGTTCCGTGCGACCGGTTCTATCATGAAATTCCGCGGCTTTTTGCAGGTGTACGAAGAAGGCCGCGATGAAGGCGATAAAAAAGACGATAACGGCGATGATGACGAAGTCAACGCGCTGCTTCCGCCGGGTCTAAAAGTTAATGACAAACTTAAATTGATAGAACTGTTGCCTGAACAGCATTTTACCAAGCCGCCCGCGCGCTTTACGGAAAGTTCACTTATCAAGGAACTTGACACGCTGGGTATCGGCAGGCCGAGCACGTATGCGATGATCGTAAGTACGATCGTAGATCGTGAATACGCCGAGATCAAAGAACGCAAACTTTTTGCGACGGAACTTGGTAAATCGGTCAATCATATATTGAGCAATTATTTTTCGGAGCTGTTTAATATCAAATTTACAGCGGAAATGGAAGAGGAACTCGACAAGATCGAAGAAGGCGAACTTTCATACAAAAAGGTTCTGGACGATTTCTACCGTGCATTCGCTAAAAACATGAAAGAGGTTGAATCGAAAAAGGCCGAAGTCAAAGAGTCGATGCAGGAAAAGACGGACGAGGTGTGCGAACTCTGCAGCAAGCCGATGATTATCAAGTGGGGCCGTTATGGAAAATTTATGGCCTGCTCCGGATATCCGGATTGCAAGAATATCAAAAAGCTTGCGAAGGACGGCGAAGCTCCGCCGGAGCCGGAAATGACAGATGAAAAATGCCCCAAATGTGAAAGTCCGATGGTGATCAAGATCGGTAAGTTCGGTAAATTTATGGCGTGTTCTAATTACCCAACTTGCAAAACGACGAAGCCGATACTTGATATCGTTCCCGACATTATTTGCCCCAAAGACGGCGGACAGATTGTTCGCCGCAAATCGCGTTTCGGAAAATTTTTCTACGGCTGTGCAAATTATCCGAACTGCGATTTTATTTTATGGAATGAGCCGGTGAATGAGCGTTGTCCGCATTGTGATGCCGCATACATGGTTAAAAAAATCACCAAACGTAAAGGCGACTATCTTTTATGCATGACGTGCAATCATGAAGAGCCGATCAAAGTAGATACGTCGGCTTTGAAAATGGACCTTGCAGCCGGAGAATCGGTCAGTTTTTCGGATGATGAATCGTAAGTTGTTACAATGGATTCATTTATGAGTTTTTATATAGAATCTTTGTATGTTAACATTAGCAAATAAAATAATTAAGCCTTCTAATTTTTTACACAAAACTTTGTTCGAGGAGAGTGTACAATGCGTTATATAATGATCAGAGCAGCGTTGATGATCTTGTTCTTCAATTCAATTTCGTTTGCACAATTCTATGTGAAGGGAAATCTTGATATGGGTGGGAAATTCGAACTGAGTTATCAAGGTGAAAGTGAAGATGTTGATGTCAAGAATGGAATTAATATCGGCGCGGAATTTCTCAGCAGAACAAAGCCTATCGCGTTCGGAGGCGGAGCTGAAATTCAAATCCCACGAGCGCTAAAAGGTTCAAGTGAAAAATTCAACTTCATTCCGATCTATGGAACAATTAGAGCGCGATTATCTGCTGACGAAAACCATCCCTATCTTGCAGCCCGGCTGGGTTATAATTTGTTTCAGGCAAATTCCGAATTCACCGGCGGCGGTGAGTTAGATCTGACGGGCGGATTATTTACTGCGATCGGAATAGGATTTGAAACTAAGATGGTGTTTGTAGAACTGGGGTACAGCATTAATAATGGCGGAGTTGAGATTTTTGGTGAAGAGTTGGATGCCGAATATTCACGCTTGACGATAGGCCTGGGGGTCAAATTGAATCAATAAACACCTTCGTTTTCGCAAAAAGAAATGAAAATTCTATTATTCATTAATTATTTTTCATTATTCATTAAGAAAATGCCAAAACGAACCGACATAAAGTCCGTTCTGATCATCGGCAGCGGGCCCATCGTGATCGGACAGTCTTGCGAATTTGATTATTCCGGAACGCAGGCTTGCCGCGCTTTGAAAGAAGAAGGCTATCGGGTTATTCTGATCAACAGCAACCCGGCCACGATCATGACCGATCCGGAAACGGCTGACCGCATCTATATTGAACCTATTACCCCCCAAATGGTCGAGAAAATTATCGAACGTGAGCGTCCCGACGTACTCCTGCCCACGATGGGCGGCCAGACCGCGCTCAACACGGCGGTGGATTTGGTTAAGCAGGGCATTCTGGATAAATACGGCGTTGAAATGATCGGCGCAAAATTTGAATCCATTCAGACCGCCGAAGACCGGGAACTATTCAAAGCCGCGATGGAGAATATCGGCCTGAAAGTTCCAAAAGGTTTTTTTGTAAAAGACGTAAAAGAAGGAATGGAAGCGGAAGAGCAGCTTGATTATCCAATCATTATGCGCCCGTCATTCACGCTCGGCGGAACCGGAGGCGCTGTAGCCTATAACATAGATGAGTACAGCGATCTGATCGTCAAAGCGCTGGCCGCCAGCCCAATTAATGAAGTGCTCGTAGAAAATTCCGTGATCGGGTGGAAAGAATACGAACTTGAAGTGATGCGCGATCACAAGGATAACGTGGTTATCATTTGTTCCATAGAAAATTTTGACCCGATGGGCGTTCACACCGGCGATTCCATCACCGTTGCCCCCGCGCAAACATTGACGGATAAAGAATACCAGAAAATGCGCGATGCGGCTATAAAGATTATTCGTACGATCGGCGTGGAGACCGGCGGATCGAATATTCAGTTTGCGATAAATCCAAAGAACGGCGACATGATCGTGATCGAGATGAATCCGCGCGTATCGCGCAGTTCCGCACTCGCATCCAAAGCGACGGGATTTCCTATTGCAAAGATCGCCGCCAAATTGGCCGTCGGATATACATTGGATGAAATCCCGAATGACATCACCAAAAAAACGCCCGCGTCATTCGAACCAACTATCGATTACGTGGTCACGAAAATTCCACGCTGGGATTTTGAAAAATTTCCCGGCGCTAACACGACGCTCAATGTTCAGATGAAGTCGGTTGGCGAAGCCATGTCGTTCGGGCGCAATTTTAAAGAGTCTTTGCAAAAAGCGCTGCGTTCGCTTGAAAACGGACGTTACGGTCTGGGCGCCGATGGAAAAGATGCATGTGACATTGATATCGCGGATGATAAAACGCAAGATATTATTAAACTGTTACGAGTTCCCAATGCTCAGCGTATTTTTGCCATCCGCGACGCGATGAGGCTGGGAATGACGGTGGAGGACATTCACAAACATTCTTATATTGATCCTTGGTTCTTGAATAATATGAAAGAAATTGTGGATTTCGAGGAAGAGCTGAGAAGATCTGTTTTAGAGTAAAGTTTAATTTTTCCCTGAGTCAAAAATTCTTAATAGCTATTGATAATAACCCCTCCTCTGCCTAAATTAATTCAGCTACGCTAAGTCATATCCGAACTCGTATAACCGCTTAATAAAAATTTAAGTCACCTATTTTTATATAATACTCCCTCTGATCAAAATTTGACGAAGCAACGCTCCGAAAATTTATGATACGTATTCTACTGACCACACTCATTTTTATTTCATTTAGCGTCGGCTCCCTGTTAGCGCAAAAGGGCAACGTCAAATTTCACCATATTTCACTTGAGCAGGAATTGTCCCACGGTACGGTGTATTCCATTCTGCAGGATCGAAAAGGATTCCTTTGGGTTGCGACGGAAGGAGGCCTTAACCGATACGACGGATATGAGATAAAAACGTTCATGCATGATCCTATGGATTCGAATTCTATCGCCAACGGCAATGTAAGTTCAATACTGGAAGATCGGTATGGGTTCCTCTGGCTGGCCACTTGGGGAGGCGGGCTGGATCGATACGACCCGGCGAACGAAAAATTTTATCATTATAAACACAATCCATCAAATTCTCAAAGTATCAGCGATGATCGTGTGCAAACGCTTTTTGAAGACAGCAAAGGGAACCTCTGGATCGGAACGTACAGCGGAGGCCTTAATCTTTTTAATATAGAAAAAGAAACTTTTTCGGTATTTAAACATGATCCGTCGAATCCGTCCAGCATTAGCCATGATCGTATATGGGCTATTGCAGAAGATTCATCCGGGAATTTGTGGTTTGGAACCAACGACGGATTAAATAAACTTTCTGCCGCTTCAACTCAGAACAGATTTATTGCTTATAAAAATATATCCGGAAACAGCAGATCCTTAAGTCACAACTTTGTTCGTTCGCTTTATGTGGATCATAAGGGGCAACTTTGGGTCGGAACGCAAAGCGGGTTGAACAGAATGGATTCAGAAACCTTGGAGTGTACTAGATATCTCAGTCCTAATAACAACATCAATTCAATATATGAAGACAAAAACGGTTTTATATGGTTCGGAACATTAGAAAGCGGACTAATAAAATACGATCCGAAAACTGACCGTCGTTTTCAGTTTACGAATGAAGCTTTTAATCCGAACAGTCTGAGTCAAAACGACGTGCGGGTCATTTACGCAGATCGAACCGATAACTTGTGGATAGGGACTCGTGGAGGTGGATTGAATAAACTGGATCTCAAACCTCCAAAATTCAATCTTATGTCGAATAATCCAGCCAATGCCAACAGCCTTATCGATAATCGTGTGTGGGCGATTTACGAAGAAGAAAAAAAAGAGGGTAATATCCTTTGGATTAGTACGGATAAAGGCCTGGACAGATACGACATGGATAACAATCTTTTTACTCATTATGTAAATGACATAGCTGACCCACACAGCATCAGCAGCAATTTTACCCGCGGAATTTTCAAAGATAAAGACGGCTATATTTGGGTCGGCACGAGCGGCGGCGGTTTAAATCGTTTAGATCCTCGAACCGGGAAATTCAAACGATACATAAGCGATCCGAAAAATCCCTCGAGTCTCAGCGATAATCGTGTGCGGGTCATCCACGGAGACGACGACGGCATTCTTTGGATAGGCACCTATAAGGGATTGAACCGATTTGACCCGATGACGGGATTATTCAAGACTTTCCAATATGCTTCCAACAATCCGCAGAGTCTGAGCAACAACGAAGTTCGGGCGATCGCCGAGGATAAAAACGGCAATCTTTGGATCGGCACGTACGGCGGCGGTATAAATCGATTTGATAAGAAAACAGAGCGGTTCGTTCGGTATATGCATACTGATAGCGATGTGAACAGCGTGAGCGGCAATGATATTTTATCCATCGCAGCGGATCCCGACGGACGGACACTGTGGATTGGAACACAAGGCAGCGGGCTCAATCGTTTCGACATTCAGACGGAAAAAAATACGCGTATTACAACGAATGACGGATTGGCAAACGATGTAGTGCACGGCATTCTGATTGATGCAAAAGGAAATCTATGGATCAGTACGAATAAAGGACTCAGTAAGTTCAATGTGCATTCACCGCATTCACTAGGAAATGGAATGGAAAACGAACACTGGAGTTCATTCAGAAATTACGATGTGCACGACGGACTTCAGAGCAATATTTTCGGTCAGGGCGCCTATCATAAGAACAGCAAAGGACGAATGTATTTCGGAGGCGTCGGCGGTATTAATTTCTTTGACCCGGACGATGTGAAAAGCAGTCCTTTTTCTCCGGTCGTCGTGATCACGGAATTCAGAAAGTTTGACAAACCGGTTTATCTTGGCCGCGCATTGCAGGACATAAATGCGATAGAGCTCTCATATAAAGATAACTTTTTTTCTTTTGAATTTGCCGCTCTTGATTTTACCCTGCCGGAGAAAAATCAGTACCAATATATGTTGGAAGGATTTGATCCTGAATGGAGTAATGCAGGCTATCGCCGTTATGCAACGTATACCAACGTGAATCCAGGCACCTATTATTTTAAGGTCAACGGTTCGAATAATGACAATGTTTGGTCGAAAGAACCGGTTGTGATCAAAATCGTAATTGTACCGCCATTCTGGAAAACATGGTGGTTCATCATACTTACGGTCACCGTACTGTCTCTTATTATCTACGCAGGTTATAACTATCGAATTCGAAATATTCAAACTCAAAAATTTGTTCTCGAAAGAGAAGTTGCAGAACGTACCGCCGAACTCAAACGAAGCAAAGACGAGTTGGAAAAGATAAATGAAATTGTCAAATCGGTTAACTCGGAATTTAATTTTGCGGACGTGCTTCAATCTATTCTTGAAAAAAGTACTCAGATCAAATACGTAGAACGAGCCTGTGCCCTGACTTATGATAACAGCAAACGTGTGTTTAGATACGTCGCAAGCGCGGGATGGGATATGCAGGAGTTACAGCATATTACATTGACCCCGGAGGAAGCTGAAGCAAGGTATGGTAAGGAAGCGAAAGTCGTAGCGGAAGACATATCTATTGTGAAGAATGTTTTTCGGCAGGCCGGGTCTGAAAAAATGGTCCACATGCCTTATCCGAAATGTATGCTGATCATGAAGATCAGAATAAAAGATACGGTCGAAGGCTATTTGGTTTTTGATAACATGACGGACGAAAACGCATTCAATGACGAAAATTTTGGAATTTTGATAAGTCTTAAGGAGCACTTTATTTCTGCGTTTATAAAAACTCGCCTTTTGGAAGATCTTAAGATACTCAATGATAAGAAAAACGAATTTCTGGGTATCGCCGCACACGATCTGCGCAACCCCTTAGGAACGATAAACGGATATCTTAAAATAATGCTGGAGGATCTGGAAAATAATGTTTTCGATCCGGAAGAAAGTAAAGACGACCTGAAGTCGATGATCAAAACGTCGGAGCACATGAACCGGCTGATCGCAGAATTGCTTGACATTTCAGCGATAGAGTCAGGTAAAGTGCACATGAACATGCAGAGAATAAACCTCATGGAGATTTTAGAGGAACGCGAGAAGCTGCACCAGCGCAGTGCCTTACAGAAAAACATCCGAATGACTTTTAATAAGGATATCGACCGCCTGGAGATAAATGCCGATTGGGCCCGGATTTCAGAAGTGTTAGATAATCTTATCAGCAATGCAATTAAGTTTACTTTTCCTGGAGGAAATGTTGTTGTTACCTGTCTGCGGGATGCCGATGCGGTCGCTATTCACGTCGAAGATACGGGACAAGGTTTTAGCCAGGAAGATCTGAAAAATGTTTTTGTCAGTTTTAAAAAATTGAGCGCGCGTCCCACAGGCGGCGAAAGCAGCACCGGGCTCGGGCTGGCTATCGTAAAAAAAGTTGTAGAAATGCATGGAGGCAAAGTATGGGTCGAAAGTGAAAAAGGAAAGGGTTCCGTATTTAGTTTTTCACTTCCTCTCCCGACGTCCTGAGTTATTATAAATATTATTCATAATGGAAAATGGAGAATATATCCGTATGAGATTTATAAAAGTTATCATGATGGTTCTGGTTATCGGAATACAGCCATCCGTAGTCAATGCACAGATGAATGCTGTGCGATTTGACCAATTGACGGGCAGCGAAGGCTTATCGCAAAGCACCATTAGTTCCATTCTGCAGGACAGCAGGGGCTACATGTGGTTTGGTACTCGCAACGGGCTTAACAAATTCGACGGGTACGTGTTTACGGTTTATAAAACCGTTCCGACCGACCCGATGTCCTTATCGGATAATTGGATCACGGCCATCTGTGAAGATACTTTATCGAATTTGTGGGTTGCTACTATCAACAAAGGGCTCAATCGATTTGATCGCAAAACCGGAGTTTTCACTCACTTTCTGGCCGATACATCCCAGCCCGATCATATCAGTCATAATAGCGTGAATGCTCTTTACGCCGACCAAAATGGAAATATTTGGATTGGCACGCAAAACGGACTGAACAAACTGACCACGAAGGAAGTTTCCGGGAAGACGGATTATGTGATCGAGAACATTAGTGGACTTACTGATGATTGGATCACCGCGCTATTTGTTGAAGCAAACGGCGATGTTTGGGCCGGAACAAAAAAAGGATTAAATTTATATTCCAATGGTAACGTGACACAGTTTCACGGTGACTTTAACTCGCCGAACCGGATCACAAGTGAATCCATTACTGCAATTGCGCAGGATCGTGCCGGAATTATTTGGGTAGGTACCGAGGATGAGGGTTTGATCGGGATAGATCGCTCGCAATCACCGGTTAGGATATCTTTCTATCAGCACCATGCGGCTAACGCCAACTCGATTAGCGACAACACAGTCGCCTCGCTTTGTGTGGACGGAAAAGACCAAATATGGGTCGGTACGAATGAAGGACTAAATGTTCTTGATGCCGCACGGCAAAAGTTTATGGTCTATAAAAACATGCCGACCGATGCTTCCAGTCTGAGTAATAATGAAGTGCGCTCTCTTTTTATTGATAGATCGGATATTCTTTGGATCGGAACTTACGGCGGCGGCGGGATAAATAAACTGGATCTTAAACGCGGAAAATTCAAACATTTTAAACATTCACCCGAAAATTCTAACAGCCTGGGTAATAATATTGTCCGGTCGTTTTGTGAAAGTAAAACCGGCATTGTTTGGATTGGCACCCACGACGGCCTTAATAGATTTGACCCGTCGCTCGGAACATTTAAGTCTTATCGTCACGCCATGTCAAACCCCCGCAGTTTGAGTAATAATGAAGTGCGTTCGATAGCCGAAGATGAAAACGGTATCATTTGGATCGGCACCGAAGGCGGAGGGCTGAATAAGTATGATCCGGGAAACGAAGGTGTGTTCATTCATTACAAACACAATTCCACCAATCCGCAAAGCATAAGTAATGATGACATCAGTTGTATTACTATCGGCCGTTTTGGAAATATCTGGATAGGAACATTCGGGGGAGGTCTAGACCAGTTGACAAATGAGAATGGAATAGAAAAATTTGTTCATTTTAAACACGATCCAAATGACGAGAACAGCTTAAGTGAAAATCGAGTCAGTTCTCTTTTTATGGACAGTCGAAATGTTTTGTGGGTAGGCACTTTTGGAGGCGGACTGAATAAATTTGTTCTTGATGACCGGGGCAGAACTGCGAATGATAAATTTATTCGTTATCAAAACGATCCGCAAAATCCTTTGAGTATCGGAAGTGATGTGATATTTTCCATCAATGAAGACAAAAACGGCCATATTTGGATTGGAACGAACGCAGGCTTGAATAAGTTGGTTACAAACGAACGCGGAGAGGATGTCTTTGTGAGGTTACAGGAACGCGACGGACTGCCCGATAACTACGTTTACGGGATCATTCCGGATGAAGAAGGTAACTTGTGGCTTAGCACGGTTCAAGGCCTTTCCCGCTTCAGCCCATCGGGAGAAAAAGGTACGTTCAAAAACTATGACGTTAAAGACGGTCTGCAAAATAATGAATTTAAGTTTGGTTCCTATCATAAAGGATTGAGCGGCACATTTTATTTTGGCGGTACGTTTGGATTTAATTCGTTTAAGCCCGATGAAGTGAAGGATAACCAGCACGCGCCGTCGCTCGTCTTTACGGCATTTAAACGATACAGCCGATCGGACAAATTGTTGTTGGATACGGACCATACGACCGTAGATAATAAAAAGGAATTTGTGCTTCCTTACAATGAGGATTTTTCTTTTGAATATGCCGCGTTGGATTATACGAACTCTGAAAAAAATAACTACTCCTATTTTCTACAGGGATTTGATAAAGAATGGATATTTGCCGGCTCTCGCCGTTTTGTTAATTACACCAATCTTGATCATGGCGACTATATTTTCCGGGTAAAAGGCACTAATAATGACGGCGTGTGGAACGACGAGGGCGTGTCAGTCAAGATAACAATCTTACCGCCGTTTTGGAAAACATGGTGGTTCCGGATCCTTTCAGTTATTGCCTTGGCGGCGATTGGTGTCTCATTATTCCGTTATAGGGTCCGTCATATTCAAATGGATAGAGACCGACTGGAAATCGAAGTTGCTGATCGCACAAGAGAAATTCTACGGCAGAGGGATGATCTCAAAAATATTAATTACAAACTTGAGAACACGCTTCAGACATTGCAGGCAACGCAGACTCAGTTGGTACATGCGGAAAAAATGTCTGCACTTGGGCAGATGGTGGCCGGCATCGCACACGAGATAAATAACCCACTGACGTTCGTTGACGGTAACCTGTATATTCTGGAAGATCATATCAGCCGCTGGGACAGCATCATTTCCGATTACGAAAAAATAATTGAAACGAATGACGTTCAAAAAATCAAATCCGGAATGGAAACGATCAAGAAAAACCACGAATATGATTTTGTAAAACGCGATACATTGGCAATTATCCTTTCATGCAAGAAAGGATCTCAGCGAATTAAGGCCATTGTCGAAGAATTGCGCAAGTTTTCGCGCGTAGATGCCAGCGGTATGATACTGTATGATGTCCACGAAGGTATAGAATCGACGCTGGCCATACTGCGTCCGCATTACGAAGGACGAATCGAGATTGTCAGAGAATTCAGCACCTTGCCTATGGTTGAAGCGTTACCCGGCCTGCTCAATCAGGTTTTTCTTAGTATATTAACCAATGCAACCGAAGCGATTCGTGAAAAAGGGATGATTCGGATTGTGACAAGAAAAGAAGATGACGATCACATCGCTATTCACTTTAAAGATAACGGCGTGGGTATGAGCGCCGCAGTCGTGCGGAGCGTTTTTGATCCATTCTTTACCACCAAAGACATCGGAAAAGGAATGGGGCTTGGCTTATCAGTCAGTTATGGAATCGTCAAAAAACACAACGGCGATATTGAAGTGGAAAGTCACGAAGGTAAAGGCTCCGAATTCAAGATTATTTTGCCTCTAAGCCATACCTAAGGAGCATGGCAATGTATAGCTTCAAATAACCCTTGACCCTTCGATTTAATTTCGATAAAATTGTCAACACCAACCTCTCACATTGTCACTTATTTTGCAAACCATGATACGACTTCTTTAGCCATTCGGAGGAATTTATGAAGACGCAAACGAATCAACCTATTAAGCTGAAAAATGCACAACGACCGCTTATCCTGGCCATTGATATAGGCACGTCCTCTACCCGAGCATTGGTTTACGACGCTTTGGGGCGGCCGGTGAAAAATCTAATGCATCAGGTTGGGTATTTGTTTACGACAAGCCAGGACGGCGGCGTGTATGCCGATCCAAAATTTATTGTGGACAGTACGGCCGAATGCATCGACAAAATTATGGAAGAACTTGGAAAACATGCGGGTGAGGTCAAGGCCGTAGGTTTCGATACTTTTTGGCATAACCTGATGGGCGTGGACAAGAGCGGTAAACCCACGACCGCATTGATCAGTTGGGCCGACACACGTCCGCGTATGGTGGTTGATGCATTGAAACAAAAGTTAAATCCGGAGGAAATCCACAGCCGCACCGGATGCGTTATTCATCCAAGTTATTTGCCGGCGAAACTGATGTGGTTCAACGAAGAACATAACGAGACTTTTATCAAGACGGATAAGTGGATGTCAATCGGGGAATACCTCTACTATGTTTTTTTTGAAAAAGCGGTTTGCAGCATTTCCATGGCATCCGGTACGGGATTATTAAATCAGAACACATGCAAATGGGATGAAAAAGTTTTTGCCGTAATGCCTATTACTCCGCAAAATCTTTCTGAACTTGGCGATATGGATACACCGTTGCAGGGCTTAAAATCAACATATGCGAAGCGTTGGCCGACTCTGGTCGATATTCCCTGGTTTCCCGCAGTAGGTGACGGCGCGAGTTCCAACGTCGGCACGGGATGCGTAGCGAAAGATCAACTTTGTATCGTGATGGGTACGTCGGGCGCTTTGCGGGTGTGCTGGGAAGCGGACTCGGTAATTATTCCTCCGGAATTGTGGGTTTATCGCGTGGACAAAAAAAGATTTTTGATGGGCGGCGCCTTAAGCGACGGCGGGAATTTGAGGAAATGGATCGTGTCCCATCTCGGAGTAGAGGGAGGAAAAAAAGGCGTGGATAAAGCTATGAACGAATGTAAACCTGATGGTCATGGACTTACCGTTCTGCCCTTTTGGGCAGGCGAGCGAAGTACCGGGTGGCATGAAAATGCCCGCGGTATGATCTATGGGCTCAATCTGAACAGTTCAAGGGAGGAGATCGTTCGCGCAACAATGGAAAGCGTGAGTTATCGTTATGCGGCGGTGTATGATATTTTTAGCCGTCAAAATATGCCAATCAAAAAAATTATTGCTTCAGGAGGAGGGTTCATTGATTCGGAAGTGCTGACGCAAATTATGTCCGATGTCATGGGGTTGCCGGTAACGCAATCAGGCGAGCAGGAAGGGTCTGCCCGGGGAGCTGCGATATTGGCTTTGGAAGGTATCGGATCAGTTCGGAACGCGGCGGAAATTCCGATGCCGCTGGGCCGCACGTTTAATCCTAACACGCAGAATCATGAAATTTATAAAGCGGCAAGAGAGCGGCAGAACAATATGTACAATCTCATCGCTCAGCGTTGGTGGGAAAAGGGAATGTAACATTGCTTATTAGTATAAAATCAAAATCCCCGGTTCAATTGAAGCGGGGATTTTCAATTATATACAATTTATCAAGCAGGAGTTGCAGGGATTTCAGCGCGCTTATTAAGATCCATCTGCACGAGAAACCAGACTGCCGGCGAAAAGACGAGCCATAGCACAAAAAGCAACCAGCGGTTCATTTTTTCCGTTGACACTTTCTCATACAATTCGCCGTATTTATAGTAGGAATAAAAAGCACCGAACGGAATAAATAGTAATACAGTCCACAATCCCGGAGACGCTTCGGGATCATTGGCAATTCCTTTTAGTTCACTGGCCGTTTGATAGAACCAGTAAATCGCGTAAATACCCAGCGTGATAATTACAAGGAACACCTGAGCTACCATATTTCTTTTTTTGACCTGCATAATTACTCCTCCTTTTGGGTGGATATCAACTTAAAAATAATAGGTGTCTATAATTTAGACGTTTAGCGACGCAAAATCAAAAAATATTCATTATTTTTGAAAAATAGCGATCAGGTTATGATTGGTTTTATTAAAATCATTATCGAATAATTCAAATTTCCGGCTTTGTTGTTGCCGTACAATCCACATCTTTATTGACATAAGTCCGACCTGCTGTTTAGGATTTTCAACGCTGTGTAAATTATACTGATATTGTAGCCTAGATATTTCCTATCGATGCGAATTGCTTTCACTTAACACGATTATAACCCTATTGGGTTATAATATAGCAACATATTCATCTGTTTTAGGTGTTTTTAGATATTAATTCACCCTTTTAGGGGATGGTTATTTACTTATCTCTGTCTTAGCTTGAATAAAATTCCAGCGGCTAAGTGTAGCCGCTTCAAATCCTGTCCTTTTTGTAGTTCTAGTATTTATTCCGAAATCTTATAAATGATTCAAAGGAGGTGCAGATGCAATTGCTGTTTACTGTTTTCTTAATTTCATTAACCAATTAGCGAAAGGAAATTATTATGCAAAATCGTATACACAAAATGTTTACTTCAAGTTTGCTTCTGCTAAGCTTGATGTCGTTATCAGTTTTTGCAGGCAACACGGGTAAAGTAACCGGTGTGGTCAAAGACAAGGAGACGGGCGACGCACTTCCCGGCGTGAACGT
>JAEUSJ010000619.1 GCA_016788215.1 bacterium | reverse complement strand
TAACCGTATTGTCAAATTAGATACGAAAGGAAAGTATGTCAACCATGTCGGCGGATTCGGCTGGAAGAATAACCAGTTCGACTCCCCGGTGGATATTTTTGCCGTCGACGGCCT
The DNA here is from genome assembly GCA_016788215.1 of bacterium. Classification (GTDB taxonomy): domain Bacteria; phylum CLD3; class CLD3; order SB21; family SB21; genus SB21. The sequence goes on along the minus strand of JAEUSJ010000619.1, from coordinate 387 downwards.
GAATATTTACGTGGCTGACCTGAACAATCAGCGTATCCAGCGGTATAGCAAGAAGCTTGAATACGTCACGTCTTTTGGCGAATCGAAACTGACGGAACTCAGTATTGACGCATCCAGGACATCCAATGAACCGCTTGGATTTCCTTCGGGTCTTGCGGTCTCGTCCCAGGGAGATTTATTTTATTCAGACAGCGAAAACGATCAGATCGTCAAAATCAATCGGTTCGGGAAAAAAGAAACTGCCTTTGGCGGTTTTTCTGAGGGGAGGGGCACCCTAAGAAGTCCGGGAAAAGTGTTTGTCACAAGCAGATTTGTTTACGTGATTGATGAAAATCGGGTTGTCGTGTTCGATTATTACGGTAATTATATCCGCGACATCGGCGCGAA
>JAEUSJ010000618.1 GCA_016788215.1 bacterium | reverse complement strand
CGCGGGGAATTTGACCGGAGTCAAGGTTCCGGTTCATCCCCGCGCCTGCGGGGAATTCGATCTCACCACCGGCATCGCCTTCACCGACGCCGGTTCATCCCCGCGCCTGCGGGGAATTCGCATGCCATACCCCCGACAAAACACGCCCAGTAGGTTCATCCCCGCGCCTGCGGGGAATTCCGAGCATCGAAGGAAAACACGGACGAATCGGTCGGTTCATCCCCGCGCCTGCGGGGAATTCTTGGTTCTTGCGGTTGTGTTCTGTTTTTTGGTCGGTTCATCCCCGCGCCTGCGGGGAATTCGTCGAGGCTGCGGTCGATGCCGCGAACCGGTACGGTTCATCCCCGCGCCTGCGGGGAATTCTGCCGAAGTTCTCATTCGTGTTTTTGCCGAGGCGGTTCATCCCCGCGCCTGCGGGGAATTCCCATAACTCAGTGAGACAATATGTTGATCGTACGGTTCATCCCCGCGCCTGCGGGGAATTCGGCTGCGTGGCCAGTGCTG
>JAEUSJ010000617.1 GCA_016788215.1 bacterium | reverse complement strand
CACGGCCGACGCGGATTCATAGCCGTAACCTTTGCCTTCGAATTCCGGCATCAGCGCGAATCCGATATCCGGATCTGGCAGAAAGTCCCTTTTGATCAGTCCGCACATGCCGATAGGCGCTTTCCCGATTTTCAATTCCATCAAATAAAGTCCGAAGCCATTATCCGCATAACTTTTCACCGGCCCGTTTTCAATGTATTTTTTCGCGTCGTCTAAATTTTTCACCCCCCTGTCGCCGATAAATTTTAACCACGTCGGCGTGTTGACCAATTTCAAAATAAATTCCGCGTCATCGGAATTCAATTCACGGATCGTCAGCCGTGATGTTTCAAGAATCTGTTTCATCATTGTTATTTATTATTCATTTATTGTTATATGTTTTTCCATTCTTCAATTTCAAATACTCTCCTTCTCTATCAAGTCCCATTTATTCCCATACAGATCTTTGAAAACAACAACCCAGCCATATGGCTCGCGCCTAGGTTCCTCGGTAAACTCCACGCC
>JAEUSJ010000616.1 GCA_016788215.1 bacterium | reverse complement strand
CAGGAAGACTTAATGATATTAACCACCGATGCCGGACACGGAAAGTTGAATTTTTCAGTCTGGGCAGGATACGATATGTCTGCGGTCATCGTGATGTATGATTTGCAAGGGAAAAAGGTGGCCCAAATGCCGGGTGATTTTGTCAAAGGAGTCAATGAATTTAGTCTTAAAGCCGGAGCCAAACTGGCGAGTGGCAATTATATCATCAAAATATCTTCCGTCAAGGCCGGCCAATTATCCCTGTTGAATGCATCAAAGAAATTTTTGTACACCGAATAGTGCAGTGAGCAATGGTTTGTTGCATGTCGTCAATTCGGTGGGTTCGTTTATTTTTCTGAATTCAGTATCGCAGCATTCAGTGGGTGTTAAATCAAACAATCGATTGTTTATACTTTAACAATTGTTTGTCCGGAAAATATATTTGCATATTCCGTTTTATAACGTAATTTTACGTTGTAAAGAATATGAAAAAGAAATCACTCCCCCCATTAACCCGTGCTGAAG
>JAEUSJ010000615.1 GCA_016788215.1 bacterium | reverse complement strand
CAGCGCAATGGGTTTCACCGCCGGACCGCAGTAGCCGCCGTTGGTGCTTTTGCCGTCCACCACAGGGTAAGACACAAAGTTGTCAATGTCCACGCCCACAAGGCTTTGAATGGTATTGATGAGCGAAATGGCGTTGGCGCCGCCCTGCGCTGCGGCCTGTGCCGGCTCGGTGATGTCGCTGATATTGGGCGTCAGTTTTACAATGACGGGCACGGTAGCCACCTCCATCACCCAGGAAGTGATGAGTTTCAGCACCTCCGGTTCCTGCCCTACTGCCGATCCCATGCCGCGCTCGCACATGCCGTGCGGACAGCCGAAATTGAGTTCCAGCCCGTCGGCGCCGGCATTTTCAGCGTCCTTCACGATCTGATGCCATTCTGCGCGCGATCCCACCATGAGCGAGGCCACGACGGCATGGTGCGGGAAGTATTTTTTCACCTCCTCTATTTCGCGGAGGTTGTCGCGCAGGGGGCGGTCCGAGATGAGTTCTATATTGTTAAAACC
>JAEUSJ010000614.1 GCA_016788215.1 bacterium | reverse complement strand
TCGGCCTTGAGATTAATAAATTCTGCCGGGTCAATGCCTACCAATAAAAAGATCTTTCCCATGACGCGGAACACCAGCGTTTCTTCATCAAACGGGAAGTCCTCCGTGACTCCTTTCTTACGTAAACAATATTCGCGGATTATTTCGAGATTCATATTTTATTTTTTTACCGCAAAGACGCGGAGACGCAAAACATGAAATTACTTAGCGCCATTGCGTCTCAGCGGTTATGATTATACTTCATACTGCGACCAGATTTGCTCCAGATGATTTTTTAAATGCCCGACGTAGTCGCGAATGAAATATTCGAGCGTCGCCGGTTCTTGTTCAGGTACCGTCTTCCATGCGATTTGATGCAAATTATGTTTTGTTCGTTTTTTTTGCAGCATATCAGCCGGAATATTTTCCACAACATGAATGATGTGAAGATTATAAGATTTCCAGAGTTGGATAAGTTCGCGCCAGTTTTCTGTTTCGTAGTTTTGAACCTTCACCCATTCCTCCTG
>JAEUSJ010000613.1 GCA_016788215.1 bacterium | reverse complement strand
TTCTATCCAATACATTACAAGGAACTCGGTTGCAAATATGACAAGTCCCGCAATGACCCAAAGTTGCTTGGAAGACGGATAGTGTTTGGTTTTATTTTCCATTACCTGCTCCGATTATAGATGTCCAACTGATTATTTGTGTTTGTATTTTCATAACACCATTAAGGATTGATATGATTTCACAGAGTATATAACAAAAAGCGTGCTAAATTTATCATAAAGCATAACTCTATAAATTATAAATACTTAAAATGCTGTTATGGAGAGTAAATTAAGGGAAAATGTAGATGCATAGGTAATTTTACCATAGATTTGGAGGTTATCGGTTTCTTTCGAACTGCCCACAGCAAGCAGGTGAAGCGTTAATCCTCCTTTGCTACAATGTCATTCTTCAAGAATCTTTTTTAATTAAAGGAGAGATCAGCAGGTAAAAAAAATGGCTACGCGGATTTAAACGATTCATCTGATAGAAATTGAACTACCTTAAAAAAAATTCAGGAAAATTAAT
>JAEUSJ010000612.1 GCA_016788215.1 bacterium | reverse complement strand
ATTCTTTTTGCAATAACGGGCAACAAATCCGGTAAGTATATCGCGCCCTCGTTGATAATGATAGTCTGCATTGATGGATGTCAGCACTTTCCTTATCTTACGATACTGCAAAAGCGGCAGAAACTGGCGATGCCGTATCCAATGAACGGTCATACCTTCATGCGATTCAGAAAAATTATCTTTTCCTTCCTTGCTGTAGGCTATGTAATGCACATCCCAGCCGCGTCTTTTCAATTCACTGCCGATCAAATAGGTTTGCACCATCGGGCCGGTGATAGTTGCTTTTTTGTCTGAAATAAAGAAATCCGAAACAAAACAAATACGATTAGATTTATTCATCTTCCTTATCCGTTGAACTCACCGTCAAATCAATCGTGGACAGCGGCGCGACCGTCATGGAACTGTCGAGCGATTGGGCGATCACCGTACCGGGCAAGAGTTCATGTGAATATTTTTTGACAATGATGCCCAGTCGTAATCCGGATTCCACGATCAATGATTTTGCTTCGAG
>JAEUSJ010000611.1 GCA_016788215.1 bacterium | reverse complement strand
TGCATATTTTGGCGGAGTGGCCGTATTTAATACGAATTGGCCGCTTGCAATAGTTGGGTTAGCTACCACATACAAGAAAGCTTCCTGGGTATGGCAAGGAGAGCAACCGGTGTTGCCGGCTTCTTCAAAAGCAGCTTCGCCATAAAAGTGTTTCGAAAATTCAAATTCAAGGGCGAGTTGGTCTACTACAGCAGGCGTATGGCACTGCTTGCAGGTTTCATTGGCATCAACACCATTGATACCGTTCGTTCCATTGAGACCATTCGTTCCGTCTTCACCTGCCGGGCCTTTTGGGCCTTCGCAGCTGATTACCAAGAACATAGCCATCAATGCCAAAGGAAGGGTCATTGCGGCTATAAATCGGAATGCGTTTTTCATATCAACCTCCGCGGTTAGCGTTAAATTAGGTTTTTGAGTAACTTGGGGAGAATTAATTTTCAACTTTGACAAAAAACATACTAAAATCTTACAAAATTCTTACACCAAATATAATAAGTGTATAGAATGTAAAC
>JAEUSJ010000610.1 GCA_016788215.1 bacterium | reverse complement strand
CCGGCAAAATTCAGAAAGTCTTTGACGCTGAATTGATTGAAGGCACAAATGATGTGATCGAACAAGCGGAAAAGGACTTGCAGGAATATTTTTCAGGAAAACGTAAGAACTTCACAATTCCTCTGGATTTGCGCGGCTCTGAATTTGAACTCCAGATATGGGGCCAACTCCTGAAAATCCCCTACGGTCAAGTTTGCAGTTACGGTGATATTGCCAAAAAGATCAATAATCCAAAGTCCGTTCGTGCCGTGGGTGGCGCCAATCACAACAACCCCGTGGCGATCATTGTCCCCTGCCATCGTGTGATTGGAAAAAACGGAAGTTTAGTGGGTTACGGAGGAGGGATAGAAAAAAAACAACTTCTTATTGAACTGGAGAGAGGAGAACTTAATCTGCTATAAATTCATCGATTCTAGAATCTCAATGAATCGATCAGCATGAACTTCCGCATTAAATTCATTGTGTATAACATCAAGTATGATTCCTGCAGGCGACAAAACAAATGTTGCCCT
>JAEUSJ010000060.1:13795-16448 GCA_016788215.1 bacterium | reverse complement strand
GGATTCGTAACAGAACACCTTGACAGGTTGAATTATCTGCCTTTGCAGATCACAGAAAAGAAAGCGGGGCTTTTTTCAGGTAAGTTAAAAAAGAAAAAAGTAGACCCAAAAGAAGTCATTGTTTTTACAAAACAATTTGCGACGCTTTTCAAGGCGGGCGTCCCATTGGTGTCGTGTCTTGCAGCGTTGGAAGAACAAGCAGGTTCTGAAACGATGAAAGAAATTCTGAAACAGGTTTCGGCCGATATTCAAAGCGGAAAGCCTTTGTGCGATGCTTTGCGTCCACATTCAGGTGCTTTTTCCGATCTCTACGTTGACATGATTCGTGTCGGCGAAGCAGGCGGAGTATTGGAAGAAGTCTTGGAACGCCTGGTTTCCTTTTTGGCTCATGATCTTGAGATCAGAACAAATATTAAAAAAGCGACTCGCTATCCCATTATCGTTCTTTGCGGCATTTCCGTTGCCTTCGTCGTATTGATTCTAGCCGTCGTACCGAAATTCGTCAGCATTTTTCAAAAAATGAAAGTGGAATTACCGCTACCGACGCGGATCTTGATTGGAATTAACACGGCCATCACGGAATATTGGATGATTGTTATTCCCGCCTTGACGATGCTATATTTTGGAGTTCGCGCATTTATTAAAACACCGGCGGGTAAGAGATTCTGGGACGAGCGAAAACTTCATCTGCCCGTTTTCGGGATACTCAATGTCAAAACCTACATTTCGCGTTTTGCGAAAACATTTGAAACCCTTAACCGAAGCGGTTTGCCGATCTTACAAACGCTGACGATCATTGCGCAGACCATCGGAAATATTATCGTTGCGGATGAGATCTACAAGGCTATCAACGGAGTGAAAGACGGGCAGGGGCTGGCGCAGCCGTTGAAAAAAAGCGTGATCTTTCCGCCCATCGTTGTGCAGATGATTTCCATCGGGGAGAAGTCAGGCGCCCTCGACAGCATGATGGAAAACATTGCCGAATATTATGATGCCGAAGTTGATTATACTGTAAAAAATCTAACTACGCTGATCGAACCTATGATCACCGTGCTGTTGGGCGGTCTGGTCTTATTTATTGCCCTGTCTATATTCCTGCCGATGTGGGATATGATGGGTCACATGGGGAAGAAATGATATGGCGGCAAAGAATTCAATATGTTCAAGCGAACGAGGCTCGTCTATGATAGAATTGATCACGACGGTGCTTTTTATAGGGATTGCTTTGCCGGCACTGCTTCAGTTGTATTCGTACATTTTTATCAACAGTTCCGTCTACGAGATCGAAACCAAGGCTATAATGCTGTGTAATCAAAAATTGGAGGAAATTGTAACGGACAAATTATCAGCGACCAGAGGGTATTCGTGGGTTACGACTTCAGGGCGATATCCTTCGGAATCGATTTCCGGCGGATATGTTCGCACTGTGCTTATCGATACTGCCGGTAAGTACTTTTCCGGCGTATCCTATGCTGAGGCGGTCGTAACGGTTAGTCACAATCTAATGCCAAACGTCCAACTCAAGTGTTGGCTTACACGATATTAGCTATATGAAATTAAAATCAGTCAAAAATAGCTGCAGTAACGAATTCGGCTTTACGATCATCGAACTTCTGACGTACATCAGTTTGGCGAGCGTTATTTTTGTTGGCGCGTATTATGTTTTTGTAAAATCGACCGATATTTATGTCAATGTGCTTCGTTCTTCTACCGCCGTTCAAAATGCTCATTCCGCTTCAGAGTTAATTGAACGCGAAGCGAAGAATGTAAAAAACAACGCCAGCATCATCATCGCTACTTCTACACAATTCAAGTTTACTAATACATCCAACACTGTGATCGACCTTGTTTACTCGTCTCAACAAATAAAAAAAAATACCGTCGCCTATGCAAGCGGCATCTCAAGTTTTGCCTTCAGCTATTATAAATGGGACGGTACTACGTGGACTTCGGCATCTCCCACCAATCAAATCGCCAAGATCCGCTATGTTTTTACTATAGCCTATCAAGGTTATTCGTTTTCAAAAGACAATTACATCCTTTTAAGGAACATGCGCTAAAACCGCCTTCATTTCACCTGCTGTGGAAATTACCCATAAGTATAGGTATAACCCCTAAAGACTCATCAAAGCGCTATATCTAAGTATATAATTTACAGCAGTAAAATTGTGGATTTTATGCCATAATCACGGCATAATGATTGCGTTCACCATAGGTAGAATAAAAAACTGCGCTTAGATAATTATGAAAAATTCAAGCAAATATATTAAGAATGAAAAAGGATCGACCCTGATAGCCGTGATCTTTTTTGTAACGACGCTCACCTTGGCCGGCCTGGTCATGGTTAACTTTGTTCAAAATAATTCCAAGATGATTGCGCTTGATGCACAGACAGCAAGATCGTTTTACACCGCTCAATCTGCCATTGATTATGCAGTCAAAAAATCTTTGAATACTAGCAACTGGCATTGGAGCGCAGGTAATCAGACGATTGCAAACGGAACAGCCACGATCAATGTTGAAGACAGTACCATTTATGCTTATCTAAAAGATACTCTGCAGGTAAGGGTTCTTGCCACATCAGGAAATGCCTCCTCTCGTCAGACTTACAGAATACGTTTAAGCGATATTTCAGGCTATGCCGTGTATATTA
>JAEUSJ010000060.1:12476-13451 GCA_016788215.1 bacterium | reverse complement strand
GATGGCGTTCTTTATTTACCCAGCCCTGTATCGGTTGTTCAACAAGTCGACCTCGATAATAAAGAATCGGTATACGGCGGAATTTTTGGAGGAACTAATATCGAAGGAAACGGGAACGTAAACAAAATAAATATCTATTATCGTTCATCGTATGTCAAAAAATTTTTCTCACTCTACGCCGTCAGCGGATTGCCGTATATCACATTCTGGCGTAATTGGAAACAATTTTAATTGAAATAAAATCATGAAAAGATTTTTTACAACCTTCCGGCTAATTTGGGAAATGGCTAAAATTCAGAATGAAGTATTAGCCGCCGACGTGAAAGGCACAACAACGATTTCAGGGAGTTACCTACGGGCGCACCAAGACGATCTTAAAGAAACCTTGAAAAATAAAATATCTTTTATATCACGTAAACTCAAAAACCGTGTATCAAGCTTTATTTATGCCATTACAGCTGTCGGACGCTTAAAAATATTTGATAAAGATTCCCTGAATACTGAAGTTAAATATATAGAACAGACGGTCTTTGAAAAAACGCAAATGACCATGCGTAAATTTGTCGAAGAGAATATCACGCTGGAAAAAGAAAACCAGTGGTTCCGGCAGGTCATACAGCAGGAACGAAATTACAGCCAGATGCTGATCAAACTGAACAACGTTACGCAGAATCTTTTTACCATAACCGATCGGAAAGTGCTGCTTAAGACTGTCACGTCCTCGCTTTGCGAAGAACTTAATTTTAACAGCGCCGTTCTTTGGATTTACGACAAAGCGCAAAATAAGTTGGTTCCCATCTCTTGGTCCAACGCGACGCTCGATTCGCTAAATAGCCTGGATATTCGAACCGATAAGCGTCCGTACAGCGATCTACTGAATCATCGCAAAAGCTATTTTCTGGTCGACGACATGGAAGGCCCCTCTCAAATCGATAATCACAACCTCTCGCATATTCATCAGCTTCGCGAGATACT
>JAEUSJ010000060.1:0-12376 GCA_016788215.1 bacterium | reverse complement strand
CTGGTCGACGACATGGAAGGCCCCTCTCAAATCGATAATCACAACCTCTCGCATATTCATCAGCTTCGCGAGATACTTGATTCTGAAGTGCTTTTTCTCATACCGATTGTAAGCCTAGATAATCCGGAAGAAATGATTGAAAATTATCAAGGTAAGACCCAAACCAGTGCAATCCTTATGGTGGGACATAAAAATAAAAAACGCCTTATGGAAAGTAAAGATCTTTTACAGCGATATGCGTATGCATTGGGATTAACGCTGGGACATGTGGACGTATATAATTTTCTTCATGAAAATTATAGAAATTTTAAACAGCAGGCTATCACGGACGGCTTGACCGGATTGTACAATCGCCGTTTCTTTAATGACGAACTGGATCGCGAATTACAGCGATCCGCGCGGCATTTTCTCAAGATGTCGCTGATCCTTTTGGACGTCGATCATTTTAAAAAATATAACGACAACAACGGACATCAGGCCGGCGATGATGTGCTAAAAAAAGTTGCCGCACTCTTCCGTGAGACGACGCGAATTTGCGACATGGAATGCCGGTACGGCGGGGAGGAATTTGCGTTGATTCTTCCGGAAACCAGTAAGATACAAGCATTAATGATCGCGGAAAAGTTAAGAAAAAAAGTTGAAGAAACGTACTTTGAAAATCAGGACAAACAACCGCTCGGCAATTTAACCGTCAGCATGGGCGTATCGACATTTCCCGACGATTCCGCGCATGTCAAACAACTGATTGAAAAAGCCGATGCGGGATTATATAAAGCTAAAGAATATGGGCGTAACTGCGTCATGGCCGTCGGCGCCGATTAAAAAGGAATAAGATCATGTACCCATCCAATGAGAAAATCGAAGTGAACGTTCCTAAAAAGAATCCGTTTTCCATGTCGCCGGACCCACAGTTGTTTTACTTTTCAGGCCAACACGTTGCCTGCCTGCAAACGCTGGAATCATCCATACGCCTGCGTTCAGGATTAAGCGTGGTACTAGGCGATGTCGGAACCGGGAAGACCACCGTTGGACGAATTTTGATGCGCCTGTTTCAGGATAAACCGGATTATATATTCCGTTTGATCCTCGATCCGCAGTTTGTTGATGAACTGGAATTCCTGGCCCATTTGAGCCGGTTATTTGAAATAAAAACCAAAGCGCAATCGGTATTGGAATATAAAGAAGCGCTGCAAAGTTTTCTCTATTTCAAAGGCGTAAACGAAAAGAAAATTCCGGTTTTGATCATCGATGAAGGCCAAAAACTAAATGAGCCGATGATGGAGATCATTCGAAGTCTATTGAACTACGAGACCAACGAAAGCAAGCTGATACAAGTAGTCATTTTGGCGCAAATGGAATTTGCCGATAAAGTACGTTCGATGCCCAATTTTATGGATCGTATAGCCGCCGCCTACGTTCTACAGCCGTTTAACGAAGAAGAACTGTTCCACATGATCGGCCATCGCCTGAAGCGATCGGGATATGAAGATATGTACCGTGTATTCACGAAAAGTGCGCTAAAACAAATTTATGCCTACAGCCATGGGTTCCCGCGTAAGGCGATCAATCTATGCCATCAGGCTTACCTCGCAAAAATCAGCGAGCAATTGGGTATCATAGACGAAGATGTACTCACGCGCAATATGCGCCGTAAAGAGGTGTCTCATGTTTAACGACAAAGACCATATCATCGAAGAATCGGAAAATCCGGCCAGCATGTTATTGATGGGGATCATTAAGTCGCAGTCGAAAGAGTCGAAAGAATCTCTTAAGGATGAAACCGGTTTTGAAAACTCCATATCGGAGCCTTCTGAAATTGCGTTGGAACATTTTATGGCCGATCATGAATCGGTAATTTTAAAACAAGATTCGATCGAACCGGAGAAAGATCGGATAGGATCCGTTCCCGAAGATGTTGACTTATGGGCCGGCGTGGATCCTGACTCCATGAATGCTCAACGTTTGCACTGGTGGGAAAAACTATTTGCAAAATCTACTATAGGAATTGAGATCAATCCCAGGATTATACGGGCAGCAAAAGTTAAATCATGGGGCAGCAAGCATGAGACTGTTCAACTGGAAGAAGTTGAAGTAGAGGAGAGTCATAAGAGCGATATTTTAATCATGGCTCAGCTGGTAAAACAAGTTCTGCAAAAACTCAAAGCCAACAATACGCCCATTACTTCTATTATAGGCGGATCGGATGTAAACCTGCGGCTGCTTCGTATGCCTAAAGTTTCCAAAAAAGAAATTCACGAAGCGTTACTATGGAAAAATAAAAAAGAACTGCATTTTTTTAATGACGCGCCGACCGTTTTGCATTACATCATCTTAGACGAAGATCAATCACCGAACGCAAATGAGTTTTACGTTCTGGTGATCGCCGTCAAAGAAGAGTTGATCAAAAGCAACCTGGAAATAGTGGAGCGTGCGAAGGCGCTGCCTTCCAAATTGACGATACGGCCAATCGCACAATGGAATTTCATGAAACAGATTCCTGATAAAGAGGGTAACAGCCTTTTGATCGATGTTGGTTTTGAATCCAGCCACTTAACATTTTACAGAAATAATACTTTGCAATTTGCCCGCGAGCTGCCCGTAGGCGGTAATCACTTCACCAAAGCGCTTATGCAGACGATCTTTGTCGACGACACATCTTATTTGCTTTCCTGGGATGAGGCGGAATCGATCAAAAAAGATATAGGACTGCCGTTTGAACCGCTTAGCGGGATTACGCCACAAGGGATCCCGTATTCGGAAATTGCCGTTATGATGCGGCCCGTTGCTGAAAAACTTGCCTCAGAGATCCTTATGTCTCTTGATTATTATAAGGAAAATTTTAAGGTGACGACGTATGATAACGTATATTTTACGGGCAACACCATTTTCTTAAAGCGGCTTAAACCGTTTTTGGAATCGGCCATCGGGCAGCCTATTCGTCCGCTCCGTCTTAACCAAGCTATCGCATTGCCTTCAACCATGGATAAGGAAAACATCTCGGCGCTTTCCATGGACACGATAGGCGCAGCTATGAGCGCAGGAAAAGATCTTAATTTTTTGCCGCCAAAGCAAAAGAAGGAACTCACATTTCGCAACGCCTATTCCAAAACTTATTCGGCGCTGCTCATAGTGCTGGGGATACTGGTTGGATCGCTATTATTTTTGAATAAGAAGCATAAAAACATGGAACAGATTCTCTCAATTCTGAATACTTCGTTGAATCATGTACAAAATGAAAACCGCGAATATGAGAAGTTACAAAACGAAAAAAAGGCTCTAAATATAACCGCGGCTAAAATATCGGAAGAAACGCGAGTCGATCCGTCTGCGCTCGGCATACTTAAATGGCTGAGCGGCATTACTCCGGAGGCTATTGCGATCGAGCAACTCAGCTGGGGTAACGCATTCAGTGAAATCGAACTACGCCGTACCGCGACCAATCAGGCGATGAAATCCAATGGCTCGCAGGCAAGTAATTCTACTAACGACGGAAAAGAATTACGTATCAAAGGCGTCGTTTATAGAGATGTTTTTTACGCCGATGTTCATCTCCTCAATTTTCTCAGCGCAATTGAAAAAACAGGTTTTTTTACCGATGTACAACTCAAGGAAAAGCAGCGTGACGAGATAGACGGGTCCTTATCATTCGTATTAATTGCCAAAAAAAAATAAATTGAGTCAGTTATGAAAAGTCAAACTAAATTCTGGATTCTTCTCGGCTTTACGGCGGCGCTTATAACGGGATATTTTCTTTTCGGATTCTTACCGATGAAAATGAAAATCGATCAGGCGAATGCGAACATGACGCGCACCGAACAGGAAATTAACGCATCAATACAACGTATTCGTCAAATACCCGCTATGCGGGATCTAAGAGACGAATCCCGCTTGACCGTTGAAAACCTGCAAAAACGCATTGTCGTTCCGGATAGCATTACTTCAGCCATGAGCCGTTTAAAAAGCTTATGCGCGGAACATCAAGTGAAAATCATTGCAATGAATTTTTCAACGGACTCGTTGCTTTACAAAAGCCGGGTATCGGGTGCAGCGCCGAGTGAAAGTTTTGAACTTCCTATTCTATTTGAATTAGAAGGTCGATTTCTTGATGTCGGTATGATGATGGAACATGTGAATCGCCTGCCGTTCACGATTGGTTTCACCGATTTTAATATGTCGACGCAGGAGAAGTCGGACAAACTAAATATGGAGGCGCGGGCAAGCATTCGTGTTTCCCCGTTGCGTAACGAACAAACAGCTAAGAGGTAGGATATGAAAACACCGGCGATTAGTAAATCTCAAAAACGTTTATTTATTTTGCTCGCGCTCGTTGCCGTGTATGCTGTTTATGATCTATCCACGGCCAAGACACGGCCGGCAAAAGCCGTGTCTGAAACGGCCGAACAGGCCGCCGCCGCTCAGGTTGAACAGGTAGCTGAGGCTGTTGCCGCTGTTGTGCAGCCCGCCGTTCAGATGAGTTTTATCTCTTCCGATTGGCGGCGTGACCCGTTTCGCAAACAAGTTGAAAAAATGAATTTACTTAATCTCAATAAAGTGGTTGAAACCATCCTCGTTCCAAAACTTGGGAATTTGCATCTGACGGCTATTTCAAAGAGCGGGAATAAGTCCTATGCATTGATCAACGATCAGATTCTAACGGTCGGCGAGGCCATGAACGGCTATAAAGTAGTAAATATACAAGCAACGCAGGTGATACTTAAAAAAAATGATTTTAGTTTTACTTTAACTTTGCCGGAAGAAGAGTACGGTAAATAAGTTAATAAAAGAAGGCGCGTAAGGTGAAATATGAAAAATATCATTAACAATCCTATTTTAATGAAACGCATCATTTGTGTTTTAATAATAAGCTTAATGTTTATTTACGCGCCAGCCGTGACGGGCCAGGTGGCCGGTACGGACTCAACCGAGTCGAAACTAACTATGAACTTCAAAGATGCCGACATACTGAATGTCCTTCGAATGTTGTCGAAACAGAATAATTTGAATCTGGTAGCAAGCAATGACGTTAAAGGAAAGGTTACCGTTCATTTTACCGAAGTAAGCCTGGAAGATGCATTGGAAACGATCCTCAAGGCGAACGGATACGATTATTACATTGAGAAGGACATTATTTTTGTCAAAGCGATTGAGGCTGACCGCAATACGGCACTTACAATGAAAGTATACGATCTGAAATACGTCGACGCGCTGGATATGAAAGAAACTCTGGCGCCGTTTCTAACTAAGAAAGGTAAAATGGAAGCGCTTAGCCGGACGCGCAACGGTCTTTCCGAGGAAAAACGCTCTAATCTGCTGGTCGTGAGCGATATGGCATTTCGCATGACCGTATTTGATTCAATAATAAGCCAGCTTGATCTGCAATTAAACCAACTGATGATTGAAGTTCGCATGTATGAGACGACGCTGGGCGATGATCAGAAAGTAGGCGTCGGCTTACCGCAAGCGATCACGGGAAGCACTGTGGACGCTCGAAATCCGGATGATCCTGCTACATTGACCAACTACAGCGCCATCATGCCCTTGGCGGACCGATTGCAAAACGTTGTGATGGGAAAATTGACCGTTGACAAATTGATGGTTTCATTGAATTTCTTGAAAACACAAACCAACTCAAAATTATTATCCAATCCGAAAATATTGACGATGGATAATCAAAAAGCGGAAATCTCCGTTGGCACAACGATTCCTATCCAAACGATCAGCCGCAGCGCTGCGGGTGACATCATCACTTTTACCGATAAAAATATCAACGTAACGATCAGAGTTACGCCGAAGATCAATCCCGATTCCATGATCACGCTTTTGATTGAACCCACTATCGAAGATATCATTGGCTACACGGGCTCGGGCGACAATCAGCAGCCCATTATTTCCAGACGTTATGCAAAGACGCAGGTGATGGTTAAAAATAATGAATCGATCGTACTCGGAGGTTTGCTTAAAGAGACCGAAGTGGAAACGATAAACAAAGTATGGCTGCTCGGCGATATTCCGCTTCTTGGAAAGTTGTTTACAAGTAAAAGCAAAGAAAAGAAAAAAACAGATTTGCTGATATTTATTACACCGCATGTTCTCAACACCAACGGTATATAGTTTGTATGAAAAATCTAGACGAATACCTCACTCAGGCATTTAAACACGGCGCATCAGATATACATCTGACGTCCAAACATACGCCGCTCATGAGGTTACACGGTGAGTTGATTACTCTCGATGCGGAACCGATAAGTGAAGAAAATCTCACCGCGATGTTATTAAAAATTATTTCGACGGAACAGCGCGAACAGTTCTTAAAGAATTACGAGCTGGATTTTGCGTATGAGATCCAAGGATTGTCACGATTTCGTGTTAATCTTTTCTATCAGATGCGCGGTATTGCGGCGGCATTTCGAACGATACCCATGCGCATATTTACTCTCGAGGAATTAAATATGCCGAAAGGCATATACGACCTGTCCCGCCTCAAAAAAGGGCTTGTTGTTGTCACCGGCCCTACCGGAAGCGGCAAATCAACTACCTTGGCAGCCATGATCGATTTGGTCAATATGGAACGCCACGATCATATTCTGACGATCGAAGATCCTATTGAATATACTCATACGTCAAAGAATTGTCTGGTCAATCAGCGCGAGTTGCACGCGCATACGCATTCGTTTGCCAATGCGCTGCGTAGCGCCCTGCGTGAAGATCCGGATGTGATATTGGTCGGTGAAATGCGCGATCTGGAAACGATCGCCTTGGCGATCACCGCTGCGGAAACAGGGCACCTTGTTTTTGCGACGCTGCATACCAAAAGCGCTGCGGAAA
This sequence comes from bacterium, assembly GCA_016788215.1. Classification (GTDB taxonomy): domain Bacteria; phylum CLD3; class CLD3; order SB21; family SB21; genus SB21. Next base: position 5,551 of record JAEUSJ010000060.1, on the reverse strand, counting down.
CGGTAGATCGTATCATCGACGTTTTCCCGAGCGATCAGCAGCAGCAGATTCGCACCATGCTGTCGAATACGTTACAGGGCGTTGTCGCGCAGCGGCTAATGCGCCGAGCCGACGGCAAAGGAAGAGTAGCCGTCGATGAAGTTTTGGTTGCAACGCCGGCCATTCGCAACCTGATACGGGAAAACAAAACCCATCAGATTTACTCCGCCATTCAAACCGGCGGGAATTGCAATATGCAAACCTTGGATCAATCTTTAATGCACTATTACGGGCAGAATTTGATAACAGCTGAAGATGCCCGTCGAGAAGCGCTGGATAAAACGATGTTTAACTGACATGACAGAATTATTTTTTGCATTTACAATAATTGGGGTCTATATTTATATGATTACATCTTCATACCTATCTTCAAAACCCGTAAATCCTATGACACAAAAAGCCGAAAAAAGCCGTATCGTTCTGATTGACGATGAAGCCGGTATGCGTTATATCATCCGGCAGTATCTAAATCCTGAAACGTATGACATCCGTGAATATGCCTGCGGAGAAGATTTTTTTGATGATTTTGACAAACTGAGCGATAATTTTCCGGAAGTCGTTCTGCTGGACTTGAATATTCCGGATAAGATGGACGGCCTTACGATTCTCAAACAGATCAAAAAAAATCTGCCCGCGGTCGAGGTTATCATGCTGACTGCGCATGGCGATACGCGCAACGTCGTAGAAGCGGTTCGTTCAGGAGCTTTTAATTATCTTTTAAAACCGTGTTCCGCCGACGAACTCCAGATCAGCGTGGAACGGGCGATTCAGCACTTAAATCTGGTTTCGGAAGTTCAGACGCTGCGAACGAAGCTGCAAAGCCGCAGCCATTTAGCGCAGATCATGGGATTGAGTGATGAAATCAAACAAGTACAGGCCAATGCAGAGCGCGTGGCAGGTACTAATTTCAGCGTCTTGATACAAGGGGAGAGCGGGACCGGCAAAGAAGTAATTGCGCGCGCGATTCATGAGATGAGCAGCCGGAAGAGTAAACCTTTCGTGGCTGTGGATTGCGGGGCGATCCCATCGACGCTGATCGAAAGCGAATTATTCGGTTACGAAAAGGGCGCCTTCACGGGGGCGGATAAACGTAAGGAGGGGTTATTTGAAGCGGCGCAGGACGGCACGCTGTTTCTGGATGAAATAGCAAATATTCCGATCGAAGTGCAGGGAAAATTATTGCGCGCATTGCAGGAGCGGAAGATCATGCGTATTGGCGGAACGCAGCTCATCGAAATAGATATTCGTGTGCTGTGCGCGACCAATTTGCTTCTGGAAGATGCGATTAAGAGCGGAAAATTCAGGCTTGATCTTTTTTATCGGCTTAATGAATTTACCGTGTATCTTCCGCCATTACGAAACCGGCGCGAAGATATTATTTATCTCACCAACCGTTTCATCCGCGAGGCCAATGTGGAATTAGAAAAACAAGTAGGGCACATCCAGAAAGCGGCGCTGGAACAACTTATTCATTATCATTGGCCGGGAAATGTACGTGAATTGAAAAACGTCATTCGCCGTGCCGTCCTGATGGCGGATACCGAGATTAACGCAGAAAATCTGATATTTGATTCCCAGGCTTCATTCCAAAGCCTCCAGGGGCCGGTAACTTCATCTGACGCAGGCCAATCTCTGAAAGACATCAGGAAAGAGGCCGAGAAATCAGCCATTCATCGCGCGCTGCAATTGTGCGAAGGTAATAAGAGTGAAGTATCGCGCATGCTCGATGTAGATTACAAAACGTTATTATCCAAGATCAAAGAATTTAATTTGGAATAAAAAAATGTTAGCAGAAGTAGTTACGGAAACAGGCAATGCGGTCACTCCCGCCGGAATTAAAAAAATACTCATTATCGATGATGAATCGAGCATCCGGTATATGCTGAAAGAGATTATTACCGATCTGGGTTATTCCGCTGTGCCGCTGGAAGACATACATGATCTCGAGAAGGAATTTAAGACTTGGGATTATCAACTCGTATTGCTCGACATTAATATGCCGGACGCATACGGCGTTGATGTGCTTAAGATAATAAAAGAGAAGTTTCCTTTGACGATGGTAATGATGGTCACCGGAGTTTTGGACATGAAAACGGTGATTGAAGCGATGAAATTGGGCGCAGTCGACTATGTAACAAAGCCCATCGATGGAGATGTGCTCACGCTTGCCGTACACCGAGCCAATGAAATCTATCTGCTGAAAAAAGAAAATCAGGAATACCGCGACGGTCTTGAAAAATTGGTTGAAAAACGTACCGATCAACTGTACCGTTTTGCCGACGCCTTGTCCAAGAAAAATAAGTTATATATGAATGCAAATAAAGACCTTCAGCAGGCAAATGAAAAGCTGCAGGGTTTTCTCAATCAGGCCATGGTGTCGGACAAAATTTCTACTTTGGGTTTATTATCCAGTATGCTGATTCACGGCATCGCCAATCCGCTCGGCGTGATCGCAGGTATTACCGATGTTCTGCAAAAACGTTTTCCGGACGAAGTCACACAAAATGAATTGGCCATGATGAAACAGTACATCGATCAAACGCTAGAACTGGTCAATCAGGTTCGTACGTTTGCGCGCACGGAGGTCAATCAGTTTGCCGCAGTGAATCTCGCAGAAGTGGTTAAAAATGCGGTCAGCCTGATTGAAATGTTGAACAAGAAAAAAAATGTTTCAATAGTAAACCGGGTTACCGACGCACGACTGGTTTTACAAGGAAATAAATCCCAATTGGAACAAGTTCTTGTAAACATTCTTCAGAATTCACTTGATGCAATGGATAAAACCGGCAAGATAGAAATATACATAGAGGAATCCGATCCGGGTCAATTTAAGCTGATAATTCAAGACTCCGGATCAGGCATGAATATGGAGCATCAACAGAAGATATTCAAAATGTTTTTTACCACTAAATCGGGCAATAAAGGCACCGGTCTTGGACTTTTTATCTGCAAAGAAATCATGGAGAAACACGGGGGATCGATTCAATTGGAGAGCGAATTGAATAAGGGAACGAAAGTATCGCTGGGATTTAAGTTGATGGCCGCCAAGTAGATCGGGAAGTTCTGACGTGACCGGAACCTCATCATTTTTTTTGGATTTCATTCCCGCTTCGACAAAAGGGGCTAAGTGATTTCACCTTGAAAAGGGGGAAGAATCACGTCCCATTCTAGACGCGAGTTCTAATATAATATATACAATAAAAACTCCGAGACCTGCTTCGGATGGGTGTTTGTGGGTTTTGTTATTTGTAATGTATACTCCAACAAGCCTATTATTAATTCATAAAATTTGTTTTTTGGATTTCATTCCCCCTTGAAAAGGGAGTTAGGGGGATTTGGTATTTGTTTGCGGCAATCCTCGAATGAAAAACGTTATTTATAGGTCCCACCTATATGCGCACATGAAAGTTTTTCGGTTAAAGACAATTCCAATTCCATCATTGTCGGATTTTTCCGGTTTTCTTTAGACTTTCGTGGATCAGTTTTACTAATCCCCCTGGCCCCCTTTTCAAGGGGGAAGAATCACGTCCCATTCTAGACGCGAGTTCTAATATAATATATACAATAAAAACTCCGAGACATGTGTCAAATCGGTGTTTGTGGGTTTTGTTATTTGTAATGTGTACTCCAACAAGCCTATTATTAATTCGTAAGAAATTGTTTTGGATTTCATTCCCCCTTGAAAAGGGGGTTAGGGGGATTTGGCGCCTGCCTGAACGAATGCTTCAATGACCCGCAAAACCTGATCGGTGTTGTTTCGCGCCTCGCCTTCAGTGAATCGCAAAACTTTTATACCCATCGTTTCCAGGTCTTTTTGTCTTTCTAGATCTTTTTGATGAGCGCTCTCAAATGTATGGCTATAGCCGTCTATTTCAATCACGAGATTTACTGCTTTGCAGTAGAAATCGGCGATGTAGTTACCGAGTGGTTTTTGGCGATTAAATTGTAAACCGCTGCATTGACGGTTGCGCAGGCGTTTCCAAAGCGCAATCTCGCCTTGCGTGGAGTTTTTTCTTAATTTACGTGATAGCGCTGTCAGGTTTTTTCTGTAGGGTGTATATGCCATTGCAGAGTTGTGCTGATGTTTTTAGAAATCCTCCGGCCCCCTCTTCAAGGGGGAGCGATGCATGCTCGAACTAAGTCATACGGATCACTCTGTAGCAGAAATTGAATTACTTCAGATCAATAACCTCCCGCACCTTCTTCAGAATTTCATCCGGGGAATACGGTTTTTGCACGAATTCTTTTACGCCCGCCTTAGTCAAAGCCGCTTTGAGTTTGTTCTCAAAAAAACCGCTGGCAACGATGATTTTTACGTTTGGATTTGTTTTTATAACACGCGCAACTAATTCCTCACCGCTCATCTTCGGCAGCCCTAAATCAGTAAGAATAAGGTCAATTTGCTTGTCATCTTTCGTAAACAGGTCAAGCGCGGCCTGCCCGTCGTCGGCGGATAAGATATGGTATCCTTTCTCCGCAAGAATAGACTCCAGAAAATAGCGCATGGATTCCTCGTCGTCCACTACGAGGATCGTTTCATCTCCGCCAGGAATCTCTTCCACGATTTCGTTATCTATCTCATGCTGAATAAAGCTTTGCTGAACGGGAAAAAATAAATTAAAAGTCGATCCTTTGCCGATCTCGCTTTCAACGTCTATGAAACCGTGATGCGATTCCACAATCCCGTAAACCGTTGCCAGTCCTAATCCTGTGCCGCGTTCCCGTCCCTTCGTGGTAAAAAATGGTTCGAAGATTCGGTTTTTCGTTTCTTCATCCATCCCGGTACCCGTGTCCGATACTTTGACATGAATGTATTCCGCTGCGCTCACTTTGCCAAATTTATCACGGCGCGGCGTCTTGGCAATTCGGTGTGCGGTGATCGACAAAGCGCCTCCATGCGGCATGGCGTCGCGGGCGTTAATCGTAAGATTGAGCAAAACCTGATGAACTTGCGTCCCGTCGGCAAGGATCGGGGGCAGGTTTTTTTCACACTCGGCAGTAATTGTAATAGTCTTCGGGAAAGTCTGTTCGATAAATCTTCGTATTTCGTTTATGGTATCCTGTATCAGGATCGACTCCAAAACCGCATCGGTTTTTCTGGCAAACGTAAGTAATTGTTTAACCAGTCCTGCGCCGCGCTGCGTAGCCTTGGTAATGGTTTCCGCATTCTGAATGAGGTGCTCATCACTGCCGGATTTTCTCCGGATCAGGCTGGTATGTCCCATGATGATGGCGAGGATATTATTAAAATCGTGCGCGATCCCGCCGGCCAGAGTGCCTAAGCTTTCCATCTTCTGGGCTTGTATCAGTTGGGTCTCAAGGCTTCGCCGCTGCGTGTCGTCAAAAAGGTATCCTTTGATCTCGGTCAATTCACCCTTTTTATTAAATGTTCCTATCATATTTTCGATAACATAAATCTTTTTTCCGTCCTTGCGAATCAGTTCCGAGGAAAAATACTCAAGTCGTTTTTCCCGTTTTAGCCGGTTCATCACGTTTTCACGCGCTTTTTTAT
>JAEUSJ010000609.1 GCA_016788215.1 bacterium | reverse complement strand
GGCGAGTGGCCATTGATGACCATTGCAAAAAGGATCGTTTGCTTTAAGAAATTTATTCATCTCATGAAAGATCAGCGAGATACAATCGTCAAACTCCTTATGTGGGAGATCGGGAAAAACCTAAAGGACTCCGAGAAAGAATTTGACAGAACGGTGGAATACATCACCGATACGATCGAAGCGTTGAAAGATATGGACAGAGACGCGTCCCGGTTCGTTATCAAGCAAGGTATTATTGCACAGATTCGAAGAGCGCCACTGGGCGTGGTTTTGTGTATGGGGCCGTTTAATTATCCGCTTAACGAAACGTTTACGACATTGATCCCCGCACTGATCATGGGAAATACGATCATTTTCAAGCCGCCCAAACTTGGCGTTTTGCTGCACGCACCTCTGCTCAAAGCATTCCAAGAAGCATTCCCGAAAGGGGTCGTGAATACGGTGTACGGAGAAGGCCAAAAAGTCATTGCGCCGCTCATGGCCTCCGGAAAAATAAATGTACTGGCTTTCAT
>JAEUSJ010000608.1 GCA_016788215.1 bacterium | reverse complement strand
AAGTTAGGATCCTGAATGAAATTGATCCCTCCGCCGGATTCATATTTGATATACCGTTCGGCCACGGAAGGATTTCGATACGCCTGCGCCAGAAGCGTTCTTACCGACCAATCATCGGTGACCGCATATACCATCGATACTTTGGGGCTGAAATTGCCTTCGGAGTAATCGCCAAAGATCGTATTGTAATCATACCGAAGTCCAACCGTCGTCGTGAATTTTCGGTGCAATCGGATCTCATCCTGCACGTACCCGGCCACATTGACGGCCTTGTGCTTTCCATATAAAATATCAGCCGGGCGGGCATCGGTATAATCAAACTGGAAATCCGTTCCTGCTATCAGATAATGCATTTCTCCTACATAGTAATCCAACTGGGAAACATTCCCCACACGAAAAGTGTTGATCGTCGTTTTGGGAATTTCCTGATGTCCGACGTTTACATTCGTACTGTCATTTTCCGGGTTCTTATCAAACAAATATTCTGAACCGTTGTTATAATAGTAAAACCG
>JAEUSJ010000607.1 GCA_016788215.1 bacterium | reverse complement strand
CTGTTGAGTTCGATCGATCGGCTGCAAGAATCGTGTATCCATTATTGTCAATTACAATTGCCGGATTGCTGTACGAAGGTGGTCCACTAATCGGAACCAACACAGCAATTCCGTTGGTTGTCCACAACGCAGTGCCTGACGAATTAATTCGCTGCGCAAAATTTGCTCCTGAAGTTGCATCTTCCCACGCAATGATTGCCCCGCCGCCAGGTACAGTTGTTATAACCGGAAAGTGTTGAGCTCCGATATCACCGCTGACAGCTACTCCGTTGGCCGTCCATTGTACGGAACCCGCAGAATCAATTTTCTGCGAATATATTTCGGTTCCCCCGTTTCGCAGGTCTACCCAGGCTATGATACTTCCGCCAGCATCATCACTGGACACCACAGGCAGGTTCTGGAAACTGACTGCCGTGGAGACAGCAAATCCGTTGGAATCGGAGCCAACCACCCACTGGCGGATTCCTGCGGCATTAAGGCGCTGAGCATAAATGTCAGACGAGCCTGCCCGCCCGCCA
>JAEUSJ010000606.1 GCA_016788215.1 bacterium | reverse complement strand
CTGCCGACGCCGTTTGGTCTTGTCAGAGGCGGTGTGGCGCCGGATCATGCAAAGATCAAATCAGTGACGAAAGTGTACGATAAGATCGCGGCGGATCCTAATTTTCGGTTTTACGGCAATGTAGAATTCGGTAAGGATTTGACACACGCCGACATGTTAAAATTTTATCACCAGGTCATTTACGCGGTCGGAGCTCAAACGGATAAAAGAATGGAAATTCCAGGTGAAGATCTTTCCGGAAGTCACCCGGCAACGGAGTTTGTTGCATGGTATAACGGCCATCCGGATTATCGTGATTATAAATTTGATCTGACACAGGAATGCGCTGTCGTGGTCGGCGTTGGAAACGTCGCCATGGATGTTGCGCGGATTTTAGCGAGCAGTTATGATGAATTGGTTAAGACCGATATGGCTGATTATGCATTGGAAGCTTTGAAAAATAGTAAGGTACGTGAAATTTACCTCCTTGGCCGTCGAGGGCCAGCCCAAGCCGCATTCACAAATCCGGAGGTCAAAGA
>JAEUSJ010000605.1 GCA_016788215.1 bacterium | reverse complement strand
TGAGCAGATAACGGCACCGTACACCTTCCTTGATACTGTGAATTGAATGGGCATCAGGCAACCCGGCAACGCCAAGATTCGTGTTAACGAGATAATTCTTTACGATTGTACCCGGTACAATTTTCAACTGCGGGGCATTTTCAAACAATTCGACAATGATTTCATCGGAGAGCTGGCCGCCTAAATTAGAAAGAATGCTCTCGGTTTCAAAAGGCATGATAGCAATCGGTTCACCGGGTTTGATTATGAAAGCAGGCCGGGTGCGCACCTCCGTCCGGTCTACAAGCGCCGGTGAGCATCCGATTACTACAGATGCCAACACGGTCACGCTCATAAAATAAATGTTTCGCATAATCATTCTCCTAAGTGTCTTAATAAGCCGTTTTTCTGTTCAGCAAAATGTAAGTCGGCATTTCCCCTTTCCCTTTGACTGTTATAATTCCCCGGTCTGCAAATGCATAATGTTCTTTTAAGCGCTGAAAAGTATCCAGGGTCGTTTGAATCGTACCGTCAATTCCC
>JAEUSJ010000604.1 GCA_016788215.1 bacterium | reverse complement strand
GGCTGAGAAAACACCGTTGTTTTTCTGAAAGAATCTATTTTCTTTAGAAGCGCGTTCTATGGTTCAAAAAGATTCTTCCAGAATGACATGATTGGTGCTTTGGTGATTGTCTTCGATAGGAAAAATACAGCGAATTTTCGGACCTTTGAAAAAATGCCGTTAAGAAATCGGAGCGGAAGCCCGTAAAAAAAAAACATGGTCTGAGTGGCGCATCAGGCGCCACGAGTTTGTTTTGTTTAGGGCTGAAGCGAAGATTTTAGGCGTTTTTTCAACAGCCCAGGCACTTTTCTTTCCTTCTTTCTTTTGTGCCAGCAAAAGAAAGAAGAATGGTTTTCTGAGTGTGTTAATCTTACATATAGTTTATTACAAACTCTAATTGCTTTGAATCCACTTTCTTTTTGAAAAGAAAGTGGCAAATCACGCCAAAGGCGGATCAGCCTCCGGCTGAGAAAACACCGTTGTTTTTCTGTAAGAATCTATTTTCTTTAGAAGCGCGTTCTATGGTTCAAAAAGATTCTT
>JAEUSJ010000603.1 GCA_016788215.1 bacterium | reverse complement strand
TAAGCAATTCTATGGGTACAATTCAGGGTCCTTTTGATTCATTTTTAGCTTTAAGAAGCTTGAAAACATTGCCACTTAGAATGAAAGCACACGAAGAAAACGCAATTAAGGTTGCCAATTTTTTGGCGGGTCATCCTAAAGTGGAAAAGGTGATTTATCCTGGGTTAAAATCTCACCCTCAGTATGATTTAGCGAAACGACAAATGTTGGGCTTTGGCGGAATGATCACTTTTTTTATTAAGGGCGGTCTGCCGGCAGCTAAAAGGTTTCTAGAAAGTGTCGAAATTTTTGCTTTAGCTGAAAGTTTGGGCGGCGTCGAGTCGTTGATTGAGCACCCCGCGATCATGACCCACGCCAGTGTTCCAGCTGACAAGCGAAAAGAGTTAGGAATCGATGATTCTTTAATTCGTCTGTCTGTGGGAATTGAAGATATCGAGGATCTGCTGAGAGACCTAGAAAAAGCTTTTAACTCTTGACAAGATATTTACCAGAAGGTTACTTAACTAACTTCAGACAATA
>JAEUSJ010000602.1 GCA_016788215.1 bacterium | reverse complement strand
GAAAACCGGCCCAGCCTCGATTTTGCGGCTTACCGATTGTCCTGCCTGTATGTAAAAACCGGAAAAGATCTGAAACGTGCGATGGATTTTGCACAACAGGCATGGCTTCAGGACTCGACGAATTTTTTGTATAAAGGTTTATTCGGAGTAATTTATTATCACAAAAACGATTTTAAAAACGCAAAAATGTACTTAGAACAGGCGGTTGAAAGCCAGCAAGGGTATCTTGATAAAGACGCGGCGGTAAATCATTATTATCTGGGGTTGGTATATCGCGAACTCCGACTCTCGGTTGAAAGTAAAAAACAGTTTAAAGAATATCTCCAGAGGGCGCCTCAAGGTGAGTATGCACAGACGGTGATGAAGTTGATGAAATAGTTCGGCCGCGTTTTTTTCCGAGAAGCTGAAGCTGATCAATGAAAACTTAAGCCAAGGCCCCAAAATTCGAAGTGAGTATTATTTGAATATTGCGCAAACGCTCTTTTATTAATCACGGCATAATTCAGGGAAATGTCA
>JAEUSJ010000601.1 GCA_016788215.1 bacterium | reverse complement strand
TCCGACCTCGGTGACTTCGAAGAGCCGGTCGTTGGACATCACCTTGATCTTCATCCCGGGGCGCACGGAGCCGTCGATGATGCGGGTGAGGACGATCACGCCCTGGTAGTTATCGAACCAAGAATCGAAAATCAACGCCTTGAGCGGACGATCGGGATCGCCGGAGGGCGGCGGAATACGTTTGACGATCGCCTCGAGCACTTCCGGAACCCCGCGCCCTTCCTTGGCGCTCACCAACATGGCATCGCTGGCGTCCAGGGTGAGGACATCGATCTTATTGATGACCGGAATAATCGTATGGTGGTTGCCCATGGCCAGGTTGACGTTGGCGATGGTCTGCGCCTGCACTCCCTGCGTCGCATCGACGAGCAGCAACGAGCCCTCGCAGGCTGCGAGGCTGCGCGACACTTCGTACGTGAAGTCGACGTGACCGGGCGTATCGATTAAGTGCAGTAAATACGTCTTCCCGTCCTGAGCCTTGTAGCGGATGGCCACAGCGTGCGCTTTGATCGTGATGCCGC
>JAEUSJ010000600.1 GCA_016788215.1 bacterium | reverse complement strand
GTCGAAATGTGGAATTACGAAAAAATATGGAGAAATAAGGAACGATTCATGCCCGTGATGGACCGGTGCACCAAAAAAGAGTCCAGGCTTTTCTTTCTGGAAAACGATTTTCATCAGGAACTGCTCGTGCGTAACCTGGTTCGCCTGGAGAAGGATAAGAACGAATGGAGCCTGCGGGCTCTCTCTATTCCCGCAAGGCCGGTCACCCGTAACGAAGTGGAATTTTTTGTGAAGGAAGCGCAATTCTCCAAATGGGGATTTTTAGGTTCGTATGGCGGCGGGCCTTACGTGCCGCAAGAGTCGATGTACACGATCCTGATCGCCACGAAGTGACTCGTTTTGCCACAGAGAACACCGAGTGAAAATGACTTTTGGGGTTTGCCTATAATTTTGTTATTGTCGATTTTTAATAAATTTATATTTTTTTCTCTGTGCCCTCTGTGGCTAACCTTTCGCAAGGCTTCAGCTTGACAAGACTGATTTAATATACTATATTCGCCACGCGTTTTGATAACCGCCGCGT
>JAEUSJ010000005.1:57590-58313 GCA_016788215.1 bacterium | reverse complement strand
ATAATTTTTTCAGATATACTCGTTATTCCTGAGGCGATGGGTATGGAACTTATCGTGGAAGAACACAAGGGCGGGCCAAAATTTCCGTCTCCGCTCCGTACCCGTGCTTCGATCGAAAGATTACAACAACCCGATCCGTACTCCGACTTAAAGTACGTGCTGGACGCCCTGCACGTGACTCGGCGATCTCTGAACGGCCGCGTGCCGCTGATCGGATTTTCCGGCGCGCCCTGGACGCTTGCAACATACATGGTCGAAGGACAGGGTTCAAAAAATTTTCGGTACATCAAAGAGTGGATGTTTACCCAGCCGGCAGATATTCACCGATTGCTTGATAAATTAACCAAGGCGGTCATCGCTTATCTTAAAGCGCAAATAGAATCCGGCGCGCAAGCCGTTCAGATATTCGATACCTGGGGCGGCATATTATCGCGCGATGATTTTCGCGAATTTTCTTTGCCTTACATTGCGCGCATCGTATCCTCGGTTCGAACCGCCGGAGTTCCCGTGATTGTTTTCTGCAAAGATTGCGGACAAGCGCTGGAGGAAATTATCAGCACCGGCGCAGATGTGATCGGGATCGACTGGACTACCGACATGCGGGCAGCGAGGGAAACAGTTTCCGGCCGCGCCGCGATCCAGGGAAATCTTGATCCGATGATGTTGTATGCGCCGATTCCGCGAATTGAAAACGCTGTATCATCTATTCTACAGTATTACGGG
>JAEUSJ010000005.1:55620-57447 GCA_016788215.1 bacterium | reverse complement strand
TTTAAGGAAAATCATGAAACAATTTGATCACATTGACCTCAACCTCTTGCGCAAATACAGCCGACAGGGGCCGAGATATACCAGCTATCCGCCCGCGCCCGTCTTTTCAACTGATTTCGGTCCGCAGTCGTATCTTGATGAAATTCAAAAAACCAATGCATCCGGCGACGCCGCAGACCTTTCGCTTTATTTTCATCATCCGTTTTGCGATACCTTATGTTATTTCTGCGGATGCACGATGCTCGTGACGCGGAGCCGATCGCAGATCCGTCAGTACAATTCATATCTTGAAAAAGAGATCGATATGATCGCATCGATGATTGCAGATAACCGGCAAGTTTCCCAGCTTCACTGGGGCGGAGGAACGCCTTCGTATCTGACGCCGGAGGAAATTCGGAATCTTGGGGCATTTACCAGGTCGCGTTTCAATTATTCGGAAGACATCGAAGCGGGAGTGGAACTGGATCCGCGGGAATTAACATTTGATCATATGCAGGCGTTTCGTGAAAGCGGATTTAACCGCGCCAGTATGGGTGTGCAGGATTTTGATCCTCAGGTGCAGCAAGCCGTCAACCGCGTGCAGCCTGAATCGATCACCCGCGATGGCGTTAGCTGGTGTCGCCAACTGGAGTTCAAAAGTATTAACCTTGACCTGATCTACGGACTTCCTTTTCAAACGCTGGCATCGTTCGAAAAGACGGTTGACATCGTACTGGATATAAACCCAGACCGAATTGCCGTATTTAATTACGCACACGTACCCTGGCTGAAAAAACACCAGAAATTACTGTTGGAAGAAACGATGCCGTCGCCGGAACTGAAACTTGAAATTTTCAAGATGACCATAGAAAAACTGATCGCCGCAGGCTATTGGAATATCGGCATGGATCATTTTGCCAAATACGACGATGAGATGGCGCGGGCTCAGCGTGAACATACGTTGTACAGAAATTTTCAAGGTTATTCGACCAAAGCCGGCTGCGATCTATACGGATTCGGTATGTCGGCGATCGGGCAATTTAACCAATCGTACCAGCAAAACACCAAAGGTATCGCGGAATATTACCAAATGATAGACGCCGGAAAACCGGCAACCCATGCCGGATACCGCATGACGGCGGATGATCATATACGTAAAGCGGTGATCATGGGACTGATGTGCGATCTGGAACTGGACACGTCCGCGGTCGAAAAACAATTTGATATAATCTTTGAAGATTATTTCGGCGATGCATTAATAAAAATAAGAGAATTTATTGATGACGGCCTCGTGTCCATTAGAGATTCAAAGATATCGGTTCACGGCCTTGGCCGTCTGGTGATCCGAAATATTGCCATGTGCTTTGATGCGCATATTGAAAAAATGATGAAAGAAAAACCGGTATTTTCAAAAACGGTATAACCAATGAAATTAGAAAAATCTAAAACGGCGATTGTATTGCTTCAATTGGGAGGTCCGGATTCCCTCGAAGCGGTAGAGCCTTTTTTGTATAATCTGTTCTGCGATCCGGATATTATCGACTTGCCCGGCGCGTTCTTGTTTCGAAGGCCATTGGCGCGGCTCATCTCGTCACGGCGCGCGCCCAAAGTTCAGGAACTGTACCGACGCATCGGTAATCGCTCTCCTATTTTGCCGCAGACAGAACTTCAGGCACAGAGTCTGCAAAAGTCTCTGCGTGAATCCGGCTTGTCAGCCGATGTGCTGATTGCGATGCGCTATTGGCATCCTTTTACGGAGGAAGCGGTACGGCAAGTTGCTGCCGGCGGATACGATCGTGTCATCCTGTTGCCGCTGTATCCGCATTATTGCAAAGCGACAACCGGTTC
>JAEUSJ010000005.1:29054-55522 GCA_016788215.1 bacterium | reverse complement strand
GGCAAGTTGCTGCCGGCGGATACGATCGTGTCATCCTGTTGCCGCTGTATCCGCATTATTGCAAAGCGACAACCGGTTCCAGTGTGAACGAATGGAATCGATGTGTGCGTCAATTTGGTAAACGTTCGATCCCGACGACGCTAATTCACAGCTATTTCGATCATCCTTTATATATCGAATCTCTTGTAGGGCAAATTCGCCTCAGTCTCGATCGTATTCAGGCCGAAGACCGGAAAAAAGTTCATCTGGTGTTCAGCGCGCACGGCACGCCGATGAAACTGGTCAGGGACGGCGATCCGTATTCACGCCATATTCGCGCTACGTACGAAGCGGTGGTTGAAAAAGGCACGTTCGGTTTACCGCATCACCTTTGTTTCCAGAGTAAAGTGGGTCCGCAAAAATGGCTGGAACCGTCGCTTGTTGGAACGATTGCATCGCTGGCGAAAGCTCAAGTCTCTCATGTGCTTGTCGTTCCGGTTGCATTTGTAACGGATCACATAGAAACACTTTCGGAGATCAACATAGAAGCAAAAGAAGATGCCGCTAAATTAGGCATAAGTTATTTTGATATGACGCCCGCTTTGATCGACAACCATAAATTTATTGCTTGTTTGTCGAATCTGGTTATACAGGAGCTCAATCGGTCATGATCACGATCATCGGGGCCGGCATATCCGGACTGACCTTAGCATGGTGGCTGCATAAAGAGGGTTTAGATGTGACCGTCGTTGAAAGTGATACTTCCGTCGGCGGGACGATGAAGACGGTGCGTGACGGCGATTGGCTTATCGAAACCGGCCCGAGCAGCGCGCTGGCGACAACGCCTTTATTTGAAATGCTGTCCAGGGAACTCGATATTGAAGATGAGGTCTGTTTTTCCAAGCCATCGGCCAAAAAACGTTATATTTTGCGCGACGGAAAGCTCCACATGTTACCGATGTCACCTTTTTCATTTCTGAATTCCGGCTTGTGGTCTTGCGGCGCAAAATGGAGATTATTGAAGGAACCTTTTATTTCGCGCGCGGATAAAGAGGAAACGTTGGCGCAGTTCGTGGAACGCCGGCTGGGGAGAGAATTTCTTGATTATGCGATCAATCCGTTCGTTGCCGGTGTGTATGCCGGCGATCCTGCGCAGCTCAGCGTTCGCGACGCATTTCCAAAACTCTATGCTTTGGAAAAGGAATACGGCAGTCTGATACGCGGCGCAATGAAGAAAAAGAAAAGTTCGGCGGACGACGGATCGGTTGCAAAAAACCGCGCCGAGATGTTTTCTTACCGACAGGGTATGCAAAGCCTGCCGTTGGCTTTGCATAAAGCGTTAGGAAATCGTGTCAGAACGGGCATACGAGTTCATACTTTAAGCCGATTTGGAAATGACACGGGAGAGTTCATTATAAAAGCAGAAGAAAATGGCCGCGCTGTTGAATGGATGTCTGATAAAATTGTTTTAGCCGTCCCGGCTTATACGGCCGGAAAATGTGTTGAAGACCTTGCCCCGGAGACAGCAGATGTTCTCAAATCGATTTCATACGCGCCCGCTGCTGAAATTTTCCTGGGATACCCGGCTTCGGCAGTTCGCATGAACTTAGAAGGTTTCGGGTTTTTAATTCCGGAAAAGGAAAAAAGGTCTATTCTCGGCGCGATATGGACTTCGTCCATTTTTGACGGACGAATGCCTGAGGGTCATGTTGCCTTTACGGTTTTTGTCGGCGGAGCGCGCCAACCGGAATTGGTTGATCAAGATGAACCGGCATTGACGGTTTTGGCAGAAACAGAATTAAATTCAATCATGGGAATACAGGGATCGCCGGTGTATTCAAGAGTGCACAAATGGAACAAAGCTATTCCTCAGTACCGAATCGGCCACGGGCAAATGATGAATCAATTAGCGAAGACGGAAAGAAGCATGTTCGGGTTGTATTTTACGGGAAATTACCGGGGAGGTATTTCTGTTGGCGATTGTCTTATGCAATCTGACCAATTGGCCAAACGAATTGTTAAAGATCAAACTTTCAATACACAGAAAGAATAACTAACCAGGAAAAAAGTATGAGTCAATTTCCTATTATCCGCCAGCGCCGCCTGCGCATGAAAGCTCCTATTCGCGCCATGGTTCGTGAGACAAGCCTGTCGAAGAACGATCTGATCTATCCGCTATTTGTTATTCCCGGCAAAGGACTAAAACGGCCGGTGTCTTCGATGCCCGGGGTGTATCAATTATCGGTTGACGAATTACTCAAAGAATGTAGGGAAGTATTCGCGCTTGGAATTCCCGCCGTGATACTTTTCGGAATACCGGAGCATAAGGACGAAGTGGGATCCGGCGCCTATCAAGACGACGGCATCGTTCAGCAGGCCGTTCGATTATTAAAAAAAGAAATCCCGGAGTTGATGGTCATTACCGACGTTTGTCTCTGTGAATACACATCGCACGGCCACTGCGGGATCGTTCAAGGCGATGAGATCGTCAACGATGCGTCGATAAAATTACTGGCCCTTGAAGCATTATCGCACGCGCGCGCAGGCGCGGACATGGTTGCGCCATCGGATATGTTCGACGGCCGCGTGGCCGCTATTCGGGCGATTCTGGATGAAAATGATTTTGTACATCTTCCGATCATGTCTTATGCGGCTAAATTCGCGTCCGGCTTTTATGGTCCGTTTCGCGAAGCCGCGCAGAGCACGCCGCAATTCGGCGACCGCCGTTCCCACCAAATGGATCCGGCCAACGGGGACGAAGCGATCCGAGAAGTTGCCGAAGACCTTGCCGAAGGCGCAGACATCGTGATGGTGAAACCGGCCTTGCCTTATCTCGATATAGTTCGCCGCGTGAAAGACACGTTTCATGTTCCGACCGCCGCTTATAATGTGAGCGGAGAATACGCGATGGTCAAAGCGGCTGCGCAAAACGGCTGGATAGATGAAGAGCGCGTGATGATGGAAACGCTGATCAGTATTAAACGAGCCGGCGCGGATCTTATACTGACCTACTTCGCCAAAGATGCCGCGAAACTACTCCATTCATAAACAACAGGATTGTGTATATGTTTGAAACCCCTTTATCCGAAGCATTGTATCAGCGCGCATGTAAAGTAATTCCGGGCGGAGTCAATTCGCCCGTTCGCGCATTCAAATCCGTAGGCCGCTCACCCTTATTTATCAAAAAGGCAAACGGTTCCAAACTCTGGGACGAAGACGGCCATTCCTATATTGATTATGTCGGTTCGTGGGGCCCGATGATTTTGGGCCATGCGCACGGGCCAATAATTGAAGCCATACAAAAGGCAGCGTCAGACGGAACCAGTTACGGCGCGGCAACGGAACTTGAGATCGAAATGGCGGAACAGATCATAAAAATGGTTCCATCGGTAGAAATGGTGCGGATGGTAAATTCAGGAACCGAAGCGACCATGAGCGCGATCCGGTTAGCGCGAGCCTTCACAGGCCGGGAAAAAATTGTTAAGTTTGCCGGTTGTTATCATGGGCATGCAGATCCGTTTTTGATCAAGGCCGGATCCGGCGCGCTCACATTAGGTGTTCCCGACAGTCCGGGAGTCACAGCCTCCGTCGCGGCAGGAACCCTTACTGCGCAGTTCAATCACGCAGAATCGGTACAACAGTTAATGGAAACACATCATGGGCAAATTGCGGCCGTGATCGTCGAGCCGGTAGTCGGCAACATGGGCTGTATTCCGCCCAAAGCCGGATTTCTAAACGCGCTTCGTGATCTGTGTACCAAATACGGAGCGGTTCTCATTTTTGACGAAGTTATGACGGGATTTCGTGTAGCCCCGGGAGGCGCGCAGGAATTGTACGGCATCACACCCGATTTGACAACCTTTGGGAAAATCATTGGCGGCGGATTGCCCGTGGGCGCTTACGGCGGACGAAAAGAAATCATGAGTATGGTTGCGCCAGTGGGCCCAATGTATCAGGCAGGAACTCTTTCAGGAAACCCTCTTGCCATGGCCGCTGGCCTGGTTGCGCTTAAAACACTTCAGGAAAGACCTGAAATATATGAAACGCTTGAACGATTATCCGCACGATTGGAGAACGGATTAAACGGAATCATCCAACGATACCGGTTGCCATTACTACAGAACCGCGTTGGTTCAATGTTTACTTTGTTTTTTACCGGCGAATCGGTGGAAGATTACGATTCTGCGGTTAAAGCTGACACGCAGCGTTTTGCTTTGTATTTCAACGCCATGTTGCAGCGAGGGATTTATCTGGCGCCATCGCAATTCGAAGCGGCCTTTATGTCCGCCGCGCATACCGAGGATGATATAGATAAGACTTTGAATTCTGCTGAAAGTTCACTGCGTTTGGCATTCGATATGTAAAAGAATAAAAGTTTTCATATATGTCCCTTTCGTCTAGTGGCTTAGGACACTGCCCTTTCACGGCAGTAACAGGGGTTCAAATCCCCTAGGGGACACCAATCATTTCTGATTTTGCAGTCACTTCCTGTTTTTTTTGAAAACACTGAAATAATTTTAATTATTTGGTGTTAAACTCTTCATGCGATGGCAACGGCTTTTTTCAGAAAAATCTTGTAGTATTCGCCTTTTTTTTCAATATTTACGGGATTCTTTGGAAAACATTATTTATGAATATTAACAAAAAAATTGAAGTGCCTACGTGTGAGACGTGCGAAACGAGGGACTGTTCAATTTTCAAAAGTTTGAGCGCAGATGACCTTGACAGTTTATCGCTGAATAAAGCGGGCAATGTTTATAAGAAGGGACAGAATGTTTTTTTTGAAGGTAATCGTCCTTCCGGATTGTACTGTTTGAACAAGGGAAAGGTCAAAGTATATAAGCTAGGTTACGGAGGAAAGGAACAGATCGTACGCATCGGAAAGGAAGGGGATATACTGGGATATCGTTCGCTTTTGAGCGGGGAGAATTACACCGCATCCGCCACGGCGCTTGAAGACGCTTATATTTGTTTTGTTCCAAAGAATATTTTTTTCGCTATCATGAATACCAATGCAGATCTGTCGATGAAAATGGTACATCTTTTATCGCACGATCTGAAATCCGCGGAAAATAAAATTGCTGAAATGGCGCAAAAAAATGTGCGGGAAAGATTAGCCGAAACACTGTTGATGTTGAAAGAAAATTACGGTTTTGAAAACGACCACGGCCTTATCACGGTTGCGTTAAGCCGGGAAGACCTGGCAAATCTGGTCGGAACGGCGACGGAAACGATCATTCGTCTTTTATCCGAATTTAAAGATGAAAAAATGATTGATCTCACGGGGCGAAAGATCCGCATTATCAACCAGCCTGCCCTGGTTAAAACAGCTCACCTCTACGATTAGAAAATATTTCATTTCTTATAGAAACTCAACCGCTCGGGTTGAGTTTTATTTTTAACGTATTGAGAAAATTTTCACTATAAAATCTTTATTTTACAAAAACTTAGAGAGTAAAAAACATGACAAAAGTCATGTAACGCTATGAACAAGGTCATTGGAAAAGCATAGCTTAGCAGTTACATTATTCTACCGGCGAAAACGGATCATTTCATCTTGTTTTAGTTAAATTTATGAAAGTCAAAAAAATACTATTCCCAACTGATTTTTCCGATTGCGCTCGTCACGCCGTAGACTATGCGATCATGATTGCAAAAAAATACCAGGCATCGCTGGATATTTTGTATGTAGACGAGGCGAGTTACTTGATGAATCCGGTTAATATCGACCTGCAAGCGGATGTTTCGTTTGTCACCGATGAAATAAGGAAAGTCGTTGAGGAAAAGCTGCGCGAGTGGGTAAGGTTATTTCCGAAAGAAATACCGGTTCGCGTGGCAATGGAAATGGGTAAACCGCATCTCGAGATCGTCGAAATTGCCAAGAAACACGGCGCAGATTTGATCCTTATGGGCACACACGGGCGCGGCAGTAATAATTATTTTCTGGGCAGTAATGCCGAACGAGTGGTGCGCCTTTCTCCTTGCCCGGTGATTACGGTCAGACAGGCAAGAAAAAAAGAAACAGTTAAGAAAATACTTTTTCCGGTTGATTATTCCGATCTGTGCAAATTGGTTTGTCCGCAGGTGATTTCGTTGGCGCGAGAATTTGGCGCGGAACTTCATTTTCTTCATGTGAGAGTTTCATCCCTATTCGAAACGCCTACGTTCGCAGCCGAGGCGTTTACAAAATTTCTTTCCGACTTGGATTTGTCCGGCATTACGTATTTTTCCGATAGTTATGAGGCGTTTGTTGAAAACACAGGCATTAACGAATATGCCCATATTCAGGATATCGATTTGATCGCGATCGGCACGCACGGCCGCACCGGCATTAAACGGCTGATCATGGGCAGCGTTACAGAAGAAGTTGTCAACACCTCTTTCATCCCAGTTCTTACGCTGCGATCATTCAAGCACACAAATTAATTTATATATTTTGAGGACAACGCTCTAAGTTAATGGCATCCGTCTACCCTCCAAATCAAACCGTAAATGTGTCTTACACGTGTTTCCACTGCGGCGACACCTGTGATGGGAGCATAATTCATGATGATGAAAAAATATTTTGTTGCCAGGGGTGTCTTTTCGTCTATCAATTACTCACACAAAAAGAACTGACCGGGTACTATCACTTTGACGAACAAGTTCGCGTTACGCCGAAAAAGATCAATTTGACCGATTATGCGTATCTCGATATTCCCAGTTTGCGAGATAAGATCATCCATTTTTCTCAGGGCGGAATTTCTAAGGTAACTTTGTTCCTGCCCCAGATTCACTGCAATGCCTGTATTTGGCTACTGGAGAATATCCATAAGCTGGACTCCGGAGTCATACATTCTAATGTCCACTTTTTAAAAAAAGAAGCCTCGCTGACGTTTGACGAAAAGAAAACGTCTTTGCGTAAGATCGCTGAACTGCTATCGTCGATCGGGTACGAACCCAACTTTGCTTATGACAAACATAAGGGGTCAGTATTTTCCGTCGTTGAAAAATCGCTGTATATCAAGTTAGGATTAGCCGGTTTTTGTTTCGGCAATATCATGCTGCTTTCTATGCCGGGTTACTTATCTGCGGCGTCGTTGGAATACGGATTTCTTAAGTTTTTTGCTTACCTCAGTTTTTTGCTGACTTTGCCGTTGTTGTACAGTCTGAGCGACTATTTCAAGTCGGCCTGGGTTAGCTTGCGGCAAAGAACTATTAATATGGACGTGCCGATCTCAATCGGCGTTGTGACTCTTTTCACCCGCAGCGTATATGAACTTTTTTATCAAGGCGGTTCTGGATATTTTGACACTCTAGCGGGTCTGGCTTTCTTTCTGATTGTTGGCAAAATATTTCAGAAAAAAACATTTTACCAATTGTCATTTGACCGTGATTTTAGATCTTATTTTCCTATTGCCGCATTACGCAGAGACGCACAGGGCGAAAAGAGCATTCCCATTGAGGATATCGCCGTTGGAGATTGTCTCATTATTCGCCATCTGGAGCTAGTACCTGCGGATGGTGTGCTTCGGAGCGAGGAGGCGTTGATCGATTACAGTTTTGTGACCGGCGAATCTCAACCGGTATATGTTGTGCGTGACGAGCGGGTATTTGCGGGCGGAAAGCAAATGGGCGGCGCCATTGACATCGATGTGACAAAAGAAGTTTCAAGAAGCTATTTAACCGAATTGTGGAACCAGGAAGTTTTTAAGAATAAAGATACGAGCGGTCTCTCTCAGCTTAGTCAAAAAATCGCCAGATATTTTACGTTCGCAATTCTCGCCATTGCTATGTCTTCTGCATTATTCTGGTTTGTTTATGATGCGAGTATAGCTGTTAATGTTTTTACTTCGGTCCTTATTGTCGCGTGCGGATGCGGGTTACCTTTGTCAATTCCGTTTACATTCGGCACGGTTCTGCGGATTTTTGAACGTCATCATTTATTTCTGAAGAACGATCTTGTCGTTGAAAGAATGGCCGGGATCAACACTATCGTATTTGATAAAACCGGTACGTTAACGATTCCTCGGTCCGGCGCCGTATCATATGAGGGAATAGCGCTGAGTTCAGAAGAAAAAAGTTGGATTCGCGCTTTAGTTCGCCAGTCTACGCATCCGATGAGCCGTTACATTTATGAATCCATTTCTACCTCGACTTCACCGGAAGTCATGCGGTTTGAAGAAGTTCCCGGACGCGGCATCCGCGCCAACATCGGTGCGCAAGAGATCAGCATCGGATCGCACGCATGGGTTACCGGAAACGGATTTAAGAAAGCGCCTGAAAATTCCATGCAGGTACATTTTTCCAGAGTGTACATCGCTATCAATCGCACACTGAAGGGGGTCTACAAGATTCGATCCGAATATCGGGAAGGCTTGTCAACAGTGTTGAATAATTTAAACGGGAGCTATGCATTGAAGGTTTTGTCCGGGGATCATGCAGGAGAAAAACCGGCGTTACGGAAAATATTCAGCGCTAAAACGGAAATGCTCTTCAAACAATTACCGATAGATAAGCTTAATTATATCAGATCACTTCAGGAAAATCTGAAAAAAGTCATGATGATTGGCGACGGACTGAATGACGCCGGTGCGCTAAAACAAAGCGACGTCGGAATAGCGATTACGGAAACCACAAGTTCATTTACGCCGAGCTCCGACGCCATCCTGAAAGCAGAGGGCTTTACCTACTTACCATTCTTTGTTGCTTTGTCGCGGCAAAGCATGAACGTCGTATACATGTGCTTCACCTTGATTTTTTTATACAATGTTGTCGCATTAAGCTTTGCCGTGTATGGCAAACTGACGCCACTGGTTGCCGCGATCATCATGCCGGTAAGCTCTGTCAGCACGGTACTATTTGCCGTATTAATGACGACGTATAAGGCTAAGAAATTGGGGTTCTCTGTTCGTGGCGATATAGAAAAAAGAAAGATGGACATCGAATGACAATTTTAATTGTGTTGGTAATTACAAGTTTGACTCTGTCTGTCGGATTTCTGATCGCGTTTCTATGGGCCGTTAAGTCCGGACAATTTGACGATACTTATACGCCGTCCGTGCGCATTCTTCTCGACGGCAAGAGAACTGAAAATAATCGAAATAATAAATCTAAAAACTGAGTAATCATTACAACGAATTATGGAGAGGCAGTCTATGGAGCAAGCATCCAAAGTTCAGGATTCAAAAGCGGATGGGAATCTTGAAACGTTTCACTATGATAATACGATTGTCCGTGATTTTACGATTGCAACGCTCGTTTGGGGCGGGGTCGGAATGTTGGTGGGGCTCATCATCGCCATTCAGTTGTACATCCCTGCGCTGAATTTGGGTATTCCGTATCTGACGTTCAGCCGCCTTCGCCCTTTGCATACCAATGCCGTTATTTTTGCATTTGTTGGCAACGGTATATTTTTGGGCGTCTATTATTCTCTCCAGCGCCTATGCAAAGCGCGCATGTTCAGCGATCTGCTGAGCAAAATACATTTCTGGGGATGGCAACTGATCATCGTCCTGGCGGCGATCACGCTTCCTCTGGGGATGACCACCAGCAAAGAGTATGCGGAATTGGAGTGGCCGATTGATGTTCTAATAGCCGTAGTTTGGATTCTATTTGGAATTAACCTGCTGGGCACGATATTAAAGCGGCGTGAACGTCATATGTATGTTGCGATCTGGTTCTATATTGCGACGTGGGTTACCGTCACCGTTCTGCATGTGGTCAATTCCATGGCCATTCCCGTTTCGCTATTCAAAAGCTATTCGATTTATGCAGGCGTGCAGGATGCGCTGGTGCAGTGGTGGTACGGACACAACGCAGTCGCGTTCTTTTTGACTACGCCCTATCTTGGATTAATGTATTACTTCATGCCAAAAGCGGCTGATCGTCCGGTCTATTCCTATCGTTTATCGATCATTCACTTTTGGGCATTGATATTTTTATATATCTGGGCCGGTCCGCATCATTTGCTTTATTCCGCGCTGCCCGATTGGGCGCAATCGCTGGGAACGGTGTTCTCGATCATGCTGATCGCGCCTTCGTGGGGCGGTATGCTGAACGGCTTACTCACGCTGAGAGGCGCATGGGACCGCGTGCGCGAAGAACCTGTTTTAAAATTTATGGTCGTTGCCGTGACCGCGTACGGTATGGCAACATTCGAAGGACCGATGTTGTCGATCAAAAGCGTCAATGCATTGTCCCACTTTACCGACTGGACGATTGCGCATGTGCATATCGGCGCGCTTGGATGGAATGGATTTCTCACTTTCGGAATAATTTACTGGTTGATCCCTCGGCTGTATAATACGTCGTTGTATTCCAAAAAAATGGCCAATGCGCACTTCTGGATAAGTTTTTTAGGTATCGTGTTTTATGCGGTTCCGCTTTACTGGGCAGGTATTACGCAGGGACTTATGTGGAAACAATTTACACCGGATGGCATGCTTCAGTATTTCAATTTTCTGGAAACCGTCACGCAGATTATTCCCATGTATATCATGCGTTCGATCGGCGGCACGCTGTTTCTGACGGGAACCTGCATCATGTTCTACAATATTTACAAAACAGCTAAACAAGGTAAATTCCTTGCCGATGAAGAAGCTCAGGCCCCGGCGCTTGCCAAAGTTTATCACGCGGCGCAGAAAGGACAGTATCATCGTTGGCTTGAACGCAAACCGGTTCAGTTCTATGTTTTGACCCTGATCGCGATCCTGATCGGCGGCGCCTTGGAAATTATTCCCACGTTTGCTATTGAATCCAATGTTCCTACTATTGCGAGCGTGAAACCGTATACGCCGCTGGAACTGCAAGGGCGCGATATTTATGTGCGTGAAGGATGTTATACCTGCCATTCACAGATGATTCGCCCGTTCCGTTCCGAAACAGAACGGTACGGCGAATATTCCAAAGCAGGCGAGTATGTGTATGATCATCCATTCCAATGGGGATCGAAACGTACTGGGCCGGATCTGCACCGGGTCGGCGGAAAATATCCGAATTCATGGCATTACAGCCATATGATCGATCCGCGTGTACTCTCACCCGGTTCGATCATGCCGAGTTATATCTGGTTAGCCGTCAACAGGCTCGATGCCAGTACCACCGCCGCCAAGATCAAGGCCATGATGACGCTCGGCGTCCCGTATCCTGAAGGGTATGAAGATCAGGCGCTGGCCGATTTACAGGAACAGGCCGAAATGATCGCCAAAGACCTGAATGACGCCGGATTTGAAACAACGGCCGATAAGGAGCTTATTGCGCTCATTGCGTATTTACAGCGATTGGGAACGGATATCAAAGTAAAATAATCCGGAGAAAATATGTTCAGAAATATTTTAGAAAACATTAAAGATATTGAAGTTTTTCCGGTGATCGCGCTGATCCTTTTTTTTACTTCTTTTATGGCGATCATCTACCATCTCATCCGGATGGACAAACGGCATATCCGGCATATGGAAGAATTACCATTGGAAAAAAATTATACCAAATCAAATAACGGAGGAAAAGTTCATGTCTGAAGTAAAAGATGAACTCTTAGATCATGATTACGACGGTATTCGGGAGTATGATAATCCATTGCCGCCGTGGTGGATCAACATGTTTTATATTACGATAGTATGGGCTGTGTTGTATTTGTTATATTTTCATGTTACGGAATGGGGTGACCGTTCGATAGACGAATATAAGAAAGAGTATGATCAAACCTGGACGAAGGATAAAGATCCGAATTACGTCGCGCCCAAGTTCATAGAGGGTTATCATGCGCCGTATTATAGTATGAAGGCTGATATCACCCCAAAAATGATAGCTGAAAAAATGGGCAAACCGGAAGCGCCGAAAGAAGTCGAAATTGTGAAAGACTACGTGGCGTTGACAGACGCGGGGAGCGTTTCGAAGGGAAAGGAAATTTACCTGAAAACGTGCGTTGCCTGTCATGGTATGCTGGGTGAGGGCGGCATCGGGCCCAACCTTACGGATGATTATTGGATTCACGGGGCGAGTATCAATGATGTGATGCGCACCATTACCAAAGGAGTCCCGGAAAAAGGTATGCTGGCATGGGGTAAAGTTTTCGGCGAAGAGGATATCCTAAAGATCTCCAGTTATGTACTGACCATACACGGAACGAATCCGCCAAATCCAAAACCGCCGCAAGGTAATTTGGTTAAATGATCAAACAGAATAGAGTGGAAAATATAAAAACGATATGATTGCTGACGAAAAAAAAATTCAGAAGAACGGTGAAAAAGATCAGGATAATTTCCGAGACAGCATTTCCATCATCGACAAATCAGGGAAAAGAGTTTGGGTATACCCAAAAAAACCGAAAGGAAAATATCATAGTTGGCGTATCCTCGTAAGCGCCGTTCTTCTCGCAGTACTGTTTGGTGTTCCGTTTATAAAAATAGACGGTCATCCCTTTTTTCTGCTCAATATTATTGAACGTAAATTTATTATTTTCGGAATGGCATTCTGGCCGCAAGATTTTTATATATTTGCCCTCGTGTTCCTGAGCCTGGTCATTTTCATTTTTCTTTTTACGACAGTGTTTGGCCGAATCTGGTGCGGCTGGGCCTGTCCGCAGACCATATTCATGGAAATGGTATTTCGGAAGATCGAATACTGGATCGAAGGCGACGGCGCCGAGCAATATAAATTGGATCGTGCAGAGATGTCACCGGACAAATTGTTGAAGAAGACATCGAAGCACGTGATCTTTTTTTCGATCTCGTTTGTAATAGGCAATACTTTCCTGGCATATATTATCGGCGTTGACGACTTATTTAAGATTATTACAGAACCCGTACTGGAACACATCGTCGGTTTTTCATTTATGATCGGGTTCAGTCTCCTTTTCTATTTTATTTTTGCTAGTTTCCGCGAGCAGGCCTGCATTTATGTTTGCCCTTACGGACGTCTGCAATCGGTGATGCTGGATAAAAATTCGATCGTCGTCGCGTACGATTTTAAACGCGGTGAGCCGCGCGGTAAATTAAAGTATGCTGCAGAAAATCAATCCGGTGACTGTATTGACTGCGGCCTGTGCGTGCAGGTATGTCCGACGGGCATCGATATTCGAAACGGGACACAATTGGAGTGTGTGAATTGCACGGCATGTATGGACTCGTGCGACGGTGTTATGGAGAAGATCGGGCGTTCAAAAAAACTGATCCGATATGCTTCTTTCGATCTGATAAATAAAGGGATCAAGTTTACGGTGACGCCGAGGATCGTTGGTTATTCAGCGGTACTCGCGCTGCTGATGGCGGTTACCACGGCCTTTATGCTGACGCGTAAAGATATGGAGACGACGATTCTTCGAGCAAAAGGATCTATGTACCAGGTGTTGGAAGACGGCCGGATACGGAATATGTACACGGCTAAAATTTTGAATAAGACGTTCGACTCTATGACGGTTCATTTTGAACTTGAAAACGTGCCGGGCACCATCACGGTTGCAGGTGCGGATCAATTATTACTTAAACCGGACGAACTGGTTGAGTCTACTTTCCTTGTTGACATTCCACCGGAAGCAGTCAAACAAAATTATATGAAGATCAGCATCGGCGTGTATCGGGAAAGTACTTTGGTCTCTTCGGAGGCAACGTCATTTATTGCGCCTGCGAAAGGAGTCAGGAAATGAAAATTTATGGTAATTGGGCATTGGGTGTGACAGCCCTATACTGCAGCTTTGCATTGTTTATAATCGGTTTTTTTGTTGTTTCAACATTTAATAAAGTTGATTTGGTAGAGAAAAACTATTACGACAAAGAAATTGCTTATCAACAGCATATTGACAAGGTAAAACGTACCAAAGCTTTAGTAAGTCCGCTTGGATGGAAACGTCAGGCGGATCAACTGGTGTTACAATTTCCTAAAGATATGACAGAAATTAAAGGGTCGATTAATCTGTACCGTCCTTCTGATTCCAAAAATGACAGGGCCATATCGATTCAGCCCGATGAAAAAAATGTGCAGTATGTCTCCTTGAGTAACATGGAAAAAGGGCTCTGGCGCGTACAGTTCAATTGGCAGTCTGATAGCACCGGATACTATAATGAAGACATTCTGTTTATAGAATAAGGGAAGTTATGGAGATTTTTACGGGGTTTGTTATAGGCATATTGGGGAGCTTTCACTGCGTCGGAATGTGCGGGCCGCTGGCCTTGGCTTTGCCTCATGCAGGTTCATCAAAATTTGAAATACTGACAGGATCGCTCCTTTATAATTTTGGACGGGCCGCCACATATGCCCTGATGGGCGCTGTGATGGGTGTCCTTGGCGCGACGGTGAAATTTGCTGGTTACCAACAGGCGCTTTCGGTTGGAACGGGTTTGATCCTGCTCATTTCCGTATTGCTGCCGGCGAACATCAAGAACAAAATATTTTTTTCTTCTCCATTGAACTTAGGTTTTTCAGCGATTAAAGTTTTTTTTAGAAAATTTTTACTTAAACATTCTTATACGTCATTATTCAGCATCGGATTGGTCAACGGGCTATTGCCCTGCGGGCTTGTATATATTGCTTTGGCGGGCGCCATTGTAACGTCGGATATTTTTTACGGGGCCGTATATATGGGTTTATTTGGATTGGGGACATTGCCGATGATGCTGTTCATTTCACTTGCCGGCCGTCTGATGAAATTGAATTTTCGGCAGAAACTAGTTCGTATCATGCCGGTTGGCATTGCTCTCGTCTCGTTTTTATTGATTCTCCGTGGACTGTCGCTTGGAATACCGTATGTAAGTCCGAAAATAGACCATAATCAAGGGATCCAACACATGGAGTGTTGCCATTAGAATCGCATTTTAGTAAGGGTAGAAAGTCGGTGAACATGAAAAAATCAGTTAAATCCATCAGTAAAAAAGTTCCTGTTTGTTCTGTCTGCACTGTTTTTCCGAAGACCATATTTCAGAATGGCAGCGCAAAGGAACTGCAAAAAAGTTTTAAGTGTAAAGACTTTATCCGATTCCGGAAAAATGAAGTTCTCTTCAGTGAAAATGAAGCGGCAGACGGCGTCTATTGCATATATTCCGGCATGCTGAAGGTAGTGAAAAAAGACCATCGGCTTATGGAACATATTATCCGTCTTGGTAAACCGGGCGACGTATTGGGAATTGATTCCGTGGTGACTCATAATAAATATTCCAATTCCGTCATTGCGGTGGATACAGTGGAAGCATGTTTTGTTCCGAAAGATTGTTTTGTAAAGTTCATACAGAGTCATCCGACATTTTTTGTTGAGACGATGAAGCTGTTGTGCACACAACTTGACGGAATGGAAAACAAAATGACTGACTTGATGGGTAAATCGATGAAAGAGCGGATGGCGGACATGCTTCTTAAACTCAAGGCCGATTACGGAGTGCAAAGTGACGACACGCTGAATATGGCATTGTCTATGGATGAGTTGGCCAGTTTTCTGGGAACTACTAAAAGTTCGGTCTACAGTCTGCTGAGCGATTTCAAGCGATCGCATCTGATTGAAATTCAGGATAACCGGATACAGGTACTGTCTGAAAAAGAGTTAGAGAATATCGCGCATCCTGTCTAAACGGGAAAGTGAAAGAATGTCCTTTCGACAAATTTACGACACGTTCAATTGGTATGATATTCATACCCGCATTTATGAACAAACAGAAGAGGATGTAAAACGCGTTTTGAATAAAAGCGGTGAACGTGACCGTTTTGATTTTCTTGCATTAATCTCTCCCGCAGCTGAAAAATTTCTCCCGGAGATGATGGAGCAAAGCCGGGAGCTCACGCAAAAAAGATTCGGCAAAAAAGTCCGGATTTATGCTCCGCTTTATCTTTCCAATTTTTGCTACAATAATTGCCTCTACTGCGGCTTCCGTTACGAAAATGCGCTGGAACGTGTGCGTCTTAGCGATCTGGAAATTATGAATGAAATTATTGTGCTAAATTCCATGGGACTGGATCACGTCTTGCTGGTTACGGGTGAATCGAATAAAATGGCCGGTGTGGACTATTTGACGCATGCTATGAATTTGCTCAAGCCCTATTTTGCAGACGTATCGATGGAAGTTCAGCCCTTACGTGAAGAAGAATATCGAACCCTGGCCGGTGCAGGGTTGAATAGAATATATGTTTACCAGGAAACATATCACCGAGATCATTACCGGGACTATCATCCGCAGGGGATGAAAACGCATTTCTATTACCGTCTCGAAACGCCGGACCGCATCGCCCGCGCAGGAATTGGAAAGATCGGGCTCGGAATTCTGATCGGCCTTGAAGACTGGCGCACGGATGCCTGTTTTACGGCCATGCACGTGAACTATCTGACCGAAACGTACGGCACGCAGTGCTCGATCTCTTTTCCCCGCTTGCGTCCGGCCGTCGGTATTATGCCGCCGCGAGTCACCATCAGCGATGACCAGTTAATGCAGATGATCTGCGCTTACCGTTTGTTTTCCAATGAAATCGAGCTTTCACTTTCGACAAGAGAAAGCGCCGCCTTCAGGGACCAGGCACTGCAGTTCGGTATTACGGGAATGAGCGCCGGATCGAAAACGAACCCCGGCGGATATGCTACTTATCGCCAGGAGGGTCTTGAACAATTCGAAATAGCTGATCACCGAAGCGTCGAAGAATTCTGCACGATGCTTCGTGAGAACGGGTACGAACCGGTTTGGTGTGATGACATTCCAGCATTGGAGAAATAAATATTAATATGGATGTTCATTAAACACTCTTTTAACAAGTTGTTTAGCGTTTTTGAGATTTTGCTTGACTGATGTTTATCTTTACCTTATTATTAGCCTCATTTTTCTTATCATCACTTCGAATATCAGGGCGCACTTTTTAAAGTGACTGCCAATGCATATCTTGATTTCTCGAACCGCACATCGAGCATTCAGATTAATATTTTTTTTGAATAATTAAGTCACATTCATTAATAGTTCCCTTAACGTTCACCAAAATGGAGTAAACATGAATTTGAATCAAATTCGTGCGGCAGCGGTATGTATGTTTCTGTTGATTGCTGGCACCAATATCAGTGCACAGCAGAGCGACTTTCAGTGGGTTCCTTACAACGGATCGATTCCGACAAACGCGGTTGTTGGCGGATCTGAAAACGGCCAACCTATGTATGTGGGGCGCGTCTTATTTGAGGGGGGAATGCATCCGGGAAAAGTCATTTCCGGCGGTTTCTGCAACATTGGCTGGGGCGGCAAGGAATATTCATTCAATCAGGGATTTGAAATTCTAACCGCGCCTGCAAATTCCGTTACGTGGGTGGAATACCGCGGAACCCTTCCGTCGAACGCAATTCCTGGTGGCTACAATGATCCAGGCCAGGTCGAACCGTTGTATATCGCTAAACATGCCTACAAAGGCGGTGAACATTGCGGTAAACTCTGGGCGAATGCATGCAATATTGGCTGGGGCGGCGCAGAAATTGTTCTCAATCAGAAAATCTATGTATTAGCTGGTGTGACGTCAACGAAATCAAATACTGCACTTAGTAAATCATCATCAAAAGCTCAGTGGGTTCCCTACAACGGATCAATCCCAGCCGATGCGGTTGTAGGCGGATCTGAAAATGGACAATCCATGTTCGTTGGGCGCGTGTCATTTCAGGGAGGAATGCATCCAGGCAAAATACTGCCCGGTGGAGTAGGTATATGTAATATCGGCTGGGGCGGCAAGGAGCATTCCTTCAATAACGGATTTGAAGTTTTGACGGCGCCGGCAAATACCGTTGCTTGGGTTGAATATAAGGGATCCGTACCGGCGAATGCGATTTTAGGCGGATACAATGATGCCGGCAAACGCGAGCCGCTATACATTGCAAAACATGCATACAAAGGCGGTGAGCACTGCGGGAAACTCTGGGCGAATGCCTGTAATATCGGTTGGGGAGGTGCAGAAGTTGTTCTCAAGGAAAAAATCTACATTTTAGTTGCGCAAACATCATCAAGCGTAGCTCAACCTGAAGTAATTAATACGGTCAAGGCCGCCGGAGCTACGGTTCGAACGACTTCTAAATCATACTTCGTGGGCCAGACTATTACCGTTGAATACAGCGGATTTCCCGGCAGCAGTTCCGCATGGATTACTATTGTTACTAAAGGAAAAGCCGACAGCGAGTGGGGAGAAAGTCAGTACGCGCGAGAAAAATCGGGTAAATTGGAATATGATATTCCCTTCATTAGTCCAGGAGAATATGAAGTTCGTGGCTACTTCGATTCCTTTGATTATAAGGTTCAAGCGCGTTATTCTTTTAAAATCGAAAGCGGCGGTCAATAGAACCTGACAAAATTAGTAATTTCTATTTATAAACCCCGGTTGCTCCATGCAGTCGGGGTTTCATTGTTTTAATTGAATTTATATATAATAATATCTGCCAACTTACCTTTACATTAGCAGAATTTTACAATGGTGTGAAGAAAAATACTTGACAAATAAAGTAATTTCTCTTATTTTAAGATAAAAGAGTCCGAAATGCTTTAATAGCGGAATCGAGAACCATGTTACTTTCAAAAAGTTGTTTATACGGAGTTCGGGCAGCGATGTACATGGCGACATTGGAACAATCGGAGTACGTCACCATCCAGCAGATATCCGAAAAACTCAATATCTCATTTCATTTTCTTACGAAAATACTTCAAACGTTAACTGAAAATAATATTATGGTTTCATATCGCGGCCCCAAGGGCGGAGTTGCCTTAGCCCGGCCGTCAAAGGATATCAAGCTGATAGAAATTGTGGATGCAATAGATGGAACGCATATTTTTTCTGAATGTATTTTTGGATTACCCGGTTGCGGTAATATGACGCCGTGCCCGTTACACGGGGAATGGGAGCGGGAAAGGGAGAAGATTCGACGTATGTTTAGCGATACTACATTAGCCATACTCGCCGATAAAATTAACGTGTTTAATTTGCGCATTTCCGATACCGACGGTGCTCCGATCAACCCAAAGTTATTGAAATCGTTGACGATCACCCATCGGAAAAGGAAATAAAATTTTTTGAATCTAATTAAGATAGAAGTGTCCTAAATCCTAAATAGCTATTAAGGAATATTTCATGGAAAGTATCAATAATCTTACGCTTTCTGAGATTGTAATCAAATATCCGTTCTCGGCAAACGTATTTGAAAAACACCGATTAGATTTTTGCTGCGGAGGAAAAAAAACTTTATCAGCCGCATGCGCGGAAAACGGTATTGATGTTGCAGGAATCTGCGGGGAGCTGGAAAAAGCAGATAATAAAACTGCCTACCGCTCAAATAAGATCGAATTCAATGACATGAACCTAGGCTTGCTGATCGACTACATCGAAAGCAATCATCATGCGTACGTGCGAAACGCTATACCGGTAATACAGGCTCATCTGCAAAAAGTAGTGAACGCTCACGGGAAAAAACATCCTGAGATGAAAGAAATAAACGAACATTTTGATGATGTTGCCGACGAAATGACCATGCATATGAAAAAAGAGGAACAAATGCTGTTTCCTTATATTCGCCAAATGGCCGAATCACAGAAACAGCAGGATGCAATTGTTGCACCTGCGTTTAAAACCGTACGTAATCCGATCAGCGTGATGGAATTTGAGCACGAGCGCGCAGGACAAGCTATGGCGAAAATACGAACCATCAGTCACAACTACGAACCGCCGGCCGATGCGTGCACTACGTTTCGATTATGCCTGACCGAGCTGGATGAATTCGAGCGCGATCTGCACAAACACGTCCATCTTGAAAACAATATTTTGTTTCCAAAAGCTGTCACCATTGAAAATGAATTAGTTCAAGTAGTCTAATAACCAAATAATGGAGAAAGAAAATGAAATTTCTAAAAACATCTCTTATTCTATTTGCCCTTTGCGCCATGGTGTGGGCTTGCGGCGATAGCGGCGAGAAAGTTAAAGCAACGCCAACTAAACCGGCAAAAGCTGCGAATCCGAACGGATTGACCGATTTTGAAATGGAACACGGCATTGGCCCTATCAAGGAAGTACTTAAACTAAGTGAGACTATTGATGTTGCTCTTGCAAAAAAAGGCGAAAAAACATTTGAATTAAAGTGTTTTCAGTGCCACCGTGTGGATTCGAAATTGGTAGGCCCGCAGCTACATGACGTGACAAAGCGCAGAAAACCGGAGTACATAGTGAACATGATGTTGAATCCTGAGGGCATGATCCAAAAACATCCGGAAGCAAAAAAACTATTCGCGCAATTCCTAACCCCCATGGCCAATCAGAATCTTACTAAAGACGAGGCCATGTCCATACTGGAATACCTAAGAAAAGAAGCTATGGAAGTTAAAAAGGGTTCGTAATTAATCTCGTTCGTTTTTGTTGGCGAACAGAATGTTCGTCTATTTTTTGTAGTATGTAACAATTAACCAAGTGGAGGAAAGAGAATGAAAAAAACAGCCATTGCATGGGCAAGTTTGTTTCTGACCTGCGGCATACTTATGATCGCATGCCAGTCAAAAGACAAACAAAAAACCGATTCGACCGGAACCACGGGTGCTCCCGCAGGTATGTCGGCAATTAAAGATGATGTTTCCCAAAAGACTGTAGTTCAGGTCGCCGTCGGTTCTCAGGATCATACCACACTAGTAACTGCATTACAAGCGGCAGGGTTGGTTGACGTATTGGCAAACCCGGGGCCTTTCACCGTGTTCGCTCCGACGAATGCCGCTTTTGATAAATTGCCAAAAGGCACGGTGGACGAACTTCTTAAGCCCGAGAAAAAAAGAGATTTGAAAAACATTCTCCAGCATCATGTTACTGTCAGCATGTTTAAAACAGAATCATTCAAAGACGGACAGGTTTTAGAAATGGCAGGCGGTTCGAAGATTACTTTATCCGTAAAGGACGGCCAAGTAAAAATTGGGGATGCCGCTATTGTTGGAACGGTTCAGGGCTCCAATGGGATTGTTCATGTTATCGATGGTGTTTTATTGCCTCCGGCAAAAAAATGACTTAAGAAATTAGAATGAAGAAGTGCGTCTCACATTGGAATTACGTTAGTAGATTAAATAGATGGCTAGTAACTCATTCACTTAATTAGGAGATTAAGATGTGGAGCAAGATTAAACTCAGTAAGTTGACTTACGTTGCCCTTGCATTGCTAATCGGGGGATTAATGTTCATTGTATGTTCTCCGAAGAAAGATACTATGGGAACGGATGACGCTGCTGCAAAAGTGTTCGTCCCGCCCGGTAGTTATGATGAATTCTACGCTTTTTTGTCCGGCGGATTTAGCGGACAAGTTGCGGTGTACGGACTACCAAGCGGACGACTGTTAAAAGTTATTCCCGTATTCTCAGTTAACCCTGAGAACGGATGGGGCTACACTGAAGAAACAAAACCGATGTTATCCAGCATACACGGATTTATTCCATGGGATGACAGCCATCACCCTGAATTATCCATGACGGAAGGCGTTCCTGACGGCCGCTGGCTGTTCATTAATGCGAATAACACTCCGCGCATTGCCCGAATTAATCTTGGTACTTTCCGAACAGATGAAATTCTTGAAATTCCGAACAGCGGCGGAAGTCATGCTTCGCCGTTTACGACCATTAATACGGAGTACGTCGTTTCGGCAACACGTTTCAGCGTTCCAATCCCGGATAAAGATGTTCCCATTGCAAGCTATAAAGAGAATTTTAGAGGCACGGTCACGTTTGTCAAAGTGGATCCCAAAGAAGGCGATATGAATATTGCCTTTCAAATCCTGGTGCCGGGATATAATTTTGATCTGAGCCATGCAGGCAAAGGTCCCTCACATGGATGGTTCTTTTTCTCATGTTATAATACAGAACAAGCCCATACGCTGCTGGAAGTCAATGCAAGCCAGAACGATAAAGATTTTATTATGGCTGTGAATTGGAAAAAAGCAGAGGAATATATTGCTCAGGGTAAATTTAAGGAATGGACGAGCGAATATCAGCGCAACCGATGGGACGAGAAAACTCAGACCACCGTCGTGGAGAAATTAAACAAAGTTAAAATGCTTGACCCGAAAGAATGCCCCGACATGTTATACTTGATGCCATGCCCTAAATCTCCGCACGGCGCGGATGTAGATCCAACCGGTGAATATATTGCAGGCGGAGGAAAGCTGGCCGGTATGGTTCCGGTCTTTTCTTTTTCAAAGATGATTAAGGCGATCGAAGATAAAGCGTTTGACGGGGACCGCGAGGGCATACCCGTACTGAAATATGATGCCGTATTGGCCGGTGAAGTTCAGGAGTCCGGACTCGGCCCATTGCATACCGAGTTTGACGATAAAGGATTTGGTTATACTTCACATTTTATTACTTCGGAAGTAGTAAAATGGAAGATTGGTACCTGGGAAGTTGTTGACCGTATTCCGACCTATTATTCCATCGGGCATCTAATGATTCCCGGCGGCGATAGTAAGAAACCTTGGGGCAAATACCTGTTGGCGATGAACAAAATCACCAAAGACCGTTACCTGCCAACGGGTCCGGAACTCACGCAATCCGCTCAATTATTTGACATCAGCGGCGAAAAAATGAAAATGCTGTCCGACTTTCCAACGATCGGCGAGCCTCATTATGCGCAGGGTATTGCAGCGGATCTTGTGAGAAAACGTGAAGTGAAATTCTTTGATATAAATAAAAACGAGCACAAATATGTGACCAAAGGCCCGAGAGAGGCGAAAGTTGTTCGCACGGGTAAAGAGGTCCACGTTTGGATGACCGCATCACGCTCGCACTTTACGCCGGATAATATCGAAGGATTTAAAGTTGGCGATGTGGTATATTTCCACGTCACTAACATCGAACAAGATTGGGACGTTCCGCACGGATTTGCTATCAAAGGAACGC
Source organism: bacterium (assembly GCA_016788215.1). Classification (GTDB taxonomy): domain Bacteria; phylum CLD3; class CLD3; order SB21; family SB21; genus SB21. The sequence goes on along the minus strand of JAEUSJ010000005.1, from coordinate 32,720 downwards.
AAAATTCCGAATTGCTCATTATGCCGGGTGAAACATGCACGATGAAGTGGGAACCGAAAAAAGCGGGCATTTATCCGTTCTACTGCACAGATTTCTGCTCCGCTCTTCATCAGGAGATGCAGGGCTATGCCCGCGTATCCGATGTAAATTCAAATGTGCCTATTACATTTAATAAGGACTGATTTCCGGTGGAACCGAATGAGGGAGACGCAAGTCTCCCTCTTTTTTTAAGTCTTAGGAGTTTAGTATGCTAAAGAATTCAAAAATTATCATTGCCGCAGCGTCGCTGCTCTTGGTTGTCCTGTATTTTTTTCCAATGTGGATCATTGATCTCGATGCGCCGCAATATCCGGAAGGCATCGGATTACATATCTGGATCAACAAAATTAGCGGTCAAAAACCCAATGATCTTAATACGATCAACGGCCTTAATCATTACATCGGAATGAAAATAATAACGCCGGAGGATATTCCGGAATTAAAACTCATGCCCTACATTGTAGCCTTTTTGATTTTTACGGGGTTACTAGTGGCCCTTGCCGGGAAAAGGTTTTTACTAAATGTCTGGGTTATTATATTCTTTTTAATACTGGTTGCAGGGCTCTTTGACTTCTATATGTGGGAATACGACTACGGACATAACTTGGATCCGCATGCTGCGATCAAAGTTCCAGGCATGACGTATCAGCCTCCGTTGATTGGAACAAAACAGTTATTGAATATGAAGACGACGTCGCTGCCACATATCGGAGCAATCGTTGCGGGAATTTCGTTTATGTTGGGAGTATTTATCCTGACCGTTGAGGCTCGTCATTCCAGAAAAAATAAGGAACCGGAACATGGTGAACAAGCATAGAAACTTATTGGTTTTTGTAATTCTCATGGCGTCAATCGTGTCATGTCAAAATAACCCGGAAGCGATCGATTACGGTCATGACGATTGCGCACACTGCCGGATGGTGATCAGCGACCGGAAATTTGGCGCTGAATTGATCACACAAAAAGGAAAAATATATAAATTTGACTCGATAGAATGTATGGCGTCCTATTACCGTCATACTGAATTTACTGATGTGCAGTCTTTGTGGACCATTGATTTTTCCAATCCAGTAATGTGGGTCAAAGCAGACGGCGCTTATTATTTACAAAGTAAAAATCTTCCAAGCCCAATGGGCATGTTTCTTTCATCGTTTGCCAACCGCGAGACAGCAGAAGCGATGAGATCACAGATGGAAGGGAATCTACTGAACTGGCAGGAAGTGATGAGTTTGGTCGCGAAGAAATGATTTTACTGAATGGTATTTTATCGTATATTCTCAGGTGTGAATACAGATTACTTCACGGTAAAGAAATTAAATGACCCCGAAATTGAAATTACTGCATGGAAAATATACTTGAATATAAGACCCATTCCGATCAACGGGTTAAGCGCCAAATAGGAATATGGCTTTTAGTCGGCTATAGTATGGTTTTCATTATGTTAATCCTTGGAGGCGCGACGCGGCTTACGCAGTCCGGTTTATCCATCGTCGAATGGAATGTCATCATGGGTATTGTGCCTCCTTTAAACGACAGCGATTGGAATAGCGCATTTGAAAAATACAAACAATTTCCTGAATATAATATCCTGAATAAAACGATGACCGTGGAAGATTTTAAAGGAATTTTCTGGTGGGAATATATTCATCGGGTATGGGGACGCTTGATCGGGCTCGTTTTTATTATTCCGTTCACGATTTTTGTTTTTCAAAAAAAATTAAGTGTTCCTTGGATCAGGCGGTTGACCGGTGTTTTCCTGATCGGTGCATTCCAGGGTTTTGTAGGGTGGTATATGGTAAAAAGCGGATTGATTGATAATCCTCACGTCAGCCATTATCGACTAACTTTACATTTATTTCTCGCATTCTCTATTTGCGGGCTTCTTCTATGGTATGCGGCAGTTTGGTTGACTAAAAATGAGTTTGAAAAAACCATTTTTGTAAATACTTTTGTACGGAAATTTTCGTCGGCTGTTGTAATGCTCATTCTTCTTCAAACGATGCTTGGCGGTTTGGTGGCGGGACTTAAGGCAGGGTATATGTTCAACACCTATCCAAAAATGGGAGTTGATTGGCTCCCGGAAGCCGCATGGATGATGGAGCCGCTTTGGATCAATTTTCTGGAAAATGCCGTTATGATCCAATTTATCCATAGAACGATGGCTTTAGTCGTATTGGCAGCCATTTTTGTGTTTTGGATTAAGACACGGTCACTGGAATTATCGTCACGTTTAAGGATGGATATCATGCTTTTGGTTATCATGGCGATTGTACAACTCACGTTAGGCATTATAACCGTCTTATTTTCAGTGCCTGTGCTTTGGGGTGTGGCGCATCAGGCAGGCGCCTTGGTATTATTCAGCCTTGCCGTGCAAGTCCGTTTTCAGTTAGGACGACATTCCAAAAATGAATTTGACCAATTAGAAAAAAATGAATCAGTTTAACATAGACCACGATAAAATAAGGTTCTCCGGCCTTCTTATTCCTATCTGGTCCCGCCAGCACGGCGCATATATTTCATTGATCACGAGTTGGCTGATCGGCACGCTGCTAAGCGAGTCCTTGAGCAGAACTCATGCAGTCGTGATCGCGTTTTTGCTTGCTGGATTAAACTTAGGAGAGTTGGTTCAAGAATATTTGAAAAAAAAGTTTGCCGTAACAATTCGGAAAAAAGTGTGGATTATCTTGTACGGATTCCTTGCTGCGGCAGCAGGGTCTAATTTATTGAAAGACGCTGTAACGTTTAGTTTTATTTTTCCGGTTTTGGCGGCGGTTAGTGTAGTCTATATTTATTTGAGCCTGAAAAGAGAACACAAACATGTTCTGTCTGAACTGCTGGCATTCGCTTCCATCGCATTGGCCGGACTTATTGGTTTCAACCCTGATCAAGTACCCGGATTAGAGTTTCTAAAATTGTGGGTTTTATTGTTCTGCTATTTTGGTACAAGCGTTTTTTTGATTAAGGCGCGATTTGACAAAGTATCATTCAAAGAGATATTGTCATATTTAGTATTTTGCCTTCTACTGACGGTCTTTTTGATTGACATTTCAATTGCCCTGATAAGCGTCTTGATACTAATAATTACAAAATTGTTGGTCGTGGTTTTGGCGACCAGTTGGTACCAACGGCTGCCGATAGCGACGATCGGTTTCATGGAACTTGGGTACTGTTTTGTTTTAGTAACCGTGCTGCTGATATCGCATTAGATTTGTTGTGGCGGCACAGCCATAGAAAAAGGAAATATACATATGCATCACAAAGTTATTATTGAACCGTTTAAGATCAAGACGGTAGAGCCTATTTATATGACGACGGAAAAAGAGAGAGTAGAGTTCTTACAGAAAGCTCATTATAATCCATTTCTTCTCCATTCCGATCAGGTGTTGATTGATCTGTTAACCGACAGCGGAACTTCTGCAATGAGTTCGCGTCAGTGGTCGGCGATGATGTCAGGAGATGAATCGTATGCCGGCGCGAAAAGTTGGTTAAAATTTGAAAAAGTGGTGAAGGACCTTACCGGGTACCCCCATATTTTACCAACGCATCAAGGACGCGCGGCGGAACGCATTCTATACGGTTATCTCGGCGGTAAAGGAAAAGTGTTTTTAAGTAATACGCATTTCGATA
>JAEUSJ010000005.1:23442-29044 GCA_016788215.1 bacterium | reverse complement strand
TGATACCACCCGCGCTAATATCGAATTCAGCGGAGCGACGGCGATAGACTGTCCGATAGAAGAGGCGCACAATCCCGCTTTGGATTATCCGTTCAAAGGCAACATGGATGTTAACAAACTAGAAGCTTTAATAAAACAACATGGGCCAAAAAATGTATCGGCCGTCATTCTCACTGTGACTAATAACACCGGGGGCGGACAGCCGGTCAGTATGGAAAACACTAAGGCGATAAGTAAGATTTGCAAAAATAACGGAGTACTATTTATCATCGATGCGTGCCGTGTGGCTGAAAACGCTTACTTTATCCGGCACCGTGAAAAAGAGTATGAGAACAAAGCGTACAGGGAAATAGCGCAGGAAATGTTTTCTCTCGCCGACGGATGCGTGATGAGCGCCAAGAAAGACGGTCTGGTAAATATCGGAGGTTTTTTAGCGCTGCGGGACAATGAAATTTCAGATGCCTGTACTAACCTTCTGATCATCACCGAAGGATTTACAACTTACGGAGGCCTTGCGGGTCGGGACATGGAGGCTATTGCTGTAGGATTAGAAGAAGTATTTGAAGAAGATTACTTAAAATACCGAATCCGCAGCACGCAATACTTGGGTGAAAAGATAAATAAGATGGGTGTTCCGATCATGCTGCCCGTTGGAGGGCATGCAGTGTATGTAGATTCTAAAGCATTGTATCCGCACATTCCGGTGGATCAGTATCCCGGACAGGCGCTCGCGTGCGAACTCTATCTCAAGGGGGGGATTCGCTGTGTTGAAATAGGATCCGTTATGTTTGGTAAATACGATGATAAAGGAAAACTTATTCCGGCGTCGATGGAACTCGTGCGCCTCGCCATTCCGCGCCGTGTCTATACGCAAAGCCACGTCGATTATGTTGTAGAGGTGTTTCAGGAGATCATTGACACGAAGAAAGCCGTGCGCGGTTTGCGAATTACGCATGAACCAAAATTCCTGCGCCATTTTACTGCGCATTTTGAGAGAATCCAATGAAATATTGTTCTACACTATGTATCTTTTTTCTGTTCTTTTGTGCTCTAGGATCGAAAGTTCACACCAAAGATATAATTGTCAAGCCCGACGGTGATATTCGTTCACTTAAGCAGGCATTGAAATTATCACAAAATGGAGACCGGATTCTTGTTCATGCCGGACGTTACGCTGAGGGAACTATTATAGTGGACAAATCCGTTACGATCATGGGAATAGAAAAACCCGTTATTGACGGCGAAGGTAAAGGAGAAATATTTACGGTCATTGCGCATGCCGTCATTATAGAGGGATTGATAATCCAAAATGCAGGGATTAGTTATGTGCAGGAAAACGCGGGCATTCGATTGAAAGATGTCAAACAGTGTATTATTAGAAATAATGAGCTAAGGATGAACTTTTTTGCAATTTATCTCGCTAAATCGTCCGATTGTTTGATTGAAAATAATCATATCCAGGCTGCGGGTACGACGGAATCATCTTCCGGCAACGGCATTCATTTATGGTCATGCAGAAAAATCACAATAAAAAACAATACGATCAGCGGCCATCGGGACGGGATCTATTTTGAATTTGTCAAAGAAGGCAGGATTATTGGAAATGTCAGCGAGCAAAACCTCCGTTACGGGCTGCATTTTATGTTCTCAGACAGTTGTATGTATGCTAAAAATACTTTTCGTGATAATAGCGCCGGTGTGGCCGTGATGTATACTAAAAGCGTGACCATGATTGAGAATACATTTGAGTATAACTGGGGGCCGTCTTCTTATGGAATCCTATTGAAAGATATTTCTGACAGCGATATTGAAAAAAATTTGTTTATTGGAAACAGTACCGGATTGTATGTTGAAGGTTCGATTCGGATGCATATCCGAAAAAATGAATTTATTCGAAACGGCTGGGCGGTCAAATTGATGGCCAACTCGTACGAAATTGTGTTTTCAGAAAATAATTTTATCGGTAATTCATTTGACGTTGCGACAAACAGCCGGAGCAATTTCAGCACGTTTGAGGGTAATTACTGGAGCGCTTATTCCGGATATGATCTGAACCGCGACGGAGTAGGGGATATTCCGTTTCGCCCGGTTTCGCTTTTTTCTTTCATTACTCAGCAGCAACCGGCCTCGCTAATCCTGCTGCGAAGTTTTTTTGTGTCCATTCTGGATGTTGCGGAAAAAATGATACCTGTGTTAACGCCTGAAACCTTGATCGATACAAAACCAATGATGAGGAGGATATTGTGATAAGAATCGTTGGTTTAGAAAAGAGCTTTAAGAAATTGGAAGTGCTCAAAGGCGTGCATTTTGAAATACGTCCCGGCACGATCACTGCGATCATCGGCCCCAACGGTTCAGGGAAATCAACGATTATTAAGACGATCCTTGGACTAGTCAAGCCGGACAAAGGCGAACTATTCGTGAAAGAAGAAAAGTTGAATGGAGGTTCGACTTACAAAAAAAATATTGGGTACATGCCGCAATCGGCAAGGTTTCCTGAGAATTTAAAACTAGACGAACTGATAGGAATGGTAAAAGATTTGCGCCGTAACTCGGCGGATTGTGACGAGGAACTGTTTACGCATTTCGAACTCGAGAAAGAATATCAAAAGCCCGTTAGGACATTATCCGGGGGCACAAGACAGAAAGTAAATGCCTACATCGCATTCATGTTTAATCCGGATATCCTGATTCTGGACGAACCTACAGCGGGCCTAGATCCCATCTCAAGCAGTTTTTTGAAGGATAAGATAATGAAGGAGAAGGGAAATGGTAAGACGATCATTCTGACTTCGCATATTATGAGTGAGTTGGAGGAGCTTTCAGAAAAAATTGTATTTCTTCTTGACGGAAAAATTTGTTTTGAGGGCAGCGCCGAAGAACTCCGCATAAATACGGGTGAAGATAAATTGGAAAGATCGATCGCACAGATCATGAAAGGGCACGTGTCGTGGACGGTACAGCAAAAATATTGAAATTTGAACTTCAGGATGTTCTGCGAAGCAAATGGATGATCTTGTACGCCGTATTTTTTCTTTTACTGACAGAAGGACTTTTTCGGTTTGGCGGAAATCAGAGCAAGGTGATTTTGAGTTTGATGAACATTGTACTCATTATCATTCCGTTGGTTAGTATTGTTTTCGGAACTATGTACCTGTATCATTCCAGGGAGTTTATAGAACTTTTACTCTCGCAGCCGATTGAGCGGAACAAAATATTTTGGGGCGTTTACAGCGGGTTAGCCATTCCTTTGTCGGCAGGATTCGCTTTTGGAGTAATTATTCCAAGCTTGATGTATGGTATTCATACCTCGCAGGAAGCGGGGATGATGGGAATGCTGATATTATCGGGAGTGTTTTTGACTTTTATATTTGTGGCATTATCTTTTTCAATTTCCATCCGTTATGAAGACCGCTTAAAAGGCCTGGGACTTTCCATTTTACTGTGGTTCTTTTTTGCAATTATGTACGACGGGATCGTTTTACTCCTGATCTATACCTTCGGTGATTACCCGTTAGAAAAAGCAATGATCGGCGTTAGTCTTCTGAATCCGATTGACATCGCAAGAACATTGATGTTGTTACAGTTTGATATTTCGGCTTTAATGGGATATACGGGCGCGGTCTTTCACAAATTTTTTGCAGGTTGGACCGGCATAATCATCTCGGTTTCTTTTTTGATGATGTGGATTGGCATTCCACTTTTTTCAGGGCAGCGGATATTTAATAAAAAAGATTTTTAACTGCACCGCGACCTTTCATAAAGCGCAATTCGAATGCTCATTTTATATTTCATCTCTGTTTTAATTCATATTCTAGTCGCGGCGATTTGGTTCGGAGGATCTGTTCTGATTGTAGTTCTATATCAGCAGGAGAGTAAGACGATAAATGCTTTCAGCAGCGATTCGTCTTACCACTATTCGATGATTCAAGCGTTTCGTCGGTTAAGCTGGATTTGTTTTTTTCTTCTGTTTGTTACGGGTCTATACAATCTCTTTGTTCGCGGGTACAATTGGTATGATCTTTTCAGCTCAGAATTCTGGGTTGGATATTTTGGGGAAACTCTGATGATAAAATTGGTGCTCTTTGTCGGCGTTCTCGCCAGCGCCATTGTAAACGACTATATATTAAAGAATCTGATGGCCGGTAAACTGCATGTCAAAACTGAAGAGACAATTCGATTATTCGATAGATCATTGTTTCTGATTAGAGCCAACCTGGTATTAGGGTTTTGTATAATCATCTGCGCAGTCATGTTGGTTCGCGGACGACCGTGGTAAATGTAATTGGCTAAAATAAGGAAGGATTATTTTGTAGTATGCCTCCACTTACACGATATTGGATTAAAGCAGGCTTCGTAAATTTTGCAGCCGCATTATTATTGGCCGTGTTAATTCAACTATCTTCCGTGATGTCCTTGCCTGAGTTTATAATTGCGATGAATCCGGTTTATTTTCATTTGTTTCTTGTGGGTTGGATCACGCAAATCATCATGGGTGTGTCGTTCTGGATGTTTCCCCCGTTAAACAAAGACCAACCACGGGGTATAGAAAGCCTGGGTTGGCTTTCGTTCTTCTGCATCAATGTTGGATTAATTTGCAGGATCGTGAGTGAGCCCGTAGTCGTTTTAGATCCCGCAAGTGAGTGGCGATGGATCCTTATTGCTTCGGCTTTGCTGCAGTGGGCCGGCGGCATGTTATACGTTATTCATATTTGGCAGCGCGTAAAAGGAAAACAACTTCCAGCGACAAACGTCATTCGTGTCTTATAAGGTTGTAAGTTATGCCGACTCTTAGCGTGCGGTTGATACAATGTTCACTGGCTTACTTGGTACTTGGTTTTACGATCGGCGCTTTGATATTATTCAACAAAGCCATACACGTAATTCCATTTGTGTGGACTCTGTTACAGATGCACATAGAGTTCTTGTTGCTTGGTTTTATTCTGCAGCTGACGATGGGTGTCGCGTTTTGGATATTTCCAAGGATTCAGACCACGTCAGATCGGGGAGACGTAAGAAAGACTGCCACGGCTTTTGTTCTTCTCAATGCAGGTATATGGATATGTTCTATCGCTCCGTTTATCCCCATTTCTTACATTCTTTTGAGTGGCCGTGTTTGTCAGACCGCGGCTGTGATATTTTTTATCCACAATCTCTGGCCGCGCGTCTATGCATTTGGTAAGTATTAGACAAACTCAACAATGGTAGTCTCAGTCTTTTGAAACCGGTACGCCGCTCTTAAGAATATTGTCAATGCGGTCTTTCACATTATATACTTTTGTGAATCCGAGGTTAGTCATTATCGACGAGGCGTTGGAACTTCGGTTTCCGGATCGGCAGTAGATATAGTATGTTTTCTCCTTGTCCAGTTTATTTATCTTATCTTCAAAACCGGCCTGCATGATGTCGATTGATACCGATTGAGCCACATGACCGCTTTTGTATTCGCCGGGTGTCCGGACATCCAAAACAATTCCAGAATCCTTCTGAAGCCTCTCTGCAAATTCTCCGGCACTAATGGATTTATATCCAGCTGGTTGTTGAGCACAGCTGACGGCGGCAAAAATCAAAAAACCAGCACATATCGTCAAAACACTATTGC
>JAEUSJ010000005.1:3991-23343 GCA_016788215.1 bacterium | reverse complement strand
AACTGTGAAATATAGTTTGTTTTAAATAATGTCTCAGTTTTACCATCGAAGAATTCCTCCGGATAAGTTGACAACATTAAATCCCTGTGCCTGTAAAAATTTGCAGGCGCTCATACTTCTGTTGCCGCTACGGCAGTAAACCACAATTTCTTTTGTACGATGCTTTTCAAGTTCGGCTACTCTGCGTTGGAGTTCGCCCAACGGAATTAACGTAGAACCCGGAATATTCTGTGATTTATGTTCAAATACCTCACGCACGTCGAGTAAAATTGGTTTTTCGTTCTTAATACATAATCGTAATTGATCGGCGTCCACTTGCGGTATTGATTGTGAACTGAATAGTCCAAAAAGACTCATAGCAAAGAATTCCTTTCTAATTAGCTATTTTTGCAGAAACGTGACGCTCCAGATTCCGCGCAGATCTTCCATGGAGTGGCCGGTTGCATTATCGTTGGGGTATAGTTTCTTAATTATATCATAATCGGCCGTTGTAATGTCCGTTCCAACATTGCCGTGGCAATTTAAACACAGCGGCGACGTAATTTGAATCGGCATATAAAAGACAACGTCGCCATTAGCCTTACGGCGCAAGATCGGTTTAAGATGTTTTTCCTCGGTTTTTAGATCGATATATTCTCTTAGAATTATTTCCTCATCGTTGTCAGCTTTGTTGTCTGTGTTTCTAACCCAAACGGTTGCCCGTTTTATTTTTACATTATATTTTGCTGACAGCGAATCAACCAACGGATAGGCGCGGAGATTGCAATAAGTGACAGCTTCAGAAACGCCGCCACGCGCTAAAGCCTGCGACAGTTGGCCCGACAAGACTTCAAAAGTAGTCCTTACGATCAGTTTTCCGCTTTCGGTATATTGCCGGGATTCTGTTTCCGATAAAGGTTTTTTATTGCTTTGAGTAGTACATCCGGCAAGCGCCAGCATCACAACGATGGAAAAAAAAGCTAATCGCCTCATGATATTAATTTGATTACAGATTAAAATTATAAAGAAACGAAAAATAAGTATTATCTAGGATATCAATGATATCAAATTAACAAATCTTACGTCCAAATGCCATAACCTTACTATGGCAATTCAGAGGCGGCCTTTTTTCTATTGAAAACGAGCTTATTCAAAATATCTTCCATCAAACACCATCTGGTGAACGAGGATTGAAGCAGATTGAGGCCCACAAACGCCGTAAACCAGTACCATTGCGCATTGACGTAATACCCTAAAACCAAACTCAGTAAAATAAATGTTCCGGCTATTGCGCGGATGATTCTCTCTAACATAAAGTGCCCTTTCTTAAAATATTATTTAATGATTATTACACCGCTTTTTCAACTGTCAATTGGAAGGCGCGAATGGGATTAACGAGTTTATTATCCTTTGAATAATTCTCTATCGCAGATAGCAGCTCTTGGGCTTTATCCGCATCCACAAATGCAAATATCAGGTGAGAATAGATGGTAAGATGGCGATGCACAAACCAATCATCCTGTTCGTTTTGTTCCTGATGCAGTTTGAATCCTTGAATAGGGGCCTCGCTATAAACCGGCACCTTGTGAGTAATAAATAGTTTCCGTAAATGGTCTGCGTATTCTTCAATACTCATGACAACAATTAGTTTCATAAGTCACCTTTATTAAAAAGATTAATGATTAGTTAATTCCGTTTTAACGGCCTTGCCGTTACCCTTGTTATTATCTTGCTGTGGTTCTTCGGGTGATGCAGAAGCAAGTTCATATTTTTTGCGTTCCGTCATGTAATAGATCAATGGAACAATGACCAGCGTCAATGCGGTTGAAGCAATGGACCCTCCAACCAAAGAGATAGCCAGCCCTTGAAAGATCGGATCGAATAAGATGACAAAAGCGCCGATAACCACTGCGCCTGAAGTTAATAGAATCGGCGTTGTGCGCACTGCCCCGGATTCAATGATCGCGTGTTTCAGTGGAATACCTTCCGCCAGGCGAATGTCTATAAAATCGATCAGTAAAACCGAATTACGAACCATGATTCCTGCCAGTGCAATCATACCAATCATAGATGTTGCCGTGAAAAACGCGCCAAACACCCAATGACCGATCAAAATGCCGATCAAAGAAAGCGGAATTGCAACCATCATCACCAGCGGAACTTTAAATGACTGAAACCAACCGATGATCAGCAGGTAAATGATGGCCAGTACGACAGCGAAGGCCGCTCCAAGATCCCTGAACACTTCAAAAGTTATGTGCCACTCTCCATCCCACTTCATGGAGATGCGCTCCTCCATAAAAGGCTGTTTGGTAAATAGCTGGTCTATCGCATAGCCTTCGGGCAGTTTTAAATCGGCAATACGTTTTTCCATATCCATAATTGCGTACACCGGGCTTTCCAATTTACCCGCAACATCGGCTGTTACGTAAACCACGCGCTGCTGATTTTTTCTGTAAATGGTCTTGTCCTGTATTTTCTGCGTAACGGTTACGAGTTCTGAAATGGGAACCATCGCGCCGCTCATAGAATGGATCTGAATGTCTTTTAAGTTACGTACACTTGATCGCTCCTTCTCTGCCAGTTTTAATTGAATAGCAACCGGTTCATGCTCCTTCGGTTTATAAAGCGTTGCCGCGTTCATTCCATTCAAGCCTATGCCGAGTGCTTGAACGATCTGCTGGGAATTGACGCCCGAGAGCATCGCTTTTTCTTTGTTGATCTCGAACTTGTATTCGGTCTGATCGTCTTCGACGAACCAATCGACATCGACTACGCTTTCTGTGGTCTCAAAGATCGAACGAATCTGTTTTGCAATATCAATCTGCCGTTGATAATCCGGGCCGTATATTTCTGCAACCATAGTTGAAAGAACGGGAGGTCCTGGAGGGACTTCAGCAATTTTTACATTTGCATTATATTTAAGAGCAATGGACTGAATGTCCGGCCGAATCCGTTTGGCAATGTCATGACTTTGGGCGTCACGATCATGTTTCGACAAGAGATTCATTTGAATGTCAGCAACGTTAGATCCGCGGCGAAGGTCATAATGACGAACAAGCCCGTTAAAGTTAATTGGCGCGGATGTGCCGACATAACTTTGGTAATTGACAACTTCAGGTTGAGTACGGATGTAAGCAGCTATGTCTTTCGTGGCAGCAGCAGTGCGCTCCAACGTCGTTCCTTCCGGCATATCAATGATCACCTGAATTTCATTTTTATTGTCAAAGGGCAGCATTTTAACCGCGACTAATTTGAAATACATCAACGACATCGATGCAAGCAAAAGTACCATCGTGCTCCCCAGAAATAGCCATCGTTTCTTTTTGCTCTCTATCAAGGGTGTGACCGTGGCGGCATACCATTTATATATTTTTGTTTCTTCTAATTGATAATGTTTCTCGGCATGTCCATGTTCTTCATTTTTGAACAATCGAAGCACCAGCCATGGTGTTATGACTAAGGCAATAAGCAGAGAAAACAGCATGGCCAGAGATGCGCCTATCGGCATGGGACTCATATAAGGACCCATCAATCCCGAAACAAAAGCCATCGGCAGAACGGCTGCGATAACAGTGAAAGTGGCAAGAATAGTGGGATTACCAACTTCATCGATGGCTGCGATGGCGGCCTGGAGAAACGGCAGCTGTTTCATTTTAAAATGACGGTGCATATTCTCCACGACGATGATCGCATCATCTACAACGAGTCCCGTCACAAATACGAGCGCGAAAAGGGTGATGCGATTAAGCGTGTAGCCGAACATATAATACACGAACAACGTGAGAGCAAACGTAACCGGGACGGTCATAAAAATCACAAGTCCGCTGCGCCACCCCATGGCCAGCGCGACAAGAACGGTTACGGCAAGAATTGCTACGGAGAGATGTTTGAGGAGTTCGCCGACTTTTTCCGATGCCGTTTCTCCGTAATTACGAGTAGTTGTTATTATGACATCTGACGGAATGAGACCGCCTTTCAGAGCATTAACTTTGCTTATAACCTTTTCTGCGATTTTCATCGCATCGGAGCCTTTGGATTTGGAAACCGAAAGTGTAATGGCAGTAAATTCTTTATCGTCATTTTTGAATTCATCCGGAACCGCTGCATCGCCAAATCCGAAATTGACATAATCCTTGGATTCTTCCGGACCGTCAACGATTTCTGCAACATTTTTCAAATAAACGGGACTGCCATTATAGACGCCAATCACGATCTTGCCGACTTCCTCCGCAGATTCTAAAAAACTGCCTGCTTCAACAAGAAATTCACGGTCTTGCGAATTAAACTTTCCTGCTGCGGACTGTTGATTAGCGTATTGTATTTGTCCTGCAATCATGAGGGCATCAACATGATGTACCGCCATTTTTGATTTGTCCAATATGACGCGGATCTGACGAGAGCGTCCGCCGATCACCTGAGTTTCAGCAACATGTTCTATTTGTTTTATTTCCGACGAAAGTTCCGTTGCCACTCGCCGCAGCTGATAATCATCATACGTCTTGCTCCACATGGTCAGGGCTATCACTGGAACATCGTCGATGGATTTGGACTTGATCAACGGCATGGAAGCGCCTTTGGGCATCTTGTCCATATTTTTGGCAAATTCATTATAGAGTTTGACAAGGCTTCTCTCTACGTCTTCACCCACGTAATATCGTACGACTAACATGGCCATACCTGGGTTGGAGATGGAATAAACATATTCAACGCCGTGAATATTTGAAATTAATTTTTCGAGAGGTTTGGTTACGCGGCTTTCAATTTCCTCAGGACTTGCTCCCGGGTATTGAACAAATACATCGGCGATAGGTACACTGATCTGCGGCTCCTCTTCGCTGGGCGTCAGATATGCACTGTAAAGTCCAATGGCAAGAAAGGCTGCCATGAGCAGCGGTGTCAGTTTGGAATTGATAAAAGCGTATGCGATTTTTCCTGCTAATCCTCGATTCATTTTGTCACCTCAACTTTTTGCCCGTCTGAAAGTTTGACATCGCTGGTTATGACGACCTTTTCACCGTCTTGTAATCCGGATAGAATTTCGATCCGGTCTCCGTTCTGATTGCCTGTTCTGATCCACCGAAGCATTGCAGTATTATTGTCCGATATAACAAACACACCTTCCAATTGGCCGCGCCTGATCAGGATATTTTCAGGAATGAGGACTGATTTAGTAAAACCTTTCTCAAGTATAACCCTGGCGTACATTCCGGATTTTATCGCCAGGCGATGCGCATTACTAATTCCGTCTAATGTGACCTTAACTTCAAATTGACGGCTGGCAGGATTACCTCCGGGGTTGATCTGATCAACTGTTCCCGCCAGTTCAGTTTCAGGTAATGCGTCAATATGAACTTTTACACGATCGCCTTTTTTGAAAAGATGAACTTCCGTTTCCGGAACTTGGGTATTGATCTTCAGCGTTGTCATATCCTCGATAATTAGTAACGGCATACCCGGAAGGGCCATGTCGCCTTCCTGCGCCATCTTTTTTACAACATAGCCTTGAATAGGTGTTACGATGTCTCCGTATTCCATTATATCGATGACTTCTTTTTCCATTTCTTCTACAGAAGACACGCGCGCATTTGCCATTCGATAGGCCATTTCAATGTCATCCATCTCTTTTTTTGTCGCGCTGTTAGTTTCATAAAGAGATTTTATTCGTTGATAATTTATTTCGACGTTTTTCAGCGCAGCCTGTGCCTCGGCCAGATGGGCTTTGACTTGGCCCCGTTTTGCGGAAATGTCATCGCTCTTGATTCTTATTACGGTCTGGCCGGCGATAACAAGCGAGCCCTCATCAAAAGGCATGCTTATGACCTGGCCCATGATCTTTGTACTAAGACTGACGCGTCGGTCGCCTTCGATATTACCGGTATAAATAAAGTCCTGCGGTATTTCACTAGCAGTAATGGAATGAACGGTTACGTTTGGAGAAGTGGGGAGACGGCTGGTGTCCGTATTCGAACCGCCGCAAGATGCCCATAACGCTGTGATCATAAAAAGAGTAATTACCAATGTTGTTTTCATAGAGTTCCTGTTCGTCCTTTAGATTAAGGTTTATAGCTTATTTTTTATATTAAAAAATTAGATATGTTTTAATTTAATTCTCGCCTTCCAATAGAAAATCCAGGAAAAAGATGCTAACATTGTAGCCAAAAAGCGCCTGTAAATGATTGAGCCGTGCGTTGGACAAGGTTGCTTCGGCCATAAGAAGATCGGATGTCTTTTCCAATCCTTTGGCATAACGATCTGAGACGATACGCAGGCTTTCGCCGGCCTGCTGAACAGATTCTTTTGACAGCTCCGTCTTCTTTTGCATGACAACCAGTTTACGCATTGCCGCCGCCGTTTCAGTGCGGTTATTTTGAAGGGTCTTGTCGTAGTTAATTTTTGCATTGCGCAATTGCGCGGAACTTTTTTGTATTGCGCCGAAGTTATCCCAGCCCTTGAATATTTCCCACTTTAACATGACGCCGGCCATCCAGTTTTTGCCTTTGCTGCCAAATAATTTGTTTTCATTCATTTCGTAGCTTCCAAATGCATTGATCGTGGGCGCCAGCTTGTAGAGGTTCATAGCATGCATTTTTTCCATTGCGGCAATACCATATCGCATGGCCCTTATATCGGATCGATTTTCAGTGGCAGTCGAAATATTCAATTTCGTCGTTTCGCTTGAGGGTAAGCTCAACGTGTCCGATGGCGTGATGTCCAGCGGTTCCCGTATTCCCATCAAAAATAACAAACGCTCCGTAGCATCCTTTAAAAGATTACCGGCTTCGATTTTCTTACTTTCAACATCTAAGAGCTGAACTTCAGCCATCAGCAAATCCGAGCGATGAATAAGACCCTGATCGTAGTAATTCTTTGCCTGATCACGGTATGACTTAACCGCCTTTAACGATTGATCAATTACTTTTAGGCTGGCCTGAGCCAAGAGGAGTTCGAAATAGCTTTTCTTTACCTGAAAATGAATATATTCGATCGTTCTTTTTCTTCTTTCCTGATTTGCTTTAAGACCAGCCGAAGCAGCGCCTCGTCCCAAAAGGCCGTCAAGATTGATCAAAGGCTGTTGGACTTCAATTTTGGTTGTAAAATTATTAATAGTCTTGGGATCGTTTAACAATAAGGGGTTGAAATCGTTGGCAGATACCACTTCCTGTTTGAGTTTGATACCGAAAACATTTAACGGATCGTTTGTCGCAACATACGTTTCGGATAGCGTAATTTGCGGCAGAAAGAGCGAATAGGTCCTATTTAAATCTGCTCTGGAAACTTCAACTTCCGTATCCATCAGACGAAGGTCAAAATTCTGTTCGTCAGCCTTTTTTAGGGCATCGGAAAGGCTCAGTTCTGTTCCTTCAAACGACCAGGCAAATGCACTTGCCGACATGGTTAGATAACCTATGATAATAAAGAAACGGTATTTCATAATTTCCTTCATTATAGTTTATATATGATTATATAGCAATATAGTAGATTAATAACTCTAAAGCAAGAAAATTATTCCCAAGGTGGATCTATTTATTTCTCCAATAAAGTTTTTGATATTCATATAATTTATATCTATTATTTATAGCAAGACTAATATGAAGGAATAGGCAATGAAAAATATGTCAGACGAAACTCTGGATCTCATGGCTGGACGGTTTAAGATATTGTCGGAGCCCATGCGCCTTAAAATTCTGCACAGCCTTCATGGTCATGAAATGAACGTACAGCAGATTGTCGAAGTAACGGGGGCGAACCAAGCCAATGTTTCAAAACATCTGGGTATTATGTTTGACGCCGGGATATTGAAACGCAGAAAAGAAGGGTTAAATAGTTTTTACAGCATAGCGGATGAATCCATTTTTAAGTTGTGTGATCTCGTGTGCGGGGGTATAGAGAAAAATCTAAGAAAAAATCTGAGTTCATTAAAATATTGATATTCAGCCCGAACTACAATCGTCTGCCCAAAACGACGGTTTGTTTTGCGCTTTTATTAAAACCGGAAATATCGTCAATTACTTCGACATAGATAATATATATTCCCATTCTCGCAATTTTACGACCTCTGTCTTTCCCATCCCATTCGATTTCACGGTGGCTGCCTGTCAATGAATTATTTAACAGCGTATTGATCAAACGACCTTGATTATCGTAGATTTTGACGGTCATACGTGCTTGTGCAACCGGTATATCAATCGTTATTTTTGTTTGTTGTCCCTGATCAACCAGGAACGGGTTAGGTGATGCTGTGATATTTATTTTTTTCCGTAAGCTTCCCGCAATATTGCTATTAATTGCGGCTGGCGTTCCTCCCTCAATGAATACACACGATCCCCAGTTGCCAGCTACATTGGCGTCTCCGTCGGAACGAATCCGCTCAATCGAAATACCCTCGCCTCCGCCCCAATTTGGCGAATAGTTCACACTGTCAATAGTGTTTGCGACAAGGTCTTGAAGTAATATCGTATTACCGGAATTAGAAAGCGTAGGCAAACCGCTTTCGGTTAAAAGAATTTTAGAATGTGGAATATCAAATCGATTCGAAAAGGAAGTATTCTGGGCAAGAACTGCATAATCTTTTGACGGCAGGATAAAATGATCAGACACGATAATGGTTTTTTCAGACCCTACCAACAAGCTCCAGTTCAGCAGATTTATTCCCGAGTCGGCCGGATTATAAACTTCAATGTATTCCGGTTCGCCTGAAAACGGACTGTACATAATTTCATTTATCAGGACCGAATTGCGTAAATAAGCATGTGCCTGCAAAATGCTGTTCGCTGCGGCGGGAGTAGATCGGGCTGCAGACAGAGATGAAACCCAACTTGCCGGGTCATTCGTATTTGAAGTGAAACTGCGGCGCTCCAAACTCTTACCGTTTCGGCCGCCCCAAGTACTATAATAATGCAGGCTGTCAACCACATTCCCTACATCATCTTTGAGAACGACTTTATCATCCGTATTATTTAAAGAGGGCATGGACGGAATAACTATAACTAAACTGTCGGAAACATTTGGAAAATGTTGAAAAAAAGCACTGTCGCCGGTTAGTACTTTAAAATGTTGTGTAGAAATAAATTGGGGCAATGCGTCAATTACTTTAGACGAAGAGGCATCTGAAATCGTCCAGTTTTGAAGATTCAACGCAGTATTACTGAAATTATAGATTTCAACAAATTCTACCTGCGATGTGTCCGGCTCAAACAATATTTCATTGATCAAAACGGATTGATCACGGATACCGATCTTGAGTTCTCGGATAGTCAGATTGTTTTCAATACGTTGGTCTCCGTTGTATTCCAATAGAACGATAATATATCTTGATTCAGCTAACTGAAAATTGCGTTTGGAAAGAATAAAGGGAACCGTCCAGTTCACTGCAACGGCAAGAGAATCACCGACGTTAAGGCTGTTAAACGTTATTGAATCAATTAATTCAGATAAAGCAGGAACTTGATTTGCATCCTCGTCATAAAATACTTTTACAGTAAAATATGAATTAATAGCCTGTAAGCCTTTATTACGAACAACAGCTGTGATGGTGACCGGCTGATTCACAGCCGGATGCGGCGGCGAAAAACTAATATCATTTTGACGTACCGCGATATCGAATGCAACCGGTGTTTGGCTGTTCAATGAACCCGGCGTAGCCTGCTGATAGGCTTCGGAAGATCGCCAGTTCGATGGGATGGTTGACGAAGAATCTGCTATGACCCGCTCTAAGGAAATATCCGCACCGCCTCCCCAGGACGGTTCATAAAACAGACTATCAATCGGAATATCAAGGCTATCGAAAAGGACAATCAAATCGCCCGAATTATTTAACGAGGAAAAGTTTGTATTCATGTAAAATTTCTCAGTAGGAACATTGGCGTAGAAATTATTGAACAAAACGGAATCTTTGACAAGTAAAACATAGCCATCTGATTTGAGCCAATAATTAGACGTTGTTATGGACTTCGGAGAATTAAAATTTGCCTCATCGCTCCATTTCCATTTTTTTAAGTTGACTGAATCCGTACTGCGGTTATACAGTTCGATCCACTCAGTAGAAGCTGAAGAGGGGAGGTAATTAATTTCATTGACGACAACAGAAAAACGATTCGTACCCAATACAATTTCTTTGAGTGCAACATTATTTTGTAAATTTTCATCTAACGGATAAATAATACGTATAAGAATTTGCTGTTCTTCAACAACAGATGTATCGGACGCCGCTATTACGACAAAGTCTCCCGGAGCTAAGCCTGTTGAATTGAAGGAAGAAAGCAATATCGAGTCCTGTTCAACATAGCGGTAAATATTCACTGAAAAACTGCCGCTGGGCATTTCGCCGATATTGTAAAGTCGCGCTGAGATTGAAAACATCTGACCGGAAACAGGATAGGCCGGTGAAAAAGTAATATCATGGGGTAGTATCGAAAGATCCAATTGTTTTGGCGTCACGCTATTTACCAATCCGGGTGTACCATTTATATAAATGCTATTTGCCCAATTTGACGGAGCGTTTTCATTGCTCAAATATTTTTTCTCGCGCGAAATGCCTGACGTGAAACTGCTCGGCACCGACCAGGCGTATCGCGAGATCGTATCTCCTATCGAATTCACTAATTTTACGGAATCGGCCGAATTTCCTAAACCGTTTCCTATTAATCCGCTGTGAACTTTCAGTGGGAGCGCCCCGACCGGAAAAATATCTTTATATAAGCCGTTTACAAGATCGTAACTTTGATGAAATATTACGGCAAATTGACTTGGATTTAAGATGGTTCCGGAACCTGCATTTTTCAACGTATCCAGTGAACTGTTGTCTCGAACGCGCCAATTCAGCAGGTCTATCGGCTGATTGCTGTAGTTATGTACTTCTATAAATTCGTCAAAATCCTCACCGCTAATTGGTTTAAACATCACCTCCGTAATGGTGATCGAATCGGGAATCGTGACATGCACGGAATCCATACGCTGATCATTGGAACTGACTTCGTCTACTAGCGGGAGGACGCTCAAAGGAATAATTTTCGCAAGGTACGAATGCCATCCGAATGTTATACTATTTACCGTTATCGAGGCATTAATGGAATCGTTAGTATTTAGAGTACCAGTAAAGTTAACTGAATCTATGAATTCGTTCGCGTCCGGAGACACGTTTCGGTTGATATCCTCATAAAATTTTACCGTAAAATCGGTAGTTGCGGTGAAGCCTGTATTTTTTATCCTCGAACTGACTTGCAAGTTGTCTCCGACTTTCGGATTCGAAGGAGTAAAAGTGAGAAATGACGTGCTCACAGAAAGATCCATCGCGGGAACCGTTGAAACGGAGTCAATGACCGAGTTATTGGCTAACGATGTGTCCGTGTTTGGAGTGATATTCAAAAGTTTTGCAATGAAAATATGCGTGCCACTTGAAAGAGTTTCAGAATTAACTGACACCATCGCCGAATCAGCGAAATTCAGCGCCGTTAAATGGCTGACTGAATCCAATTCCTCACCGTCGTCTGGGCTGTAATTTTTATTAATGTCCTCGTAAAACTTTACTTTAAAACTGTCTGCTCCGCGGAGTGCCATATTATTGATTGTTGCAGTTATGCTGACCGTAGCATTTGTTGGAGGCGCCGTTGGGGCAAAAATAAGTCGGTGTTCCTTCATTGAAAGATCAAGTTCGGGATAATTGCCAGGTGTACCATTGAGAAAATAACTGTTTGTCCAATTTGATGATGAGTTATCGTTATTCAAAGTAAGCTTTTCATGAGAAGTTCCTGCCGGATGCCCACTAGCTACATTCCATGTATATCTGGAGATAATAACACTATCGGTATTAAATATTCTTAGTGAATCAACTGTGTTGCCTAGGCCGTTACCAATTGCACCGCTATGAACTCTTAATTGTAAAGCACCTAAAGGCACAATGTCTTTATAAAAACCAGTAACGACATTGTAATTTTGTTGAAAGATGACCGCGAATTGCCCTGCATTAAGAACGGTTCCAGATCCAGTGCTTTTGAGAGTATCAACTGATAAGTTATCACGAACCCACCAGTTTGCCAAGTCTACGGCCTGTGATCCATAATTATAGATTTCGAAGAATTCAGTTGTGTCAACGCCACTATAAAGCGGTTTAAACATTACCTCCGTGATCGTCACACTGTCTGTCTGCGCCGAAATTAATTCCGGCATATATAGACAAATGACGGTAAGTACGGTATAGATGACTTTGTTCGCGGGTTTTATCTGCATACGATAGGATGTAACCGGAAAATTATTGAGATGCTTTCTTTATTTGTCCGTTAGAAAATTGCAGGATATGAACGGATGAATTGACACGCGATTCATTTGTAAATATTATCCTGTTGTGAATACCCCGCCATATTAAACCTTTATTGAGTTCAACCTGTATCTCTTCACTTGTATAATATCCTGAGTGCACTAGGGACGAAAGCATATTCATCAGGTCAAATCCGTATGCCGCTTCGCGCGACGGTAAGACTCCGTAGGTTTTTCTAAACGCTTCATTAAACGCTTTAACTTCCGGGTTAATTGGATCCAGGAACGACTCGGATACGAACATGACTCCATTTATGTAATTTAGATGTAGTCTCAATTCAGTTTGATCGTACCAGTTATCGCCCCCAAGTAGCTGTGTTTTGATGTTATAAAATGCAAGTTGGGGTGCGATATATTTAATATCATCAGTATATACAGGTAAGAACAATGCATCAATAAATTCCATCGGAACGCTATATTCGCCCTCATTTGAAGTACTATCGATAGGATAATGTTGTGCGTAAATCGAATCGATTTGCTGAGTCGTAAGTTTTGAAAAAAATCGGAAAGAGGTTTGGCGAAGCGCTCTATCGATAAATCCCATTTTTCTAAGATGTGTCAGTTGACCCTTAAAATCGGTCGTGTTATCGTAAAATTTTTCAATCACGATCATTCTTCCTCCAAGCTTTTCAACCGACTGTGCAAAAGCGGTGGAAGCAATGTCGCCATATAGATCGGAAGGTGAAAGAGTTGCAAACGTTCTCAGGCCGAGTACGTCAACAGCATAATGCGCCATGGCTTCACTGCGGGATTCTATGTTCACATTGGCTTGATAAACATAGGGGCCGATTTGTGTTAGACCTGATTTTGTAGCGGTAGGCGATATAATAGGGATGTGATACTGATCGGCAACCACGGCAGCAGCTGCCATTGCGCTGCTTTCGACGGGTCCGATGATGGCAGAGATGCCGTCGTCGGCTGATAGTTCTTTAGCCGCATGAATCGCCTGAATGATATCCGATTGGTCGTCGTAAATCACCAATTCGATGCTCGGTGTATACAACCGGTTATATTGAGAAACTGCCAACTCGACGCCGCTTTTGATGGATCTGCCGGTCTCGCCGTTGGATCCTGTTAAAGAAGTTATTAATCCAAATCTGACCGGGCCGTCTGTTTTATTATTTATTTGCTTAAGAATATCACGAAATGCTTTATTTGCTGATAATGGGGGGTCTTTTTGAAGTGTTGATTCGATAAATTTCTGTAAAAGAACATATCGCTTTTGCGCCATCAAAGTAGTCACATATTGTGAATTCAAAACTGAAAGAAGTTCCTGGTCGTCGCCCTCCGCTATCATATCCCTTATCTGGATCGAGGACAAATTATTTTGGATTATCTTTCTGACTAAGGAATCGGATCTTGATTGCAAATGCTTCTCTTTGGATGTTGTTTTGAGTAGGGTCAAATCCTTAATAGCGGAAGTATAATCGTCATTTCCATAGTAACTCCGCGCCCTTGTGTACAAAGCGTCATCAATATAATTACTACCCGGATATGATGTAACGAGTTCGTCGGCCACAATTATTGATTTCTTGAAGTAACGCATCTTTTCATAGGATTTCGATAACATCAAGAGTCCGGCGGTATAGAGATCACCTTCTGGAAAATTGGCGATCATTGTCTCGAAAGATTTTATGGATTTGGGATAGAGCTTGGAACGATAAGCCGTCAAACCCGTATCGAAAAGCATTTTTTCACTCAAAGATTTATCCTGTGAAAATGCAGTTGATAGACAACTTGAGATTAGCAAGAAATAAATGAACTTCATGGACAATAATGTATGATCGGTAAGGTAGGTTTAATTGATCTGGGATAATATAAACGATATAATAGTATCAGTCAAAATAAAATTTTAATTTGACAATTCAGGTTTAGTTTTATATATTGGCGACCACTTTATAGATGCAATGATTGAACATAATGTATTAATGATAATAAACTTATAAACAGAAGGATAGTAAAGATGCCTAATCACAAGTCGGCAGAAGAGCGCGTAAGACGGAATGAAAGAGATAACGACAAGAATCGCCATTACAAAAAATTAATGCGCGATTCTGTGAAATCGGTTTTGTCAGCGGCCGGAAAAAAAGAAGCTCAGGAATTATTAAAAAAGACCACGAGTTTGCTTGATAAAATGGTCGTCAAAGGAATTCTTCACAAAAACAGTTGCGCGAACAAAAAATCTGCACTGGCCAAAAAAGTCGGCGCGATGGCGTAAACGGGCGCCTACGATAATAAAAAGCTGTTTACAAGCGTGGATGATGTTCGAATCTGAGAAACTCCGGATTCGCAAACGTCTGCAAACATTTGTAAACAGCTTTTTATTTTTGCGTCCGTAAACCAGCCTTCTCAGCTTCCTCAAATAAGACATCCTTGTCTAAAAACGGTATCTTCCGATCCTTTACGTATTGGTACTTTTCATGACCTCGACCGGCAATCAACAAAAAGTCTCCCTTTTTGGCGATCTGCAGTCCGCGTGCTATGGCCTCTCTGCGGTCCGTCACGGTCTCAAGATTAGTTTTTTCCAAATCCTTTACAATATCCATAATAATTCTATCCGGATTTTCAAAGTGTATATCATCCGTGGTGACAATAACGTAATCGGAGAGTTCGGCCGCGATCTTGCCCATCAAAGGTCGTTTCGAAATATCGCGACTTCCGGGGCAACCAAAAATTGTAATAATCTGGGCATTATTTTTTCTTAATTCGCGGACTGCTTTAATAAGTTTGTCGAGGCCGTCCGGTGTGTGCGCAAAATCAATAATGACTTTTGTTTCTCCGATGTCGTACCACTCCAGACGGCCTGCAACCGGCGGAATCGACATAAATGCATCGTGAATTGTTTTTCTGTCAAATTTTAAAGCTGCGAGTGTCTCTGCCGCGGCTAGAGCATTGTATGCATTATAAGCGCCAATCATAGGAATGTTGAAGTTGTATTGACTTCCACCAATTTCATAAACAATTGACTGAACGCGGGTTGCTTCAACTGAGGCAAGTTGTATTAACTTTATTTTATCAGCTGTATGGCCGTAATCATATAATTTTACGCTTCGACACTCATTAATAATTTGTTTGCCATATTTATCGTCGGCGTTGGTCAGCCCGACACCACCAATTTTTAACATGGAAAATAACTTGAGTTTGGTTTGGAAATAGTCTTCCATCGAGGGATGAATTTCAAGGTGCTCGTGCGATAAATTGGTGAAAACGGCGGCGTCGAATTTTAATCCCCAAACACGTTTGTATTTTAACGCGTGGGAAGAGACTTCCATGATAACATGCGAAGCTTGCAGATCAATACCTTCTCTTAAAATGCGGTGCAGTTCAAACGCTGGCGGCGTCGTATAATCCGTGTGGAATACTTTACCGCAGATCTCTATTCCGGTTGTGCCAATGAAAATGGTTTTGATTGAACATGATTTAATAATCTCATTTATGAAATGTGCGGTAGTTGTTTTTCCGTTCGTCCCTGTCACACCGATGATCGTCAATGCAGGATCGATTGTGTTATAAAAGCGAGCCGATGATTCAGCCATGAATTGATATATATCAGCAACCTGAACATAAACGGCGTCAAATACTTTTTCCAATGGGTCTTCAGAGACAATAACCGATGCTCCGTTTTTAATCGCGTCGTGAATGAACTTGTTACCGTCCGTTTGCTCGCCCTTAACTGCAAAAAACATATTGTCCGATGCGATCTGACGTGAGTCGGAAGAAAATCCCGTGACCCAAACGTCGGTCTTACCATGAACTTGTTTGACAGTAACTGATAGAAGTTCAGAAAGATTTTTTTTCATGATGCTTAATTTCAGTAGAAAATAAAACGGCTGTTTGTAATAAGGCTATCATATGCTTGGAACCAGTGCCCGGATGTAACCGAACAAAGTTCCGGAGGAATGGAAAACAATGGATGTTTTCATAATGACGAAAAATTATAAAGGAATAGTACCTAATCTAACCTTTTTTAGCAAGTGAATTACTTGTCAATGAATCCAAAAAAAAGCCTGATGCGATGCACCAGGCTGAAGAAGGTCTTATATGGAATAGGTACTAGTAGATGCGCTTAACGTTGTTAAATAAAGTTTTCAGAATTTCGAAACCAAGAATGCTGTTTTCAAACGGCAGACTCCAATAGCGGGCTTGATCAAGTCTTCCATATCCAAATTTCAAACCGGCGAGTTTAAACTTTGCCTCGCTTATGCTTTTTTCATTGGTACCGGTGATGACGAATACCGTCCTTTTGTCTAATGTAAGGCTTTTCATGATTGACTGATTAATATTTGGTACTTAGAATTAACAAATAAAAAGCAAGCAGCAATAATACAAATAATCCAGTGGGAACTAATATTCCGGCTACACCCATCAAAATCGCAGGGTTATAGAAAATGTAAGTGACGACCATCACGATGAGGAATAAGGCCACAAATCCAATTATGCGGAAGATATTTTTGGTTCTCATCGTCATCAACTCCCCGTCAATACTTTCAGTTATGGTCAACATTTGCTTAAAACTTTTCGAATCATTCAAGTAATAGCTAATGCATAGATTGTGCCGTATTTAGTGCTCCAGCTAATATTATTTAAATCAATAGTTTATTAGAACTTGCAGCAATTAAATACGTAACATTTTCTGTATCAAAAAATTAATCATGCCTCATTATGAGACAGTCATAAGTTAATAAAACTTATGTTTTTATGCTTGCATTTTGAACAGTATATAATTAATTTTTTTAACACGGTAACTAATTACTAGAAAAATGCCTCAGATATTACTAATAACAGGTGGCACCGGAAATTTAGGGAGCCATCTGGTTCGAATTGCTCTGAAGTCCGGGAAATGGGACGAAGTGCACTCGACATATCATGCGCTCAACCCTAATTTTCATAAAATATTCTGGCATTTTACGGACGCAAGAAACTCAATCCTTCCGATGCTGACGCGTATTAATCCGACATGCATCATCCATACGATGGCATTGTCGTCTCCGGATGAATGTGAGAAACGCAAGTTAGATGCATGGCAGATCAACGTGAAGGCGACGAGTGAGATCATTACCTATGCCAATTTAAATACGGTCCGATTTGTTTACACTTCCACGGATTTAGTTTTTGACGGCGCGAAAGGGGATTATTCCGAGGAGGACAAAACCTGTCCGGTCAATTTTTACGGTGACACAAAATTAGAAGTAGAAAATGATATATTGGAAAAATTTACAACTACGAATTATGTAACGGCCAGGCTGGGATTGTTGTATGGTTTCAACTTAAATCAACGGTTGAATTTTTTCGATACATTATATAACGGAGTGCGAAATCAAGATTCAGTCAAATTGTTCAACGATCAGTTTCGCTCCATGATGAATATCAGTAATGCGGCGGAATGTTTATTGGAGTTAGCATCAAACACTTATCATGGAATGATTCATTTGGCCGGACCGGAAAGGATAAGCCGCTACGATTTTGGACTGCGTCTGGCGCATCATCTGAAATTATCCGATGCAGCCATTGTCAGTATAAAAACAGATGAGATGCGGTCTTTATCAAAGCGCCCCAAAGATGTTTCTCTGAATATCAGCCTCGCCTTGAAAACGCTGAAAACACCTATCCAGTCTGTTGATGAAGGAATCCGTTCCATTTTCAGCCTGTAATAAAAGGAGTAATTCATGTCTGAACAGAAGGAATTAGATAGATATTACAACATGGTCGAAGAGGTCATAACGGAATTAGGCACACGAGCTGAGCAGTGTCGTTCACTTGATGTAAATGGGAAAGTTATTCCGGGCCAATGGAATTTGGTAAAAGGCTCCGCCAAAATATTGGCTGACGTTTACACGACCGCGGAGGGATTATCATATTTTTGTGTCGCGGCGCCAGTGATGATGATTACGTCTTCCGATCCGACTAAACTTTATGAGAAATTGCTGAAACTCAATCATCAAATGTATTCGGCAAGTTTTTCAATCAATCAAGGATGGGTTTGGTTGCGGATATTGCGTGAATGCGAAGGGATGGATAGGAAAGAATGCCGGAATACTTTTGATCGCGTAGGATGGTATGCAGATCAGTATGACGATATGCTCAAAAATGAGTTTGGAGATAGCGTTATTTGAGCGCTTGGGCTCTGGACGCCATATCTTCGATCTTTTTCGAAAAGAGTTTATGAGCGTCTTCCTTTTCTGAGCCGGAAAGACTGTCCAAAAAAGTTTTGTGGCTTCGCAGGACGTTAGCAACAATGTTCTTTGCCTCGATTATTTCGCGATCCTCTGCTCCGGCGCTTAAAGCAACTTCCAGGGTTTCCATGGCTTCATGAATTTCTCGAGCCAAAATGATGGATTTTTCTTTTGTATTGATATTCATATCTGTAACCCAAACCGTTTTGAGTTAAAAAGTTTACTTAATTTAAAAAAAAAACACGCTTAATTGCAAAATAAATAATGCAGAATTCAATAAATAGAAAATCAGTTGTTGCTGGCGAAGTAGAGCGAATAGAGGATATGATCATTGAAATTCGCCGGCATATTCATCGCTTCCCTGAATTAAGCCATAACGAGCACGGGACGGCGGCATATATTGCACGTATCCTGGAAAAGGAAGGTATCGTTGTTCAAAAAGGAATCGCTAAGACCGGATTGCTTGTTGAATTAGGCTCGTCAACGTCTTCGAGAAAAATAGCCTTCCGATGCGATCTTGATGCCCTGCCGCTTGCTGAAGAAACGGGCGCTCCTTATTCAAGTGAGAACGCCGGCGTAATGCATGCTTGCGGACATGATGCGCATACGGCGATTGTTACCGGAACATTGCTGGTCTTGAACAAGATGAAAAGTCAGTTGAAAGGGAATATTAAATTCATATTTCAGCCTGCGGAAGAAGCGTTGAGCGGTGGAGCGGAATTGGTTGTTAAAGAAGGTGTAGTTGATGATGTTGAAGCTGTGTTTGGTATTCACGTCGATCCGAGCCTTAAAATGGGTACGTTTGGAATTAAGGACGACGCCATGATGGCCTCGGTTGATTTTTTTGATATAGAAGTTAAAGGTAGTGGCGGACATGGTGCACGC
>JAEUSJ010000005.1:1799-3892 GCA_016788215.1 bacterium | reverse complement strand
GGAACCTTCAGAACTTTTGCTGAAGAAGACAGAATAAAACTGCGAACCCTGATAGAACGTGTGGCAAAGGAAACGTGCGGCATGTTTGGAGCCGAATGCGATATAAAAATTACTCCGAATGCCCCGCCGGTCATCAACGATCCTGCGCTGGGCCGGTTCATCGAAGCAACGATCCGGGATGTGTTTGGAGAAGCTTCTATTGAAAAATTAAAATACCCCATGACGGCAAGTGAGGATTTTGCTTATTACAGAGAAAAATGTCCGATCTATTTTTTGAGAATTGGCGTATCGGCTACAGCTGAGAACAGTTATCCGCTCCATCACTCTAAATTCGATATCGATGAACGAGCGATAGGCCGCACAGTTGAACTCATGAGCCATGTCTTGCTGCGATACTTTGACTAGGCACTTAATGATCCGTACGTACTCACCGTTATCCAATTGAAGAAACTGTTAACACATATTGGGCTGAACGATTTTATTTCTTTGTCAATTCGAAAACAAAGCAAACCTAAGTCGGACGACTTGGCGGTTGACGTCAGTCGTTTTACAGATTATTCTGTGAAAAAAATATATTCCGGCCAGTTACCAGATGATTTTCTTGAAAAAATTGATGAGTTACCGAACGATGTGCCGTGGATATTTTTTGACCGCGAGTTTACGCTGGATAGCTTAAACAGGGGTTGTGATCATGAGGCGATAGAGGAGTTTTTTTCTGTTCGCCAGTTTTGGGATGCTCTGGAATTGACCCGAATACTCTTTCCGGATTTAACGGCTTATTCCACAGAAAATATTGAAAACGTAATTGAATTTCCTTTTGAAAAAAAACACACCGCTTCGGAAAGACTCATTGTCATTTTTCTTCATTTGATTGAAAACCTGGCGCGCGTGGATTTAAGGAAATTATCTCTTCTGGTAAAGTTCACAGAGCATAGCCGGTCTCCTCTGAAAATTCTGTTTAAGAAGGTCACGGAACACAATAAAGCGGGCGCACCCACCGCATTTCACTTCCCTAAAGTAAAAATCGCATTACTTCCGTCCAACACGATCGGCGACGAATCGGCACACTCTGAGCTTGATTCAGCTCAGCCCGTTTCTGAAAAAGCGATTCATACAGTATTTGAGCATGGGGGATTATTAAACGCCCATTTTGACAACTACGAAGAACGCGCTCAGCAGGTGAAGTTGGCTTTGGCCATTGCGACGGCTTTCAATCAGTCGCAATTCGTCTTGGCCGAAGCCGGAACCGGTACGGGTAAGTCCCTTGCCTATTTAGTGCCTGCACTATACTGGACATCTCAGAATAGCCATACGGGCGAATCTGTCGTCATCAGTACGCATACAAAAAATTTACAGGAACAGTTGTTTTACAAAGATATCCCGCAGCTGAGAAAAATCCTTCCAATACCTTTTTACGCCGCACTGCTCAAAGGGCGGGCCAATTACATTTGTATGAAAAAGTGGAAGACGATTTGTCTTGATCCCGCCGGACATTTGACGCCGTCGGAGAGAGAAAAGGTCCTGCCTGTCATTTTTTGGATAGACCGAACACAGACGGGCGACATTAGTGAATGCAACGGATTTCAGCATGAACAAAATATGTCCGTATGGAATAAACTGGCGTCGGAAAGCGCCTATTGTCAGTCACAAAAATGTAATTCATCCGACGAGTGCTTTGTTAAGAAAATTCGTGATGCAGCGCGAAAGGCTCAAGTAACGGTAGTGAATCATTCGCTTCTATTTTCAGACATTATCTCGGAAAATGCGATTCTTGGCGATTATACTAATTTAATAATCGATGAAGCGCATCATGTTGAAAAAACGGCGCAGAATTATCTTGGCGTCGGTTTATCCCTATGGTCAGTAAAAAACTTTGTTATAAGTCTGTATGAAAGAGATCAGTTGGAATCGGGCGTTCTGCTTCAATTAAAGCAAAAATTATCTGGAAGTCGATTGAGTAAGGGCGAGTCGACGGGTTTTAACGCATTGCTTGCTGAGGCAACCATGGCTTGCACGGCATTTTGGGTCAAGACCCAGGAATTATTTACCCGACTGACTATTGAGGCCACCAGCGGACGTTCCGTTGATTTCGA
>JAEUSJ010000005.1:0-1699 GCA_016788215.1 bacterium | reverse complement strand
GCATTTTGGGTCAAGACCCAGGAATTATTTACCCGACTGACTATTGAGGCCACCAGCGGACGTTCCGTTGATTTCGACGGCACTTCCGCTCTTAAGACCAGATCGCGTGAAAACAAGGTGCGATATGATTCAAAGAATTCTACTTGGATAAAAGCGAAGGACGAATTAAGTGCATTTCTTGGAACTTCAGGCCAATTGGATGAGGCGCTGCTGAATCTGACCGATCGGATGAAAGACTGGAAGTCGGATATTTTTGAAGACGGCGATACGATGAAGGATATGCTCATATTAAAACGCGATGAGTTGAAAAAGATACAGGAGACCGCACAGTTCCTGTCAGACTCCAGCGACATAGATTATGTTTATTGGTATGAGTTGCCGGCAAAAGAGCGTTCA
Source organism: bacterium (assembly GCA_016788215.1). Lineage (GTDB taxonomy): Bacteria > CLD3 > CLD3 > SB21 > SB21 > SB21. The sequence continues at coordinate 1,303 of JAEUSJ010000005.1, read as the reverse complement.
TATGATATACGATTTTACGGTGTGCCGCTTAACGTTGCCGATATCTTAAAAGTTCGATTATACGAGAAACTACATACGTGCGTTTTCTCATCCGCTACATTGTCCGTCGCTGGAAATTTTAATTATTATAAAAGCCGTTCCGGGTTGATGGAATTAGACAATGTAAAACAATTTTCCGTTGGATCGCCGTTTGATTTTAATGAGCAGTGCCGTATTTTACTACCTTCCTTTCTCCCGGATCCCTCGTCTTCGGACTTTAGCGACGCAAGCTCGACTTTAATTGAAAAAATTATATTGGAAAACGAAAAAGGGACGCTGGCCTTGTTTACTTCGTACGCCATGATGAATAAGTGCTATCGTGACATGAAACGCCGGTTAAAAAACCGTTCGATCACCCTCCTCATGCAGGGGCAGGACGGATCGCGCAGCAATGTCACACAGCGTTTTTTTGACGACCGAACTTCCGTCTTGTTCGGTACGGACAGTTTCTGGGAAGGTGTTGATGTTCCGGGCGAGTCGCTTGAAATATTGATCATTACCAAACTACCGTTTGAGGTTCCAAGCGATCCGCTGGTTGCAGCTAAAATGGAGAGGGTTGCTTCAATGGGAGGCAATTCTTTTTTTGATTATTCCGTTCCGGAAGCCGTAATAAAATTCAGACAAGGATTTGGCCGGTTGATCCGCAGCAGATCGGATCGTGGGATTGTCGTTATTTTGGACAACCGCGTTATATCGAAAAAGTACGGGAGGCTATTTCTAAACTCTCTTCCTGCGGCAGCTCAAACTGTGGCATCCGAAAGTTTGCTGTTAAAGAAAATGAGTGATTTTTTCACATCTTCTTTATAGATTAGTCTACTTACCTGATTAAGTTCCTTTGAAACACATACTCTTCTGACCGAGCAATAAGTTCGTTAATTATTTTCTCGAGAATTATCGTATTCATTCATCTTTGGAGGCGACCGATGGAGGCGCGTAAACTTTCTGTAATCATGTTCACCGATATGGTAGGCTACAGTAAAAAAGTCCAGGAAAATGAGGACCATGCCCTTGCGTTACTGAATGAACACAATAAGATTCTTGAAGAAAAGATTCAAAGTTACAAAGGAAATATTATTAAAACAATCGGGGATGCTTTTCTTGCTGATTTTGACAGTGTGTTTAATGCGGTCAATTGCGCAGTGGATATACAGCAGAAGTTAACCGAAAGAGATCGCCTCGTTGATCCCTACGATAGGGTATCGGTTCGGATCGGCATTCACGTTGGAGACGTCATTTACCGCGATCAGGACGTTTTCGGTGACGG
>JAEUSJ010000059.1 GCA_016788215.1 bacterium | reverse complement strand
AAAATCCGTCGTGGATTGTTTCCACCAACCGTGTTGATATGAGGCATCGATCTTCACTTGTTTGTCCAATAAAAAACTCAGCCCGCCCGACAAGTATTGTTTGTTGCTTGCAATGCGTTCCGTTCCTTTTTTGAAAGGCGATTCCTGATAAAAATATCCCGCCATGGCTTTTATCCCCAGATTGGGAATGGCAGCTTCAGCGCCAAGCCGATAGTTGGCTGATTGGCGATAATTCGATAAAATATTCTGATTGATCTCCCCGTCGATGTCTTTAGAGTTTTCATCAAGTATGTTGGAATGGAATCGTGTTTGCGTCCAATCGGTCATTTCAATAGCGCCCGTGAGAAGAAATAATTGATACTTGTACGAAGCTCCAAAATCAAATTTCCATGGCGACGTGATCCTGTATTTCAAAAACGAATCGGAGGTATAAAGATCGTCCGGAGTATTATCGTCATAAACTAGATATTCCGAATAAGTCGAACCCTCCTCCGCTTTTAATGAAGACGGCGCCGTGACGGTAACAGCAACTCGAAAATTATCGGAGGGTTTTAGCAGCGCGCCCATCTTAAAACCAACGCCCGAGTAATCCGGATTAATTTGAAACTCAACTTCCCGTGTATATACATCCAAAAGAAGATCATCGTAGCTATCGTCTTCAAAGTAGGTGACATCGTTGTTGTTTTTGCCAACCAGCAGATTGAGCGTTGCGCCAACCGACAACGTTTTAGTGAGATCAACGGCCCCGGAAAAAGACCACTGGTTCAGATTACCGCCTGTTGTGGTTTTCTCATTTTGATAAAAACTACGGCCGGTATTATCTCGAGGCGATCCGATCACCTGATTAAAATCATCGAAGGAATTGATCCTGTGATAGCCGATACCAAAAACCAGACTGCCGCGGTAGGTGGGAATTGGGAATACCGCGCCGATTGCATTCATGTTGGTAAATCCATTCGTATTTTCGTTTGTCGTTCCTTGATAACCTATGCTGTTATTCAAACTTAGATGAGATAAACTCCCATAAAATTCCATCTTACGAATTTGCGCAAGTCCGGCCGGATTCCAGTATACCGCGGTATAATCTTCCGCAATAGCCGAATAAGCTCCGCCCAGAGCCATAGCGCGTGCGCCGGGGCCGAATTCGTTCTGAAAAGGCCTGATTGCGTCGGATTCATCCTGCGCAGTGAGAAGAGTTGGAACTAAGAAGGCAATCCATAGAATTAAACTCAGTCGTTGTAACATGTTGATCACTCCTTATTTTTTCCTGGTGTTCTTTCGCACACCAAAATCACGCTTTTTGTCTTGCGACTCGATCTTGGATGTGGCCTGCCCGGTCTGTAAGCTGTCTGTATTTTGTGTTACCGCAGAATCACTAGTGACCGTAGTTGTGATGGTTCCGCCGAAAGTCGGTATGGATGCGGGGAAGGATGGAATTACCGCGCCTCCGCCATCAGTTGTAATGGACGAACTTGCATTATCGTTATTGAGGGCCTCCCGGCGTCGGCCGTAATATCTCCGCATCCCCGTGTCACCCAGTTCAGAGCCGTTCTCTTCTGCCGATTCATCATCATTATCTGCATGCGAAATCCACCACGGTATATTGGAATCATAATAATAAACCCAGAGTGATGAAGCCCCAAAAGGGCTATCAGAAGCGCCAAATTCAGTGTAGTCCAAATCATTCACGTGACAAGATGTGCAGGAATTTTGACTGGAAATATCGATAGAATGTGAATAGTTTTCCGGCTCTGAACCGGTTTGTTCTTCCGATGGCAGCGTTATGTTTTTTTGGTGCAATACGACAGTGTAACAACCACTGATCATACTGATACTCAACAATATGAACACCGTATCCAGCAAATGTAGTTTCCTGAACATGGCTGCCTACTTCTTGTATGTACGGCTGTTCGCATTGGGCGAACTGGAGCGTTCACCGGATGAACGGGATGTACTTCTTCTGTCAGAAGATACACTGGAATTGAAAGTTCTTGAAGATTGATATTCATTCCTCGAAAAATGAGTCTTAGCGCTTTCAAATCCCTGCTGAAACGCTTTGTTATTGTTCTTAGGAACGTCTACTTCTCTGTAATTACGCTGACCGGAATTTCCTGCTTTCTTTTCTACCGGCTTGGATGCCGTTGTTGTTGCATTGGTATTAAATCGTCTGCGGTTTTTCTTTGTCGTTTTTGCCTCTTTTTTGTTTTTCGAGACCGCAGTTACATCGGATTTTGCGGTGGTTCCGGAATTGTATTGTCTTTGTGACATGACAGCTGTAATCGAGTTTATCCTGTTCTGTCCCAATCCGGTTGTATTCAGCGCATCATGGCGCAGGCCGTAATTTCTGCGTGACGAGTAAGCAGTATAGGAAGTTCCGGGAGAATACCACGGGTCTGAATAATATGGATAATAGCCCGGATAAGAAGGATAATAGCAGCCGCCCCAATAATAATAGTCGTAGGGATAATACCCCGCCGGATACCATGTATAGCCTAGGCTGACACCCCAGTAGTTTCCCGGATATCCGTAGCGGTAACCGGCCCACCATGGCGAATCATAATAATACCGATTAATGACAATCGTTTCGGCATATTCATCTTGATCCGCCGCCGATTCGTCTTCGGCACTCAGACTATCCGATTGGATAATATCTGCATTGGTTTCTTTGGGTTTATCGGGTGGTCCCTGGCCAAATTCGGAATAATACTCCCCGGATTGTTTTAGGACAGTGTAGCAGCTCGACAAAAAAAACGTAAAAAATATAAAGGCAATAAATGTAGCGCCGCCTTTGATTACCGTGATTGTTTTCATAAAACCACCTCTTCCTTTCTAGAAGGCCAAAAATCAACACGACTCCTGACACAATTAATATACATTAATAATTCAGGTTTGTCAACAAATTTGTTTTATTTTTTTGACAACTAAGTGGTTCTAAGAAAATCCTATCAAAATGTGGTAACCAGAGACAACCGGAGTTCTCTCGAGAATTTTCCGAAACTTTTTGAATTATTAAGCATATCTGTCATAATGAAGTCGATCATGACACGGTTGCCGAAATTAAACTTTACGCCCATATTGAGATAACCGCGTTTATTTCCTATCAAACCTTTGTTATCATTTAGGGCCAGATCGTATTCTCCGACGAAGGATAATTCATCATTAAGGCTTTTGTCCATTCCGATGAAAAAAGCCGGTCCGTCATCCTTATCCTTCTTTTCCGTAACCGACCAACTAATTCCTCCATGAAAACCGAGATTACCCATAAATGCATAGTTCTTGCTTGCAACAACAAAAAGCCCGCGTGATTTTTGCGTATAACGATTCACTTTCTGCGTAGTAGAATCTTCGCCAACTTTTTTAATAAAAGGCCCAAAACCCTGATTATCAAAGCCGACTGTTACTGCGGGGCCCGGTGTACTTTCATCGATCATGCGATATCGCACCTCTACACCCGGCAGCGGATTGAATTTAACTTTGCCCGAACCGATAATATTCTCTCCGCCGAAGGCAATACCGAACATAAACCGGTCGGTAATGCCCACACCAATACTGGTCAGCACACCGCCGTTATCAAACAATCGCATACCCACGTCATATTGGCCTTTTTGCAGAACGCCGGCCGTTGGCACGTTCACCAAACTTCGTTTTTGCTGTGTCACATTCTCCTGCGCAAAACTCTGGATGCCCATGGCAAGCGCAAGACATGAGAAAATGATAATTCGTTTCAAGATACCCTCCTTGATAGAGTGATGTGTGTACATGTTATTATATAATTGTTGGTATATCCGTTTTAAGAGTTCAGTGTAAACCCGTTTAAATATACAAAAAAACTAAAATGAAAAGCTATTTTTTTAATCACCTTGCGTTTCGTACAATGAAAAAACCTTCGGTACAATTGTCTTGTTACAACGATACCGAAGGCTTGGGTCGAATTAAACAGAGAATTATTTATACGGATTAACGTAATCCCTGTCAAGCATCCAGCTGTAGCACGATGCTGACTGGAGCTTGCCAAGACTGCCCATGAAACTGTCCGATTTCGTCACGCCGTTTTGGCGGCAAACCGACGCGTACGATTTCGCATTTTTTTCTGTATCTGGAAAACCGGATGCCTGATCAAAATATTTCAAAGCCACCATATTTGCTTCTTTCGCCTCGATGGTCAGCACGTTACCTGAACAAATTTTAATGCCGTCAATAATTGCCAAGCCGATGAGGAAATACGGTTGTCCGAATTTTTTAATTTCCATCGCCTTGAGCGAAAGGCTCCACGTTTTCGGACGGTTTCCTGCGTCCAGATATACGCGCGCTAATTTACAAATCAAATCTGCATCTTTATCATCCAATTTGTATGCGCGCTCATAAGCATCTATCGCATCCTTATGTTGAATCTTTGCATCATATGCTTCGCCTAATTTGACCAATGCGCTCTTACTGTTTGGATCTTTTTGCAGGATTTCCAATGCATTCGTGATCGCACCATCGTAATCACCTTGTTGGAGCTGCACGTCCAGAAGATCGCTTATATAAAAATCTTTGGGGCCTTTCGGAAAAAGTTCCGTGTATCTCTTGCATCTTTCCAGCCACTTATCCTTGCCGACCACTTTGATATACGATCTCTTCAGCGGATCCAAAACGTAAACCCACGTCGCTTCATCTTTTGTATCTTTATCCAGAAATTCGTCATACACGATGACCGCTTCTTTATACTTCGCCGCTTCCATCCACATGCCGGCGATACGTTTGAGTTCTTCCGGATTTCCTGAAATCTCATAATATTTACGGTAATAATAAGCGGCCGAGTCAAAATTCAGCATTCCGTGATGATAAATTTCACCGATCGCGTAAACGTGTTCTGGAACTTTTAAGAACGCATATCCTTTTTTCCGAACATAAATTGCACTGTCAAATTTCTTGAGCTGATAATAACTATCTGCTAATTTTTCGTATACGCTGGTAAATTTTAAACTGTCTTTGGGATGCAGCGCATTGTCGCAATCCATGGCTTTCCAAAAATACGGTATTGCGTTGGGATATTCCATATTTTTCCAATATTCACTTCCGGTACTCCAGGTTTTTAAGCATTCAAATTCCGCAGACCCATCCTGCGCGCTTTGTGTATAACCGGTCTGCGCAAGCATCAAAATCAGAGCGATGCTCAATACTTTACTTCGGGTGTTCATGGTAGCCTTCCTTCCTTATCTCAGTAACACATATGAAACGTATTATCTTCGTTGACGATTCTGAAACCAGCGTTCACCGCCGGAAACAGAAAAATTGATTCTAAAAACTCTGTCGCTTACTGCGTTTGTTGATACGGTTCCTCTTAGCCCTAATTCAAACGTTACATCCAAAACATTTCTTCCTTTGTTGAACGGCATTCCAAATCCGGTCGTCAAAAAATACTCGTTGGCAAATTTTCCGCCCGCGTTACTGGCGTACATATTCTGAAAATAAAAACCGCCGCGGTAGTACCATTTATCAAAATAACTTGCCGAGATCGCTTCGGAAGGTGACCGCTCTGCTCCGAGCGATACCCGTATCGTATTTCTGTTATCTTGGGTCTTTCCGAAAGCTTTAACCCCGTTCCATCCGGAATAAACCATGTCCATCCCTATTATGTATCTTGTGTTTAATTCATAGGTGCCGCCCACCCCAATTTCAAATGGTGAAACCGATTGTCCGTAGCTTTGAAAGGTCGTGTCGCCGAGCGCGTCTATTTGTAGAACTTTTTTAGTCATATCGCTGCCGAATGCAACATAAGCGCCGAAGTGATACTTTTGGTACTCATATATTCCTCCGGCGACCCAACGTAAACCCGCAAAATTTTCTGTGCGGCTATCGTTTGTATTTGAAAAATCCGGAGAATCCCAAGCTACTTGCCAATTACGCTGTACGGAACCCAGTAAATATTGTGCGGAAATACCCGCCGTCCACTGCGGATGAACTTTCCCCGCAACGGTAAAGGCTAATTGACGTAACCCGCCGTCACCGATAAATTTTTCCGTGTAATCCGTTCCTTCAAAAGAAGAAAATGATTTGTAATTATATTCCACTTTTGCATACCGCGCGAGGCTGAACGCAGCTGCAACATTTTTTCCAAACGGAATAGCAAACGCAACGTGGTTCAGATTGACGGAATTTGAAAAAGCCGATTGGGATGAATTACTCACCTTAACGCCTTCATAATAAAAGCTGCCTTCAAATCTCGTCATCTGCAATCCGATCAGCCCGGCCGGATTATTATAGTTGATCGTATAACCGCTGGGCACGGCAATATTCACCCCGCCCATTCCGAGCGCGCGGATATTCGGGCGAAATTCGATCAGCCCATAGCTGGAATAGGAATAGGATGATCCGCCAGCGTACAATGACGTTGCATAAAGGATAAGAAGAAAAAACAAAAAAATTCTTGATCGTATCGGCATAATTAATTTTCCGGAGGCAAAGTGTAATAAATTATTATTTTCGGAGAATGTTCGCGATCCAACGGGTTATTAATAAATCTTGCGCGGTAAAGTTTTCTGAAATTCCCTCTCACTTCATCCCCATGGGAAATCTGTAAACCGTAGTTTTGCGATGGAAAAGTCACCCAGTCCTGCATTTGCCGCGTAATATTAAACTTCAAAGAATCGTCGTCAAGATTGTCGGTAAGTCTGTTACGGAAACGGGACAGCGGATCGATATACAATACGTCAATTCTCTGGGGCACGAGCGTTCCTGAGACCCAGTCGGAACTCTGCACACGCAAAGCCTGTAGCAAAAGTGAATCTCCCGTACTAAACTGATAATTGTACACCGGATCTAATTTCATTACTAGCGTTGCGAGATTGATCGTCGCGTTCGTCGGTATTTTTGCCGTACTGAATTGTATTAAAGAATGATAGGGCAAACCGCCTCCCACGGTAAGGGTATTTGGCGGCTGCGGAGCACGGTCTTGAAAAATATATCCACTGAATCCTTGGTTGTAAATCCCACTGGGTAAATTGATGGGAACTACAGGAAGATGGCCCTGTGTTACCTCCAGTTTTACTGGATCAAACTTTGTATACACTATATCTAACCTGGGTACCACATTAGTATCGAGATTACCGAGAGCTGTTAAAACACTGGCACCGTAAAATTGCTGAACAAAATTGGCCCCCGAAAATTCAATGATAATACCGTTATTGATTTTAGAACGATTGGTGTCATTAATCGCCCAAACCCAGTTTTGAACCGTATCTTTAGGTAAATTGATCGTAATGAAAGTGCCGCTCGTCGGTGTATTTGTTATCGTGGCCTGCGCGATAATATCGCCATGGTCTCCGGCGCCTGTGAGTCGATTCCATTTGAGATCGTCAGTCGTCCAAACTTTTTTTATGGCGCGAACGTTCGCCGTAAATGTGCCGGCCGGCCCGTAAGAAGCCGAAGTAATAAATTGCAGTTTTGCGCTGGTGACGATAACGCTTTCAATTTCCGCCGGCATAGTAAAACGCATGGCGATGCTGAAATCGTAATTATCAATTGATCCTAAATACAATCTGTCGGATGAGCTTGTGCCGGTCGAATCCATAAAGGACGTGTCGCGCACGATATCATCAACGGACAAAGTATCCGTCCGGATATTGCCCGCTAATTCTCCGGTATCAATTCCGGCCAGTCCAATCGCATTGGCGCCGTCATCTTCACATCCCGCAAAACTGAAAAGAAAAACAAATAAAAAAATTGTTATGAAGGCCTCAAAAGAACGCGTTTGCGCATTCATGAAAAATCCGTGTATGTTCAAAAACCAAAATCTCCTTATCTTGTTCGTATTCCTTCGGGCAAAGAATATCACATGCACCGTGGAAGTAAATTTAAAACTTAATATTAATTCGATGGCCGCAGAACTTACAGTTAGGGCCGCGCATGCCTCCCAAGTTGGCTTGATAGTCCCTGCGTTTGATGATCAGACGTTTGCAATTTGGACAAAATGTATCCGACACGCCGTCAATATCTGTGTCGGTCAGGTAAGTATAATTTAATTTCTGACTTGCTATCTTATACGCCTTGACCATGCTTTCGTTCGGCGTCATTGCAAAATGACTCATCTTGTGATGCGGAAAAAACCGCTTAAAATGCACGGGAATATCTTTGCCGACGCCCGCTACAAAATCTACAAAATCGCCGACTTCTTTTTCGCTGTCGCTTTCACCGGGAATCATCAGATAGGTCAACTCCAGATGCGTCTCTTCATTAGCCAGTTTGATAGAATTCAGTACCACATCCAGATTACCTTCGACGTATTTATCATATACTTCCTGGCGCATGGATTTGACGCTGATATTGATCCCGTCGATATATGGCAGAATTTCCTTAAACGGTTTTTCATTGGCATAGCCGTTGGATATCAAAATATTCTTCTGGCCGATACCTTTGAGTTTTCGTGTGGCGTCGAGCAGAAATTCAAACCAAGTCAGCGGTTCCGTAAAACTGTAGGCAACACCGATGGAGTGACTTTTTCCTGAATAATCCAAAAGCGTTTGAAGAGAAATTTCTTTGTGTTCTTTTCGTTCAAGTGAAATTTCATGATTCTGACAGAACTGGCAGCGCATATTACAGCCGTTGGCTGCAACGGACAGAACGGTAGAATTGGGATAATAATGAAAGAAAGGTTTCTTTTCCATCGGGTCGTAGACTGCGGTCACGATCCGGCCGTAACTGGACGCATAGAGTTTGCCGTCCAAGTTGGTATAACCCCAGCAGTCGCCTTCTTCGCCGTTTTTTAATTTACATGCGCGCGGACAAAGTTCGCACACCACGTGGCCGGCTTCGACTCTATAAAATTTTGCTTCAACCATCGTTATATCCAAAAAATAGGTTTTTTCGTCAAGGACGAATATATCCACATTACCCAAAAAAAGCAACCTTTAAAACGCGGAGAAATTCGTGCGATAATTTTCGTTTAACAAACACTCCTCTCTTGTGTCAACGGTTATTTTTTTTTAGATTGCCACGATTTAAAATTTGAAGGAAAGGGATTTATGAAATCGTTACAACATAAAACCGTACTGATCACCGGCGCGAGCGCGGGTATCGGCGAAGCCACGGCCATAGCATTTGCGGAGCAAGGCCTCCGGCTCATTCTGACGGCACGGCGAAAAGATAAACTGGATATGCTGGCCAAATTGCTGAAAGAAAAATTTAACACGGAGTCTTTGTGCATGTCACTTGATGTCACACGCCAAAAAGACGTCCAAAAAACCATCGACGGTTTGCCTGCCGCATGGTCGAAAATTGATATACTCATTAATAATGCAGGTCTTGGGCGCGGAGTGGATAAAATTCACGAAGCCCGTATCGAAGACTGGGAAGAAATGATCGACACGAATATCAAAGGATTACTCTACGTCAGCCGAGCCGTCATTCCCGGAATGGTCAAACGAAATAGCGGACATGTGATCAATTTAGGTTCTGCTGCAGGCCATGAGGTGTATCCCGGCGGCAATGTGTACTGCGCAACCAAACACGCCGTGGATGCGCTCACCAAAGCTATGCGTATGGATCTCATTGAGACGCCGGTTCGCGTAAGCACGGTGGATCCCGGCTTAGTGGAAACGGATTTTGGCATCGTGCGTTTTAAGGGCGATACCGAAAAAGCAAAAAAACCTTATGAAAATATCCAGCCGCTCGTCGGAGCGGATATCGCCGATATCATTGTTTTTATCGCTTCACGTCCCGCACACGTGAATATTAACGAGGTTATCGTCATGCCCAAAGCGCAGGCATCTACAACTATGGTGTACCGGGGGAAAAAGTGATTATATCTTCACCGTTAAAATCTCGTCCCATCTGGTGGTAAACCGCGGACTGCGATAGGCTTGCTTCATTCGCCAAGGCTTGATCATACCGGAAGACGCGTATTGAATGGTATCAGAACCGAACTGATAATTGATCGCATCGACCGCACGCAGTAATTTTTTTTCACGCACAAGATCGGGTTCCTTTACAAACATATCTCTTTGCATTTGATTATCCGGAACGATCCCCGAAAGAAAAACGCCCGTTTTCTTATACGCGTAGCCGTCTTTATATATCTTTTCCATGATTTGATGCGCATGGCGGATCAGCACGGCCGTATTGGCCGAAGGAAATGGTAAACTGAATGTCACGGCATTACTGTAATACGGCATATCATTAAATGGATTGGTCGTGATATACACCATGATCAGGCCGGCAAGAGAGTTTTGTGAACGTAGCTTTTCAGCGGCGCGAGTGGTATAGTTTGACAACGCTTCTTTCAGCCCTTCCAATGCCGTAACCGGTTTACCAAATGAGCGCGAACACATGATCCCTTTTTTTGGCGGAACGACCATGTCTAGCGGAAGACAGGATATGCCGCGCAATTCCCACGCCAGCCTGTGTCCGACAACAGTCATGTTCTTACGAATCCATGTGTCGGGTAAATTTTTTAATTGCAGCGCATTCAGCACGCCGTGTCGATTGAGTGTTTTTGACAGGCTTCGCCCGATACCCCATACATTTTCCACCGGCATTTTTTCTAAAACTTCATCTACATAGGGATGATTCACAAGATCAAACACACTCTGCCATGCCGAATTTTTTTTAGCTGCTTTGTTTGCAACTTTAGCAAGCGTCTTAGTGGCGCCAATACCTATTGATACAGGAATGCCCGTACGTTGTTTAACTGTCGCGCGAATAGTCTGGGCATAATCGGTCATGTTTTTATGTTCAAACCCATTGAGCGATAGAAAAGCTTCGTCAATGGAGTATATCTCGATATCGGGAGAGAATTCCATCAGCGTGGCCATGACGCGTTGGGACATATCGCCGTAAAGGGCGTAATTGGAGGAAAGTACTTTCACTTCCTGTTTTTTTATCAGCGCCTGCATTTCAAAAAGCGGCGCGCCCATGGGAATGCCGAGCGCTTTGGCTTCATTGGAGCGCGAAATGATGCATCCGTCATTATTTGATAATACGACTACCGGTTTCTTTTCCAACCCGGGATTAAAAATACGCTCACAGGAAGCGTAAAAATTATTACAGTCGATCAATGCGAAAATGTGGTCAGTTGCCGCCATGGTTATAGAGGATGAATCACTGTGGTCACGACGCCCCATATCTCAAACGGCATGGATTCCGTGATTTCGATAGGATCATATTTTGGGTTTTCAGCTTCGAGAAAAATTTTGTTTCTGATCTTTTTCAGCCGTTTAACAAGAAACTCTCCGTTCAGTACTGCAACAACCACTTTGCCGTTCGCCGCCTGGAGGGAACGGTCTACGATCAGCGTGTCACCCGAAAAAACTCCGGCGTGAATCATCGAGTCTCCCTCGACGCGAATAAAAAACGTCGCCGCGGGATGTTTGATCAGATGCTCGTTAAGGTCGATCTTTTTATCGAGAAAGTCATCTGCAGGCGAAGGAAACCCGGCGGAGAGTTTATTTCCGTACATAGGAAATTTTTGTTCCGTTCCTTCGTCGTAAGAAGCGATGTGCGTGACGGTCAATTTTTTAGACATGCGGATATCCCGTTTTTCTGAATAATATCTTCAATTTTTGCAAAATGCAACGGTAGCTTTCATCGACATTAGCTATCTAATGCAAATGATTAGTTCCCCACAAAACACGCGAAAAGACACGGAATTTCTTTGGGAGGTATTTTAAGCGTTTAATGATGCGCTTTTCTTGTACATGACCGGGGTTTTATCTTGCACATTTTTTTTAGCTTCTCGTGTTTGTCTGTTTCGCGGGTTGATGTTTTTCAGATAGTCATTAGCCTATCTATTTTTAAAGATTGAAAAAGTAACATCCGATGATTACCTTAACTAAAAATAATTTCACCAAAAAACATCCCATGCCAAAAAAAACCAAGACAGAAAAAACAGAGTCGTTTGAACATTCGCTTAAAAAGCTCGAAGACATTGTCCAGACGTTGGAAAGCGGCGAAACCCCGTTAGACGAAACACTGCAGAAATTCGAAGAAGGAATGAAATTGGTGCAATTTTGCCACGGCAAACTTAACGAGGCCGAAAAAAAATTAAAGATCCTGGTCAAAGACAAAAACGGCTCTTTTTCACTTAAAAACGAAGAATGATTCTTAATAATCTAACAGAACCATATGAAAAAAATAAAGCTCAATCAGATTGCACATGCCCGCAGCGGCGATAAGGGCGACAGTTCCAATGTCGGTCTTATTGCGTTCAAGAAAGAGCACTTTGAACTTCTGCGTTCTAAAGTCACGACGTCGGCAGTGAAGCGCCATTTTAAAGATATCTGCCGCGGCGAGGTCGACCGGTATGAAGTGCCTAATTTGCTCGCGCTTAATTTCATTCTGCACGATTCCCTCGGCGGCGGAGGTACGGAAAGTTTAAAAACCGACGCCCAGGGCAAAACGCACGGCATGGGTTTGCTGGAAATGGAAATTGACGTCGACGACGATTTTACCGTCTGATATGAATATTACTTACCAAACCTTTCACCACACCGAAGATCTTTCGCAACAACGAATTCTCTTTCGCGCCGCGTTTCCTGAAAACGTCGGTACATCTTCGGAGTCCGAAGATCATTATTTTTGGAAATTTCAAAGCTTTCCCGCTACTCCTTTTTCGTATGAATATGCAGCCTATTCGGAAAAGGAACTTATAGGCTACTATGCGGCAATCCCCTATTCCTACCGGATCGACGGCCGGCTGACGGCCTGCGGAATGGTGTGCGATGTGATGACGCATCCGAAAATGCAGGGCAAGGGTATTTTCACCGGTATAGGCAGGTACGCCACCGATGACTTACATAAAAACGATGTGGGTTTTACAACCGGTTATCCGATCCGGCCTGAAGTGATTCCCGGCCATCTTAAGGCCGGCTGGAAAATCGTTTTTAATCTTCCGATGTACATTAAATTATTACGCTCAAACTCCGTTTTGAAATCAAAAAAAATCGGTTTCGCCGCCCCGTTGGTTAATGTTGGGTTGTTTATAGCTAATAATACATTCCGTCTGCTGAATAGAAAAAACCGGGATTACACCTATGAAGTTCATACTCGTAATGAGTTTCTTGAGCTGGAGGAGTATAAAACTTTTTTTGAAAAATGGAAATCGCAGCAGCAAAATGTTCTGATCAAAACAAAAGAGTTTTTGGCATGGCGAACCGGCGCTCCGCAAACGGAATACAAGTTCGTGGTAATTCGAAAGAACCGCGACGTTGTCGGAATTGCCATAACACGTTTTGTGGAACTTAAAGAAATTCCTTCGATCGCGGTTCTGGATCTAATGATTTTGAATGAAGACAAGAACGGTTTGAGCGCTTTGAACAGGGCGTTAGTTGAAATTGCCGACAAATTTAATGCAGAAGCCATGATCACGATGATGAGCAAGCGTTGGGCGCAGAATTACAAACTCAAACGCATGGGCTTTATTAAATCGCCGTTTGAGTTCTCGCTGATCATTAAGAAATTAGATCCTTCGATGGACGACGCGGCTTTGTTTGATGAATCAAAGTGGCATTTGATGTGGATAGATTCGGATGATCTGTAAACAGAAATGCTAAATTCGAAATTATGAATTTAAAATGGTCTTGACGGTATTAACCTCTAAATGTTGCATGACGTAGTCGTGATAAGGAATGATCTCCCATCCTGAGTCGATAATTTTTTCTAACTTCCTCAAAACGCTTTTCCGGTTGATATACATTAGTTGGTTGAATATGCGGCTGTTATTCGCATCAGGAAACATGAAGGGTTTTTCTTCGCTGTCAATATCGTACGGATGAAAATAACTCAACACCGGGAGGCCCCGGTTGCCGTAATACGCGAAAGCTCTTTGCGTCATCCAATAGGGCAACATGCGAAGATAGACGCCGCCCGCACAGGGTAGAGAAAAATATTTGGGATACAGCGTGATGGGTAATTCCCACAAAGCGTTTTGAATTAATTTAAACTCTCTGCCAAATTTTTCCCAACCGTGTAATGGATTTTTCGCGGGTAAAACGGAACTGGAATACGTAAACCCGAGTTCGATCAAAACATCATACGCCCATTGAGTTTTTTCTGTTAATGAAAAAACCGGCGCGCGGAAACCATACAACGCCTTCGCTCCGGCATTAAATAGAATCTCCATGTTCTCATCCAAATCCGCGCGGAAAGATTCCCTGGTTTGCTGCGTCAAAGGAATATGCGTATTCGTATGGCATCCTACTTCATGCCCCGCTTGAACAATCGATTGCACTAGCTGCGGATATCTTTTCGCCACATCGCCCACAATAAAAAAAGTTGCTTTCATTTTGTTCCGGTCGAGAAACTGCAGATATCTTTCCGTCATGGGCGGAACGCGTTCCTCATGACGGTGCCCGTCGGACATGCGATGCCTCACGTCTTCCAGATCGACGCTGAAAAGAAAGTATTTTTTCG
Organism: bacterium; assembly: GCA_016788215.1. Taxonomy (GTDB): domain Bacteria; phylum CLD3; class CLD3; order SB21; family SB21; genus SB21. The sequence goes on along the minus strand of JAEUSJ010000059.1, from coordinate 2,185 downwards.
GATGATGAGTCATTAAACAGAAAGTATTATGATTCGTAAATAATATATATTAATGGAATCGTAGTCAATGGGTTTCATTTTACGTTGAGATTTTCTTGACATTTCCTGACCACTTAACTAAGTTTGAACGCGTTTTTTTCGAATTATAATACTGTCTTTTTGAAAGGACTTCTTTATGAAACATATATTATTGATAATCGCTTTATTCGTGTCACTCCGTGTGCATGCCCAGGAGAAAAAGATTTTTACGTACGAAGATCTGATTGATCTAAAACGGATCGATGCGCTGGCAGTTTCTCCCGACGGAAAATGGATAGTGTACAATGTTAGACAGTATAACCTGAAATCCAACACGTACGTTTCCAATATTTTTATTCAATCCATCGACGGATTTACGACCAAGCAAATGACGGCGTCCCCTTCCAAGGACCTGGCACCTACATGGTCGCCGGACAGTAAGATGATCGCTTTTGTATCCAACCGCGGCGGGAGTTATCAAATTTATACAATGGCGTCGGATGGCGGCGAACCCCGGCGCGTCACTAATATTTCTACCGGCGTTTCTGCGGGCAATAATCTGATGTGGTCTCCGGATGGAAAATATATTGCGTTCACTTCCGACGTTTATTCCGATTGCGACACCGACGATTGCAATGCTCTGAAAAATGGAGGCAAAGAATCAAGCAAAGTCAAGGCGCAGACCATTGAGAAACTCCCTTTCCGCGTTTGGGATTCATGGAAAGACGGCAAACGCAGTCAGTTATTCCTCGCTGAAGTTACTACGGGCAAAACGTCCGACATGACGAAAGGCGATTACGATGTCCCGCCGATTGATCTGGGCGGAAGTACGGATTTTTGTTTTTCACCCGACAGCAAGTCCCTTGCTTTTACCATGAATACGGAACCGAATATTGCGTGGTCGACTAATAATGATATTTTTGTGATGCCCGTCAGCGGCGGCGAAGTAAAAAAGATTTCTACAAGTTTAGGTTCTGATAATCAGCCGGTGTATTCACCCGATGGGAAATATATTGCATTTCGTTCCATGAAGCGCGCCGGATATGAAGCGGACAAACAGGATTTAGTTCTGTACGAGAACGCAACCGGAAAATTAATCAACCTCACGGAAAAATGGGATCGCTCGGTTGGCGCCGTTGTCTGGGCAAAAGACAGCAAGACGCTTTATTTTGATTCCGAAGATCAGGGCTACCATCCTGTGTATCAAATCAGCGCCAGCGGCGGAACGCCCAAAAAACTCACCGATAAGCATTATGATCAATTAGCCGGAGTCGGAAACGGGAAATTAATCCTGCGCCGACAGACGATGAATATGCCGGCGGAACTTGTTACCACCGACCTGGATGGAAAAAATGCGAAGCAAATTACAAACTTAAACACAGATAAACTAGCAGGAATCGAAATGAATGCGCCGGAAGAATTTTGGTTCGAAGGCGCGGGAAAAAATAAGGTTCACGGCTTTATACTCACACCGCCTAAATTTGATCCCGCAAAAAAATATCCGATGGTGTTCCTCGTTCACGGCGGTCCGCAAGGCGCATGGAGCAATAACTGGCATTACCGGTGGAATCCACAGCTATTTGCAGCGCCAGGGTATGTTGCCGTCATGATCAATCCGCGCGGATCAACCGGTTACGGACAGGAATTCACCGATGGGATCAACAAAGACTGGGGCGGCAAAGTATATGAGGATCTTATGAATGGCCTCGACTACGTCATCGCAAATTACCAATTCATCGATAAAGACCGCATCGGCGCGGCCGGCGGCAGTTATGGCGGATACATGATGAATTGGATGAACGGCCATATGGATCGTTTTAAATGTTTCGTTTCTCATTCCGGGATTATGAACAAATATAATATGTACGGCGGCACTGAAGAAATGTGGTTCGAAGAATGGGAAATGGGCGGGCCATACTGGGAAGGCAATAACAAAGAACAATTTGAAAAATGGTCGCCGATGAATTACGTTCAGAACTTCAGAACGCCGACTTTGGTCATTCACGGCGAACTCGATTTCCGCGTGCCGGTGATGGAAGGGGTCAATTTATTTCAAGTGCTGCAGCGCAAAGGCGTGCCATCAAAATTTTTGTATTATCCTGATGAAGGCCACTGGATCTTAAAACCGCAGAACGGGCAGTTGTGGTACAAGACGGTACATGAGTGG
>JAEUSJ010000599.1 GCA_016788215.1 bacterium | reverse complement strand
CAAGTTTAGTAAAATCAGTCTTCGACTTCGCTCAGACTGAAGTGTTCTCTTCCATTTGTGAGCCAACCCGATAAGCAACGTTATTTTATACCTTTGCCAAGGTAATCAAAAGGATCAAAGTCTTCAAAGTTTATCATGCCAAAATCTTTGGGTGGTTTAAATGTTGCATCTTCTGACTTTGTTTCATCGAAGCTGTCATGCGACCCTTCATTTGCCTCGATTAACTGCCATTGGTCATACTTTCTTGAATATCCGAATTTATATGACCGCCCCCATCTTATCCTGGACCCGCCATAGTGCGATATTCTAAACCACTTGGTTCCAGTCTGTATTCCGCTAAACGGATCGCCAAATGCGCCTCCGCACGAAGAACACAGTACAACCAGGTTGTTGGTCGAATGAACCACATAACTTTCGCCTTTTTTTATGATGATGAATAGTTTTCTATCACGATCTTCTTTCCATTCACTATCATTGGGATCCAATCCGGTTGCGACTATGTATTCGTCAACCGAATCCCCGTT
>JAEUSJ010000598.1 GCA_016788215.1 bacterium | reverse complement strand
CCTGCGCCGTATCCGCCGGCCATGCCCAGCACAAAACCGCCTGCGTACGACAGGATCAGGCTGAGTGTAAAACTGGTGTAATTGAGTTCCTGCAAAGTTAAGTTTTCCACTAAGATCAGGGAGAGAATCAATTTGAAAATGATGATCGCGGTGCCGTCGTTAAATAAACTTTCGCCTTCGACCAGCGTGGTCAGTTTCGCCGGCATCTTCAGTTCTTTGAATACAGATAAAATGGAGATCGTGTCCGTCGGAACGATCAGCGAAGCGAAAAGCAGAGCAGACATCCATGGAATATCCATCGCTAAATGCGCCATCGCGCCCACAACAAGAATGGAAATGATCGTCCCTGGAATGGCCAGCGCAAATATGACCTTCCAATGTTGCCTCAGGTTGGTAATACTGGCGTTAAATGCCGAATCAAAAAGCAGCGCAGGCAGAAAAATATATATGATGATCGAAGGATCGATAACCATCGTTGGAAATAACTTCGAGTAGCCGAGCCCGAATCCCGCCAAAACTAATCC
>JAEUSJ010000597.1 GCA_016788215.1 bacterium | reverse complement strand
CAGGCGTCCGTCGGGCGTGCGGCGGAAGATGTTCACCAGCCGCTCCGAGATCAGTTTGGCAGCCTCCTTCAGCGTGCTCTGTCCGCCTTCGCAGCACGGCGCCGGCACCAGAAAGCTGTCGCCGTAGTAGCGGTGAAACTTTTCGATCGCTTGAACGAGCACGTAGTTGGTCGGCATCCAGATCGGTCCGCGCCAGTTGGAGTTGCCGCCGAAAAGCCCCGAGTTGGACTCGCCCGGAACGTATTCGATGAGCGCCTGCCCGATTCCCGGCAGCGTGCCCAGGTCACACTGCTCGGCGTGTACGCGCGACACGCTGCGCACGCCGAAAGGGGACAGGAATTGGCGCTCGTCGAGTACCCGCCGCAAGACCGCCTTCAGTCGCGCCGGTCCGAGCAGCGACAACAGATGTTCTTCGCGGACGTTGCTCTGAATCGGACAGTGGGCCACCTTGTGCCCATTGAACGTCCCTCGGTAATGCCCCACCAGCGCGGCGTGGAAGCGCGGCACGTTCTTCAGCAGGCGCTG
>JAEUSJ010000596.1 GCA_016788215.1 bacterium | reverse complement strand
TCAAAATCCCATCAGTAAGTGCTGATAGTGCTTACTCTCAAGACGTGATTGACACTGCAGAAGCCGTAAAAGCAAGCCTTGAAAAAGCAGGTTGTAAAACCGTCGAAATTTGTGAAACTCCGGGCTATCCTATCGTTTTTGGCGAACACATCATCGATCCGAATTTACCCACCGTTTTGGTTTATGGTCACTACGATGTACAACCACCAGACCCAATGGAATTGTGGACTTCTCCTCCATTTGAACCTGTAATCAAAACGACTGAAATTCATCCTGAAGGCGCTATTTTTGCCCGAGGTTCATGCGACGACAAAGGTCAAATGTACATGCATGTCAAAGCTTTCGAATACATGATTGCCAACAATTGTTTGCCTTGTAACGTCAAATTTATGATTGAAGGTGAAGAAGAAGTCGGTTCGAAAAGTTTAGGTTGGTTTGTAGAGCGCAACCAAGAGAAATTAAGCTGTGATGTCATTTTGATTTCTGATACGGGAATGATTTCCAACCAACAACCGTCAATTACAA
>JAEUSJ010000595.1 GCA_016788215.1 bacterium | reverse complement strand
AAAGAAGACCTGAAAAAGGATTTTCACAGAACTAGCCGACATGGATTTACTTTAGCGCATGACATCAGCGCGTATTCATTAATTGCGATCGCCAACGAGGCCTATCCGCTCATGCATCTGCATGGCGGCGCCATTCTTACGCTGTCGTATTACGGCGCGGAAAAAGTTATTCCGGGTTACAATGTCATGGGTGTTGCTAAAGCGTCTCTCGAAGCGAGCGTGCGTTATCTCGCGGCAGATCTGGGCCATCGGCAGGTTCGCGTGAATGCAATTTCCGCAGGACCGGTTAATACACTGGCGGCGCGCGGCATCTCCGGATTCACAAAAATTCTGGATATTATTCCGGAAAAGGCTCCGCTCCGCAGAAACGTTGAAGTAGATGAGGTTGGGGACGCGGGGCTATTTTTATGTTCCCCATGGGCCACGGGCATTACGGGTGAAACTTTATACGTGGATTGCGGCTATCACGTTATTGGAATGTGATATATTGAATAAGTGCAAAAAATGAATAATAAGAAAGCATAACTGAA
>JAEUSJ010000594.1 GCA_016788215.1 bacterium | reverse complement strand
GTCTCGCTGAAGCGTTCGAAGTTTATCTCACGATATTTAGTTTAGGAAAATAGCCAATGTATGCTTTATTGTGTAAACTATTCCCGAAATCAGTTGCCGCCATTATTCTGGCGTTATGGTACACCGCACTTATAATGTTAGCCTATGCGCTTTCTGCAGACCCGGCGGGAGAATTTAGGTATTTATATTAAATTTGGCATTAACATGCAAAATGGTTTGGACGATCATGCGGCAAAAAAAAGATTTCCATCTAGTCTGCAAACCAGGCGGGGCTGGGCCGACTATTTTGAAATGAAGCGGTCCGTCGAACCTCATCTGCATCAAATTGAACCTACCAACCACTGCCCTTATACTTGTATTATGTGCCCCCGATCACAACGCATGAAGAGAGAACTCGGCTTCATGGACATTTCACTCTACCAAAAAGTCATAGATGAAGTGTCGACATATGCGGAACCGGTTAGATCGAAAGAGATAGAACTTTTTCATTTCGGCGAGTCGCTTCTTCATCCTAGCATAGATGAATTTGTCG
>JAEUSJ010000593.1 GCA_016788215.1 bacterium | reverse complement strand
TCATTGACATGAAGTTGTAATGTATCGTTGAAAACACAAGGAAATTCATTCGAATAATACTCCGCAACAAACACACCTCGTTCTTTGGATTCGTCCAAGTCACCACTTACGCCATTATGCCCTTTCAATGTATTACACGAGAAAAGCGGGACAAAAAACAAAAGAAACAACTTTTTCATAACGGTTTTCCCCAAGTCGCATATCGTATAACGCTCGGCGGCTATGCGCTGTGCTGGACACGCCTTAGTAGATTCATTAGTTTTAGTATATATAACATTTGGCGTGCCCAGCATAGGTGGAGCGACGCCCACAAACTCTCTATCGTAAGATCAAAAGGCGTCGCGGAACGAACGCATGAGCCGCATGTTATATGATGTGCCGTTCAATATTTCATCGGGTTGTCGTAATCAATACAGTATGACATTATCTGCTGAAAAACCATACTATCGCCAATACGAGACCAGCTATCGCACCAGTCACATCGCTTCCAGGTGACACTCCAATTTCCCTGACCACAGCGCGAGCTGCATCAT
>JAEUSJ010000592.1 GCA_016788215.1 bacterium | reverse complement strand
TCCACCAGTTTTCGCAGATTTTCAAAACGTCCTAAATAAATACCGAGCGCTTTGCCGCCTTCCACCAGCGAAGAATCAACGATAAAATAGTGCAAATCGTTTTCTTCCAAAATTTCCTCAACGCCTTTGCGTGAGTATGGCACATCGCCGAGCGTGGAGGCGACCATCGGTTTCCAGAAATAACGCGGGCGGTAAGCGCATTCCGGCAGCCAGATGCCTCTGGGTTTTTTTCCGAAATGTTTTTCATGCGTGAGCATGGCCATTTTTACTTGCGCCTGAATGCTGGAGTCCAGACCGAGTAATGGAAAATACCCGTGTGTGGCGCCGCAGGTAATAATATCTAAACAGCCCGCGTCCTGTAATTTACGAAATGCACCGATAATATCGGTATGATATTTTACCGTAAAATCGTGTTTTATGTTCTTATAGAATTCCAACCAGAAAAAAGCGAGCGGTAGAAATGGCCTTTCCTTTTCATCTGAGTGAAAAGTCGCCATGTCTTCATGGGCACGCTCGATTTCATCGTCGAGATATTG
>JAEUSJ010000591.1 GCA_016788215.1 bacterium | reverse complement strand
AAGCCGGCCAACCTGCTCTACGACGAAGTCGCCGACACGCTGAAGCTGGTCGACTTCGGCATCGCGCGGCTGACCGACTCGAGCCGGACCCGCACCGGCATCATCCTCGGCACGCCGTCGTACATGTCGCCGGAGCAGCTGGCGGCGAGCCGGGTATCGGGGCAGTCCGACCTGTACTCCCTCGGCGTCACCATGTATCACCTGCTGGCAGGCGCACCGCCCTTCCAGGCAGACACGGTGCCGAAGCTCATGGAGCGCATCTCCCAGCAGCCCCACCGGCCGCTGCGGGACATCCGCGACGACATTCCGCCCTGCGTCGACGAGATCCTCGACCGGGCGCTGGCCAAGAATCCCTCCGACCGCTTCCCTGACGGGCGCGCCATGGCGCGCGCCCTGCGGGCCTGCTGCCGGACGCTTGCGGCGGTGCCGGCATGAGCCTGCGCAGCAAGTTCGCCGCGGCGGAGCTGACCGACACGGGCCGGGTACGGGAGCACAACGAGGACCGGATCGGCTCGAACCTCGACACGGCACTGCTCG
>JAEUSJ010000590.1 GCA_016788215.1 bacterium | reverse complement strand
CTCAGCCGCGTAAGTGAGTGGTATCAACAAGCAGCCGAAGCAGACGCGGTTTTTTTTCATGCCTATGCGGCGCAGGCGGCGGTTCATATCGCAAAAAAAGAATACGAAAGAGCTTTTACGATATATATGAGTTACCTTGAGCGGGATGCAACAAAAGCGGGAATCTACACAGCCATTGGGGACGTGTATTATAATAAATTGAATGACGCCAAAAAGGCAAAAAGTTCTTTTGAGAAAGAACTTACAATAAATCCACTCAACACTCCCGTATTGGTGCGTCTGGGGTATTGCGCATACGACGATAAGAACTATGAACTCGCAAAACAGTATGCCGCTCAGGCGTTGAATCTGAAGGCCATCGATAGTCCGGCTTTGAATCTCATGGGACTCTCGGCCATGGGCCTGAAGGATTCAGCGCAAGCAAAAAAGCATTTTCAACAAGCGGCCAAAATAAATAGTTACGAAATTCCCGCGCGAAAAAATTTAGCGCGAATGTTTGAAATAAACGGACGATTTGAAGACGCCAAGGAATTGTAC
>JAEUSJ010000058.1:8831-16586 GCA_016788215.1 bacterium | reverse complement strand
ATCGCAACTTTTTTCCTTTTTTTGCTCCGACATCCGCTGCAGGCGATTAACGGATTTAAACAAAATAAAATGTACCTCAGGAATCTCAAAGAACAGGAAGTGCGTTCCTTAGCGGTTGAATGTTTCGATAAACAAATCCAATTTGATATAAAGAATACCCTGCTGGAAGAAATCCGGCGGCGTAAATCAGAAGGTTATAAAATATTATTGTTAAGCGGCTCATTGCCCTGCTTAGTGGAGCCGATGGTTAAATATGTTGGCGCCGACTTTATGATCTGTTCTGAATTGGAATTGTCCGACGGCAAATTTACGGGCAACATGACTGCGCTCCATCCTTATGGACACAACAAAAAAATATTATCGGAACTTTTCTGTAAAAAACACGGTTTTGATCTTCAGCATGCATGCGCATATGCAAATGAATGGGCAGATCGTTTTTTGCTGGAATCCGTAGCCGAACCGGTGGCAGTGAATCCGGATGATAAATTAGGGAAAACGGCTCAAAAAAAAAAATGGAGAATCGTTAATTAGGAGACTCTCATGAATATAGCCTGTATTTTAGCGGGCACGAACTACCCGCTATTTGCGGACCGAACGGTTTATGGCCTCAGATTGGTCGAAAGGCTTCAGCGTCAATTTCACGAATTTAAGTTTGACGAGGTGCTTTTTATCAGTGATTTGCCGAGTCCTGTAGAAAATATAAGTTCCAAATCAATTCCGGAGCTGAGCAGGTTTTTACAAAACTTAGACCTTCAGCAAGATATTCGTTTATTTTTGGTAAGGTCAAATGTGATCGTGGACGATCGACTTATTAAATTCATGCGTGAAAGCAAAGAAGATTTACAATTAACAGAGCACGGCGGGTTTGTCAAATTATCCGGTTCCAACTTAGAGGTTTTTGTTCATCACTTGTCACAAGTAAAAGACATGGGTCAACTGATCGATTTTACAAAAAAGCAGCCGGATTCATTTTCTATTAAGATTGTTACCCCGAACAATTTTGATTCGTATATCGAAGATCTCCGCCTCAACTTTGTCCCCTATTATTTTCAATATGAAAGCGATTCTGATTTAAGATCCATAGAAAATCAAATGTATGAAGCAAATTTTAAGGGAACTATGGATTTTATCGCCACCTACATTTACAAATACCCGGTCAGGGAAATCACACGTTTCTTAAGCCGATACCCTTCTGTTAAACCAAACTATATAACATTTTTGAGCATCGTAGCATCCTTCGCGGTACCGTTACTATTCGCTTTGGGCTACATGGGTTTGGCTGTTCTAACCGGGTGGTGTATGTTCATCTTTGATTCCGTTGACGGCAAACTCGCTCGGCTAACCGTGCGTTTGAGCCGTACAGCAGGAATAATAGAACATGCAACCAGCGCGCCTGCTATTTTCTTATGGTTTGCCGGATTAACATGGCATTTCGCTGACGGTCAGTTTTTTGCTTTTGATAACATCAACACGATTGCCGGCTGGACACTCATGATACTGTATTGGGTCGACAAAACCATGTGCGGAATTTTCAGAATAAAGTTTAAAAGAGAAATATATGACTTCGCAATCATTGACAAGACGTTCCATCTCATTGCATGTCGAAGAGCCATAATTTTGCTTATCGTCACTGTTGGCTACATAGCAGGCAAAACCGAATCATCCTTTCGTTTTCTTGCCTTTTGGATGGTCTGTAGTTTTGTTTTTCATCTTCTGAGAATAATCTGGATCAGCGCGAGGATATCTAAATCAAATTCACATCAAACCTAAGATTGACCTTTACATGGAAATGAATCAAATCAAAAATGCAGTAATCATGGCGTCCAATACGCATCAGGGCAACTCGAGTTACGATACCGTGTACGGCGGGGAAACGCTTTTAAATCGATGCCTTATTGCCATGTCGAAATCGGGAATAACAAGTGTCGTCGTTATAACGCATCCCGGATACAAAAGTAAAATTGAAAAGTCAATTGAAGCAGTCAAACACCGGCTTATGTTGGATTATCGTGTTATCGAATTAAGTCAGGGTCAGGTTTTGTCGGAAAAGATCAAGGAAGTTACAGCCAATTGGAATGACGCTTTCCTGATGTACAAAACGGATAAGTTCATGCATCCGACGTTTTTCAAACAGGCCGTCACCGTCACCATTGCCGATAGGGCTGTAGTTTTTGCTCACAAAAATGTTATAATAAAGAATAGCATACTGTTTTTTGAACCTGCGTTCAAAGAAAAATTCAAGGTTATATTTTCTAATCCTGCCGGTTATAATAAAATTACGGTTGATCCAATTACGCCCGATGTATTTAAGTCAAACCCTGTCGAATTGAACACCTCTAATCGACTTCTGTCTTTTACAGAGAGCGGCGACGGGGTGATCAGCGCTGATGTGATTGCATGCAGCAGAAAACAGCTTGAATCTATGTCCGGTTTCGGATCTGTTGACATGGCCGTGCAACAGTTGATTAACAATAATAAGCTCGCCATGCAATTTGTTGCCGAAGCATGGTGGATGCGAATTACGCCGGAAATTTCCAAATCGCACATTAAAGACCTAATTTGGAAAATAGCATTTAAAGAAATAAGCGGTGAGTTTTCAAAAGCAGTGAATTCTAAATTATCCAAACCGCTTTCTTTTTATTTCGCACGTAAGGGAGTAACGCCTAATACGCTCAGCAATGTACAACTGATCTTGTTTATAATCGCTTCCAGTTTTCTTCTTATTGATGCGCATTGGTCCATGATAGTTTTTGCAGTACTGTGGCAGTTTTCTGCAGGAGTATTAGATCGTTGCGACGGGGAGGTGGCACGCATCCGAAATCACGAATCGGAAGCCGGCGGACGTTTTGATATGATCATTGACGACATGCGCAATGTTTTGCCTTTCACATTTTTAGGCGGCCTCCTTTATTATCAAACTCAAAGTCCTCTATATGCTATTGCATTTGTCCTGACATTTGTCTGGTTTATTGCTTTGACTCTCTATGAACAGGATTTCATGCGAAAGGCCGGATATACCAGCCGACAGGTCATGTATGTCGACTACAAAAAGCTGAAGGGCGAAAACAGCCACACCACGTCATTATTGACGAAATTTGTTCCGATCATAAGTGGGGATATCCGAACCTTTTATGTCTTTTTGCTTGCACTATTCGGACTCAAGGAATTCGTTTTTTGGGTTTTGCTTTTCATATTGGCATTCTTTCCAGTTACCTCTTTTGTTGGCATACTTAAATTCAAAAAGGAGTCTTCGAAAAAGTAAGATATTTGTAGCAAATAATAGACAGGATGCAATTTTTTTCTTGCTTCAGTGGTGTAAAACCTGCCGCAGAATTCAATATTAAACTCTTGTAATTATACGATCTACTCACCCCTACCCTACCAACTCTCCGTGGCATGTTTGTTGTTGCTTATTGATGCGCACATCTTGAAGAAACGGTTTGCGGACCGAAGTTAGTCATTTTGCGGTTGCGAAGCAGGATAACGGCACATTTTACTTATATTTATCAATTGCCTGGAGAATATATTGTTAAACCAATCCCAAAGCAAAATCACCAAAGCAGTCCTATCTGCTTTCGATATAGAAAACAAATCCACACGTTATGATTCCGTCTATGGCGGCGAGACATTATTAAACCGAGCTTTAATCGCATTATCAAAATCCGGAATAAGCGAGGTCATAATAATGACTCGTTTCGGCCACAGAACACATATCGAATCGTCCATTCAAAACATCAGAAAAAGACTTAATCTCAACTACACCTTTCTTGAATTTACCAAATCGGACGGTTTTCTGCTGAGGCTCAAGCAAGCGGTCGCTCTTTGGAATGAACCGTTTCTGATGTTTGAACTCAATTGCCTGTACCATGCATCCCTCTTCGAATCCATACAAAATTCAAACGAACAAGACTCACGCTCGCCCGCATTGTTCTGTCACAAAGGCGTCTCGACAGACCAAAACGGTATTTCCTATGACGCCGCCTTTATGGACAAGTATAAAGTTATTTTTCAGTCCCATGGGGAATTAACCAAAATTGTTATTAATGATCATCGTGCTAAATTTGCAAATATTTTTTCAAAAAAAAATAACCTCTCCGATAATCAAAATGAAAAAAAATATTTCAGCACTGACGTTATTTTATGCCGTAAGGAAAATATCGATGTGTTACCGCCCTCAAGTTCGATCAAAGACCTACGGCATCACTTTGAAAAAAACAACCAACTGAGCGTCGCATGGGTTGATAATGCTTGGTGGTTAAAAATTCCTAAAAACCCACCGAAGGATTATGTAAAGAATTTTTTATGGAAAATCGCCTTTAAGGAAATCAGCGGAGAGTTTTCAAAAAAATATAATTCCATCTTATCTAAACCGCTGTCGTTTGCATTTGCGCGATTAGGGTTTACGCCAAACGTGATCAGTATTATCGCTTTTCTTTTTTTGATTGGTTCTTCATTACTTCTGATGATAGACAGTTATTGGATGTTGGTGTTGTCGGGCTTTACCTGGCAGATGGCGGCCGTACTGGATCGGTGCGACGGCGAAGTTGCACGAATCAGAAGTTACGAATCAACTTTCGGGGCGCAATTCGATATTATTACAGATGATCTGGGTTATGCATTTCAGGCCATTTGTCTGACCGCAGTTTGTTATGCGGAAAGTCAGAACCATTTCCTGATACTTATTGTTTTTTTCTTAACCTTTGTATGGATTATTCAGGCAGTACTGTATGAAAAGAAATTCATGCGTAAGGCAGGGTACATTAGCCGGCAAGTAAAGCATAAAGATTTTCTTAGCCGGCTTGGAAATGATTCGGCTCTTATCAGAATATTCAAAAACATCGAAGTATTCGGACGACGCGATTGGAGAGCCGTGCTTTATTTTATCTTAACCTTCTCCGGCTCCAAGTTACTCATTTTCTGGATATTCATGACTGTCGGATGGATAATGGGTATTTTTTTATATATTCAAATTGGAACTCTTCGCAGGCCTTCTACCGCTAAGCTATCAACTAACTCACGTCTCTTATAAGTTGGAATCGCTTGCATAACATTTCCAAAGTATATAATGGCAAAAAATAATCAGAGATCTGGACTTGCTTTTTTCATTTATAATAATTAAGATACAAAAGTCTTAAATACGGTATCCAAAACGGTTAAGGACTCCTATCAATCTGACGGATCGTGGCAACGCTTCTTGGACATGTGTATTATGTATTGAAGTTTATCTGACTGTCCTTTGATTGTTTATTTGATAATCATTAAACAAACGTAGGAGAATGCTATGCAGAATCCTATCCCCCATCCCGTGTATGTAGGAATTGACGTCGGATCCATCAGCGTCAAACTGGCAGCGGTTTCAGACGCACATTTAACAATTCCAGAATCACCGGAGTTCAATCTATTTCGATCCTCGCTACACACGATTATCATTTCCAAATACCGAAGAACAAACGGAGAAGCTTTGTCGTCTACATTAAGGCTTCTTGGACAATTCGTACAACTTGTTCCTCTCAACCGGATCGCCGGCATTCAAGTAACCGGTTCGGGCGGAAAACAAATAAGTGAATATCTTCAGGCGAATTTTGAAAATGAATTCAGAGCGGTTGCGAAGGGCGTCGGTACTTTATATCCGGACGTGCGAACGATCTTCGAGATGGGCGGAGATAATTCGAAGTTCCTTCGGATCAATGTAAATAAGCAAAACGGCATCATCGGTATTGAAGATTACGAAAAAAACGGCGATTGCGCGGCCGGCACCGGATCCTTCATGGACCAGCAAGCAAGCCGTTTAAGGTACGAAATCGAAGACGTTGGCGATATTGTACTCAAAGCCGGAAAGGCGAGTACCATCGCCGGACGCTGTTCCGTTTTTGCAAAAAGCGATATGATTCACGCGCAACAAAAAGGCGAGCAGCCCCCTGAAATCCTGAAAGGTTTGTGCGAAGCCGTTGTCAGAAATTTCAAGAGCAGCGTCGTACGGGGAAGAGCGATCGTGCCAAAGGTCATTTTTATCGGCGGCGTTTCGGCAAACCAAGGCGTAGTTCAAGCAATGAAGTCGCTGTTCGATATTCAAGACGAAGATTTTATAACCGGCGATTGTTATGCATGGGGCGGAGCGATCGGTTCCGCGCTCTTGTCAAAAGAATCCAAAGCGTATAAGGATTATAGTTATCTGGAATCAAAACTTTTCGGCAATTTGTCCGGCCAAAAAACAGACTTTGCCTCCGCTCAGCCTCTGACCACGAAAGATGTTATTTTTCTGCGAGACCGCGTTAAGCCGTATTCTTTTGACGGGAAAACGCTACCGGTTAAGGCTTATCTTGGAATCGATATCGGATCCGTCAGCACCAATCTCGTGGTCATTGACGAAAACAATAATATCATCAAAGAAATCTATGTTTATACCCAGGCGCGGCCGATCGAAATCGTGAATCAAGGCCTCAAGGATATTCATAGCGAACTGGGAGATCGGATATCTGTTGCAGGTATTGGCACGACGGGTTCCGGGCGTGAATTGATCGGCGAACTCATCGGTGCTGATACGATCAAAGATGAGATCACGGCGCACAAGACCGGCGCGATGTACATCAGCGAAAAACTAATTCAGGCGAAGGTCGATACAATTTTCGAAATCGGCGGCCAGGATTCAAAATTTATCAGCATAGAGGATAACATCGTTGTCGACTTTGCGATGAATGAAGCATGCGCGGCCGGAACCGGTTCTTTTCTGGAGGAACAAGCGGAAAAACTGGGTATCAATATTAAAGGCGAATTTTCTAAACTGGCATTGAGTTCATCCAGTCCGATCAAACTCGGAGAACGTTGCACCGTGTTTATGGAGAAGGATATTAATTCCTTTCTCCAGATCGGGGCAAGCAAACAGGATATAGTCGCTGGATTGGCTTACTCTATCGTCCTGAATTATCTCAACCGTGTTGTCCGATCGCGCAAGATCGGCGAAACGATTTATTTTCAAGGCGGTACGGCTTACAACGATTCTGTTGCCGCCGCGTTTTCAATTGTTCTGGACAAGAAAATCATTGTGCCGCCTCACAACGGAGTTGTCGGCGCTATCGGCGCGGCTATCCTCGCAAAAGAAAAGGTGAATGCCTCCAAAATGATCACCAAATTCCGAGGCTGGAGCCTGGACTCTGTAGACTATACTGTCCGTCATTTCACCTGCCGCGCCTGTTCCAATTTTTGTGACATGCAGGAGGTTAAAGTAGACTCGGAAAAAACATTCTGGGGCGACAAGTGCTCTGACAAATTCAGAAAGAAAGCCAAGGTAGACAAAAAACCGGTGATACCAAATCTTTCTGATATTCGCGAGCAAATTTTAATGGAGACTTTTGTTCCTGAACGTAACCGAGGTGCTAGAAAAATCGGTATGCCGCGGAGTATGCATTTTTATGAAAAGTTCCCGTTCTGGAATACTTATTTTTCGCAGATTGGATTTCAAGTTGTTTTGTCGGAGCCAACAAACAAAGAGATCATTAACGCGGGAGTTGAGGCGACGGTGGCTGAGCCCTGTTTCCCGATCAAGGTTGCACACGGCCACTTCAGCGATCTGTTGAACAAGAATTGCGACTACTTCTTTCAGCCCAACGTGATCGATGCGGAAACAAAATTTATGAATGTAAATTCTCACCACTGCCCGTGGACGCAGACCTTGCCGTATGTGATCCTCGGATCGTCTCTTGCAGCCGGCATCGAGGACAAAATACTTAGCCCGACTGTTCATTTCCGGGACGGAAA
>JAEUSJ010000058.1:0-8741 GCA_016788215.1 bacterium | reverse complement strand
CGATTGCAGTGCGATCGATATTTCCGATATTAACCCTAACATGTATTGGAATTCAGGAAGAAAAATTTTGCAGGTCTCCAAGTTCATAAAAAATAAACCTAATTTACATTTGATCTATATCACCAATTTCAAATGCGGCCCGGATTCGTATATCAAACATTTCGTGGTTGAAGCGTCAGGAAAACCTTTTCTCACGCTCCAACTGGACGGCCACGCCAACGATGCCGGCGTTGTCACACGATGCGAGGCGTATCTGGACAGCAAATCATTTTTCAAGAGTGACCGGCCCGTTACCTATAATTTCGAAATGGAAAAATGCGATGTCTGCTGACCCATGCAAATTACAACCGTAAGATTAACGTCGGAGATTAAGATATGGAAAATAATAAATCCTCCTTGAAAGGAAGAACCGTTTATATCCCGCGTATGAGTTATGAAGGCGCGCGGGCGATGGCAGCGGCGCTCCATGCCATTGGCATCGACGCACAGCCGGTGCCGCCATCCGATCATACTACGCTGACGTTTGGAAAAAAATTTTCCTCCGGCGACGAATGTCATCCGCAAACGGTCACTCTCGGGGGTTTTATGAAGTTACTTGAACAACCGGGCTTCGATCCGAAAAAAGCAGCTTTTCTTATGCCGATGGCCGGCGGGCCTTGCCGGTTCGGCCAATATTCGGTGTATGTAAAAAAAGTATTGGACCAACTTGGATTTTCCAATATACTCGTTTTTTCTCCGACGGGCGAAAACAGTTATGACGGCTTCGGTGATGAAGGAAAAGGATTTGCGCGGATCGCCTGGCGGGCTGTTGTTGCGTCAGATATTCTGCGTAAACTACTCCTGAAGACGCGCCCTTATGAAAGTACACCCGGCACGACCGATGCAGTATTCAACCAATCACTTGATCTGATATGCGAAGCAATCGGAAAACGTTGTAATAGTTCTAAAGAGCACATGGAATATCTCATAAATGCGCTCACCGTCACGCGAGACCGTTTCCGGCAAATCCCTTGTAATTACGATAAAACAAAACCGCTGATCGGCGTGGTCGGAGAGATCTATTGCCGCCTCGACGATTTTGCCAACGAAGAGGTCCTGCGCGTGATCGAAGCTCAGGGAGGCGAAGTCTGGATAGCCGATATTTCTGAATGGATCTGGTACACGAATTTCCGGCAAATGGGCGTTCTCCGGGATAAAGGCAAAAGATTTTCAAAGCTGATGCTGGCGGCAAAAATAAAGAACTTCATTCAACATCGCGACGAACAAGCTCTTCTCAGCCTTTTCCGAGAGGACTTCAGAGGTTATGAAGAACCTCATCATGTAAAACAGGTCCTAGACAAAAGCCTGCCCTATCTGCCTCACTATGGAGCCCTTGGTGAAATGACCGTGAGTTCCGGCAAAGCCATGTATCTGTATGAAAAAGGTATCGATGGTATTGTGGATGTGAGCCCTTTTACGTGCATGAACGGGATTGTCTGCGAAGCGGTTTATCCGAAGATAAGCCGGGAGCATGACAACATTCCGATGAAAGTATTTTATTTTGACGGCACGCGATCCGATTGGGATCGGGATATCGGTATTTTCATTGAATTAGCAAAAAATTATCAGCAGAAAAAAATTAAGCAACGCGTTTACCCAAATTATTTTTTGACTAAACAGGAAAAATCAGCTACTTTAGCGCATATATAATGTAAAATTTACTTTTTGTGTGGAGATGATTCTATGTTCCAATTTATGAAGATACTTTCATTCTTCGGGTTACTAACACTACTGTATATAGTCAACTCAAACGATGCTGCTGAGTCGAGAATAGAGACTGCGGCTACCAATAATGTCGAAAACATGATCGTGATTGAAGATTTTTCGACATCAACAGCAGGTCAATTTCCCAAGGGCTGGGGATGGCTGGATGGAACCCGCGTAAAAAAGATTGGCGAAGCAAAGGCAGGGGAGGTACCTTACACTGTTCTTGAAGAAGGTGGAAATAAATACCTTCACGCCGATGATACCGGACAAGCCATAACCATCGTCAGTGATAAAAAATGGAACCTAAAAAAACACCCTTGTCTTAGTTGGCGCTGGAGGGTGAAACAATTCCCGACCGGAGCAAATGAAAAAGCCAGCGGTAAAAAAGACAGTCCGGCAAGCATTTATATCACATATTACGTCAATTTCCTGGGTATACCAAAAAGCGTTAAATATATCTGGAGTAACGAACTTGATCCCTGTGATATTTTCAGGAATGAAGGAACAGGCAAAGCCACGCAAATAGTTATTGAATCGGGCATGTCAAAAAAGGGCGTGTGGATTACAGAGACGATCAACATTTATGATTTATATAAAAAGGCCTTTGGCGAAAAACCACCGGATGAAATTGCGGGCATTGCGATTCGAACCGATGCAGATCATACTGATAGCCGCGCCATTGCCGATTACGACGATATCGTAGCCTTAGCGGATTGTGACGGGAAGTGTAAGTGATCATGTTAAGAATTACAGTCTAATATTATTCATTAAAAAATTAAAATGTTAAAATGTTTCAAAATATTTTTTCTGTTGTGTCCCGTGTTCCTCTTAGTCAGTTGCACTTCGATTCACCTCACTTCAACAGAAGATATTCGTGAGTTTAACAAAGCTTCAAAGAAATACAAAAATGGAATTATATATTTTCGTGATTCAACATATGCAGCTGCATCAACGATTGAAATCGAAGGCAGAATGATTTTTTGGGTTGACCGTGAAACAAAGACAGCCCAGGAGGCTTTACTACGTGAGGTTCAGTCCATAAAGTATTATGACCGAAATATGGGTGCAGGGGTTGGGGGCCTTATCGGCGCAACAGGTGTTTACCTGTTGTTACATCAATCTTTAAAACATGAAGATAACAATATTGTAAACTCTCTTTTTCAAGCTCAATTTTTGTTTGCTATAACAGTTTCTCTTGCCGTTGGCGGAGCTGCCGGAGGTATTCTCGGCTATATTGGAGGGGTGCCGGTTACGTATGAAATTGACTACGCTGGTCGCTAGAACGGAAGCGGCTCACCATACATTTTACTAATCAATAAAAATTCAGTTTGATTTACAAACTCAATACCATGTATGGTAATCGATTAAAATAGCTACTTAGTCGTAATCGTAACCCGACCCCGGCCCATAATAGAGTGAAGCTTTTTGAAGAACTCATTATTGGGCGTCACTCGAAATTTATTGACCTTATATTTTGCCGTAAGGTTTTCTTCAGGAATTTCGACCAATAATTGCAGCTCACATGTGTTTTCGTTTTTGTCTTTTCCCGGTTTCTGATGTGCCTTGCATGCTACCGATAATTTATCCAAAACGCCATTCTGCAACTGCTCCGGTGAGAGTTGAATAACAATTTTATTAGTAAATCTTTCCAGCGCATCTTCCATCGTCATCATATTTTCGGCGATAATGTTAAGCGATTCATTGCGATGAGATGCTTTACCGATTACCATCACCACATTTTCTTTTTTTAGTTTTTCCGCGCAGTCCTTCATCACGCTTGAAAAAACTACCGCCTCCATGGTTCCGCCGAATCCTTCCAGTTTAACGAACGCCATCGGATTCCCTTTTTTGTCAAATATCTGCCGTACATCTGCGATCATGCCTCCAACACGTATCTCCGATCCCTCCTGTACCGGCACTTCATCACCGATTCGGTACGTGCTGAACGCATCCATTTCAAATCGGTATTTATCCAACGGGTGGCCGGACGCATAAAAACCTAGCAGTTCTTTTTCTTTAGCGAGTTCCTCAGCATGCGTCCATCGCGGCGTGTCCGGCAAAACAAAGACACTTGAATCCGATGGTTTTTCCGAGGCCGCTAAATTTCCGAAAATGTCCACTTGATCGGAATTTGCCTGCGCCTGTTTTTTTGAACCGTAGTTCAGCGCTTTTTCGATTATGCCAAACAGCTGCGCACGGTGCCCCTGCATCGAACCGCAGGCTCCGGACATAACGAGGCTTTCCAATACTTTTTTGTTAACCAGGCGCAGATCGGTGAACTCGCACAAATCAAATATTGTTTTAAATTTTCCGTGCTCTTGCCGCGTCTGAATAATCGACTCGATCGCGCTAAGCCCGACGTTTTTCACCGCGCCCAGCCCAAACCGGATCGTGTTATTCTTTACGGAAAATTCCGCCACGCTTTCATTCACATCCGGAGGTAATACGTCAATTCCCATATCACGGCATGCATTGATCAGAACGGAGATTCGGTCGGTATTGGCCATTTCACTCGACAATACTGCCGCCATAAATTCAGCCGGATAATGTGCCTTCAGATACGCCGTTTCGTACGCAAGGATCGAATACGCAGCCGAGTGTGATTTATTAAATGCGTAATTAGAGAACGGAATTAACAATTCGAAAATCTGTTCAGCCAAAACCTTTGTATAGCCACGCTCGGTTGCGCCGTTGACCCATTCGGGCCTGATCTTTTCAAGTTCATCCGGTTTTTTCTTCGACATGATTCGTCGGACAACATCGGCTTTTCCGAGTGAAAAACCGGCGAGAATCTGAGCCACCTGCATCACCTGTTCCTGGTACACGATCACGCCGTACGTGCTTTGTAGAATCGGCTCCAAATTGGGATGAAAACAGTCGATGGGTAATTTTCCGTTTTTACGCGCGATGAACGTCTCAATAAATTCCATCGGACCGGGACGATACAGCGCATTCATTGCGATAAGGTCGTCAATACAAGTCGGCTTCAGTTTTTTCATGTATTCCGTCATACCTTGCGATTCAAACTGAAAAATGCCAACCGTTTCACCGCGCCAGAAAAGCTGAAAAGTTTTTTCATCATCTAACGGAATCTTATTGAGATCAATGTCGATGTCGTAATTACTCTTAATGTGGCGAAGCGAATCATCGAGGATACTCAAAGTCGTCAGCCCGAGAAAATCCATTTTGAGCAAGCCGATTTTCTCGACCCAATCTTTGTCAAACTGTGTGGAAATTTCGTCTTTTGCCGATTTATACACGGGAACAAATTTTTTGATCGAGTCCGGCGTGATCACCACGCCCGCCGCGTGAATACCGGGCTGTCGAACAAGTCCTTCCAACGTCTGTGAGTATCCGATCAACTGCCGCATACGTTCGTCGTCGTTTTTTTCCAGCGCCTTCAATTCCGGTACTTCATCAATGGCTTCTTTCAGCGTGATGTCGAGTTTTCTGGGAATGAGCTTAGCGATCCGGTCGGCATCGGAAAGCGGAATCGTAAGCGCCCGCGCCACATCTCGAATAACGGCCCTTGCCTTCATAGAACCAAACGTAATGATCTGGGCAACGTTGTCCTTTCCGTATTTATCAATCACATAATCAATTACTTTACTCCGGTTTTTATCATCAAAATCGATATCAATATCCGGCATGGATATTCGTTCCGGATTGAGGAATCGTTCGAAAAGAAGGCTGTATTTAAGCGGATCTACATCGGTAATTCCGATGGCATATGATACGAGGCTGCCGGCTGCGGAACCGCGTCCCGGGCCAACCGACACACCCATTTTTTTGGCGGAATTGATCAGATCTTCAACCACCAAAAAATAACCCGGGAAACCCATTTTTGCAATCATATCCAATTCGTACTCAAGTCGCTGCATCATTTCCGGCGTAGTCTCTTCACCCATTTTTCTTTTCATTCCCTCATGAGCGAGAAATTTCAGGTATGCATTCTCATCTTGAAAACCTTCCGGCAGGCCGAATTGAGGCAATCTGGATTTACCGAACTCCATTTTGAAATCGCATTTCTCGGCAATGGCGAGCGTATTCTCAATCGCGGCAGGAACGTCCTTGAACAAGTTTTTCATTTCGTCGGACGATCGGAAATAGAACGTATCGCCCGGATATTTTGGCCTCGTAACATCGGTAATTGTTTTTCCGGATTGAATGCACAACAGAACATCGTAAGCGCCCGCATGAGACGCCTCCATATAGTGAATGTCGTTGGTCGCGATAACGGGAATATTCAATTCTTTCGAGATTCGCATGATGCCTTCGTTAACCGTCGTGTCCACCGATAAGCCATGCCGCTGCATTTCGAGGTAAAATTCGCCGTTGAACATTTCCAGATATTCCTGAGCAATTGCTTTCGCCTCTTCATACTTTCCGTGCATCAGGCGCTGCGGGATTTCTCCCTTGAGACAAGCCGACGTACCGATCAATCCGCCGGCATGTTTCCTGATCAACGCCTTATCGATACGCGGCTTATAATAAAATCCGTCAAGATAACCTTGCGACGCAAGAAACATCAGGTTGTTGTAGCCTTCCTGATTTTTAGCGATCAATACAACATGGTAGATCAACTTGCTTTTTTCAAGACGATTGGGAGCAAGATAGGCTTCCATTCCGATGATAGGCTTTATATTCGCAGACTTGGCCTTACTGTAAAATTCCGCCGCGCCGAACATATTACCGTAATCGGTTATGGCCAACGCCGGCATCTTGTGATTCACAGCGGCTTCCACCAGATCATCAACTTTGCAGATGCTGTCTAAGAGACTGTAATCGGTATGATTATGAAGGTGTACAAAATCGGACATGAGTGTTCTATGCGCTTAAATGATGAATCAAATTATGATCTTTTTGTTCTTTATCAATTGAAAATATTAATTCCTTTCCAGTAGAACCATCGTCTCGATGTTCTCCGTTGCAGGAAACATGTCGAGCGGAACAACGCGCTTGATATGATAACCGTTCTTTGTCCATCGTTTCAGCTCTTGCGGAATAAGATCAACTTCACAAAACAGGTGAAGCGCCTTTTGTATTCTTCTTTCGGCCAAAAACTCAATGACGCCGACGTTAGTCCCGTTCCTCGGCGGATCAAGGATAACCAGTTCCTGTTTTGATTCACGGGGAAATATTTTCTTTAAAGATGACGCGGTCACGTTCTCAGCAACAAATCGAATATTATCAATCTTGTTTCTTTTTGAATTTTGTACCGCTGAACGGATCGCGGAAACCGATATCTCAATTCCGGTGACCGCCTTAACTTCCTTTGCCGCACAAAGCCCGAAAAGTCCATATCCGCAATAAAGATCATACAGCAGCTCCTCTTTATTAAACTGCATTAACTCCGACACTTTCGCAATCATCAGATCAATGATCGAACTGTTTGTCTGAGAAAACGCCAAGGGCGAGTATAAGAATGATCTTTCGCAAGCTTTTTGAAATATCTCATCTTTTCCGAACAGTTTCTTGAAATTAGCCTGCGCTTTGTCAGACAAATAGTATTTAGATTGTTCCTCGATTGTGTAGAATAGTCCCGCTATAACTTTGAATTCTTTGGACATATTTTTGGATAACCGATTCAATCCGGAATTAGCCGGCTGCGGCAAATCTGACAAATTAAATATGATCCAATATTCATCATAACTGCCTTTTATAATCACATGACTCAAAACATCCGCCAAAGCCCGTCCATCGCGGGACACTATGAATTGCTGAACGTAGTTATAGATGGATGCATGCGATGCCGGTTCAATGGGGCAAACTTTCACGTCAACGGGTTTTACCCATCCCGATTCCGAGATGTCGGTTAGCCCAAGTAATACTTGGCCTCCTTTGCCGCGGAATACGCGCCTTTTGCTGACCGTTCTGTACGCGCGCCCCAAAGGGGAAAAAACAATTTTTTCCGGTGATCCGGACAAATTGTTTTTTTTCCAGAATTCCAGGAAAGATTTTTCCTTCACTGATATTTCATCTTTATACTTAAGATCAATCGCAGGGCAGATCGTGCATTGCTCCCGATGGTAGGTTTGGCAAAAATCTTTTTTTTGAACAACTCGCTGAAAGGCAGAAGATCGGATGGCGTGGCGAAATATAGTTGCAAAAGAGGTCATAGTTCAATTAAATGTGGGAGTAGTGTGGATGTCTTATTGAAATTTTAAATTACAATTCTCCAAAATTCAAACAAATCACAAATTCCAATCACTAAACAAAGCTAAATAATCTGAATTTGATAATTACACTTTATTTGGAATTTGTTATTTGGGTTTTGATATTTCTCTGTATTGCACACAAGAACAGAAGTTAGTCTCCCGTCATCTATTCCCATTCGATCGTTGCCGGCGGTTTGGAACTGATGTCGTAGGTTACCCGGTTAATGCCGCGCACTTCATTAATGATGCGATTAGAAATCTTAGCGAGAAGTTCATACGGCACATGCGCCCAATCCGCGGTCATGCCGTCCTGGCTTGTTACGGCCCGCAGAGCAACGGCATTCTGATAGGTGCGTTCATCTCCCATCACGCCAACAGACTTTACAGGTAACAGAACCGTGAATGCCTGCCAGATATTTTTATATTCTCCGGATAATTTCAGTTCCTCAATAAACACCGCATCGGCCTCCCGCAAAAGATCGCATCGTTCTTTTGTCACTTCACCTAATATTCTAACGGCCAGTCCGGGCCCTGGAAACGGGTGACGCATGAGCAAGTCGTCCGATAATTTCAATTCGCGCCCAACAGAACGCACCTCATCTTTAAATAGTTCACGTAAAGGTTCGATAAGTTGCAGGCGCATTTTTTCAGGAAGTCCGCCGACATTGTGATGTGTTTTGATAGTGGCGGAAGGCCCTTTGACCGACACGCTTTCAATGACATCGGGATATAACGTTCCTTGCGCAAGAAAATCAATATGGCCGACTGTTTTTCTAAGTTGTTGAACCTCCGTTTCAAATACATCGATAAAAGTCGCGCCGATAATTTTTCTTTTTT
>JAEUSJ010000589.1 GCA_016788215.1 bacterium | reverse complement strand
GCCTGCGGGGAATTCCTCCCGCCTGCGAGCTGTCGGCTCTCCGCTGGCGGTTCATCCCCGCGCCTGCGGGGAATTCATTTCCCAGCTGATTCTGCTAGGGAAAAAACTCGGTTCATCCCCGCGCCTGCGGGGAATTCCTGTTAGCAGCCATCGAGCATATTGCGGCCATCGGTTCATCCCCGCGCCTGCGGGGAATTCGGCAAGCATTTTCAATCCTAGAAATATATCGACGGTTCATCCCCGCGCCTGCGGGGAATTCGACGCGCGTATACGTGCCATCCGTGAGAATCACGGTTCATCCCCGCGCCTGCGGGGAATTCTTTGGGGCCTGCTATGCCGCTTTTCGGCATGCCGGTTCATCCCCGCGCCTGCGGGGAATTCGGAAAAGAGAGCACGAACAGTATCAACACCAGCGGTTCATCCCCGCGCCTGCGGGGAATTCTCGTTCACGTCCGGGGACAACATCGGCGTCGCCGATTCATCCCCGCGCCTGCGGGGAATTCGAACCCTGCAAGCCGCTAATATTTACGATTGCCGGTT
>JAEUSJ010000588.1:288-543 GCA_016788215.1 bacterium | reverse complement strand
ATCTTCAGTTTGTTTATTCTTGGGTTTGATGAAAATGGTATCCGTCACATTAAACTCAATCAACTCCCCCAAATACATATAAGCGGTATAGTCAGAAACTCTGGCAGCCTGCTGCATATTATGCGTAACAATCAGAATGGTGACTTTATTCTTCAAATCGGTAATTAATTCTTCAATACTCGCCGTTGCAATCGGATCAAGTGCCGATGTGGGTTCATCAAACAACAAAATCTCTGGATCGGTGGCCAGTGCCCG
>JAEUSJ010000588.1:0-278 GCA_016788215.1 bacterium | reverse complement strand
ATTAAAAGCCAAATCATGTTGTCGATCCTTCACTTCATCCCATAGCGCAGAATTGCGGAGTGCTGATTCAACACATTCATCAAGGATTGCTCGCTGCTTGATTCCCCTGACCCGCAATCCATAGGCTACATTCTCATAAATTGATTTAGGAAACGGGTTGGGTTTCTGAAACACCATGCTGATGCGCATCCTCACTTCGATCGGATCTACATTTTGCGCCAGAATATTGACGTTATCAGGATGAAGGATGATCTCTCCTTGATAACGATTACCCGGAT
>JAEUSJ010000587.1 GCA_016788215.1 bacterium | reverse complement strand
ATGAAATCAAAATGTTGGTCGATGATTTTACAGCCGGAAAAATTCCTGACTATCAGATGTCTGCGTTTCTCATGGCCGTCTATTTTAACGGCATGAACTTCAGAGAAACGACTGACCTCACGATCGCAATGCGGGACAGCGGAACAGTGATAGATCTTTCGATGATACCGGGCAAAAAGGTTGATAAACACAGCACCGGCGGCGTGGGTGATAAGATTTCTCTTATTTTGGCTCCTTTGGCTGCATCGCTTGGCGTGATCGTCCCGATGATCAGCGGACGTGGACTTGGACATACGGGTGGAACTCTCGACAAGCTGGAATCTATTCCTGGATTCAATATTGGTTTATCTATTTCACAATTTCAAGAAACGTTAAAAGATATCGGCGTCTGTATGATAGGGCAGACCGCCGAGATAGCGCCTGCAGACAAAAAATTGTATGCATTAAGAGATGTCACCGGAACGGTCGAATCGATACCATTAATTTCTGCCAGCATTATGAGTAAAAAATTGGCTGAAGGAATTGACGCATTGGTACTGGATGT
>JAEUSJ010000586.1 GCA_016788215.1 bacterium | reverse complement strand
CCCACATCTCGGATCGATGACCGGGCAGCCATCGTACTGTAGGTAACTATCTGGGCTACCTGGTTTTTGCCGTATTTGTCTATCACATAATTGATGACCTTCTCCCGTCCGTAGTCATCAAAATCGATATCAATATCCGGCATGGATACCCGTTCAGGATTTAAGAACCTCTCAAAGAGCAGGTCGTATTTTATCGGGTCTATATTAGTGATCCCAAGACAGAAGGCAACACAGCTGCCAGCTGCCGACCCCCGGCCGGGCTGCAGATGTAAAGTCCTGCACGATAAGAAAATAGCCTGCATAACCTGACTTGACAATGACCTCCAGTTCGAACTTCAGACGGCTTTCGACCTCTGTAGTTATGGTTCCGTATCTTTTGACAGCCCCATCAAAAGTAAGGTGCCGCAGGTATTCATCCTGTGTTTTAAACCCTGCCGGCATAGGGAAAGCGGGCAATAGGATGTCTCTTGCCAGGTCCAGGTTGTCAACCATGTCCGCAATGTCAGCGGTATTCTGAAGGGCATCCTGCCTGTCGGCAAAAATGG
>JAEUSJ010000585.1 GCA_016788215.1 bacterium | reverse complement strand
AACGTTTCAAACGAATACCGTCAAGATATTTGATCTTAAGTTTCAAAGCCAATCCTCCTATTTGTGACTGCGGGTATGACATACATTTCGATTATTAGAGAGGCCGATCCAAACACGTAAAAAAACAGGTGTGAAATAGCGACGTGTACAAAAAATTAGAGTAAATCGATTTTAAAGTCAAGCGGTAATCCTTAAAACGGATTGACAATTGTAGATTTTGGATTTACGATTGTCAATTTGCGTTTCGGGTTGTTTCTTGTAAATTTTGATAAATTGTAATAAATAAAACCCTTGAACTCTGCATTTCACTTTCTTAGGTTCTGATCATAAAAACTCCGAAAGATTATATGGCATCTTTGATTTCAAGACCGCGCTGTTGGTGGCCCGGAACCGATCCGCTGTATTGCGATTACCATGATAACGAATGGGGTGTGCCGCTTCATGATGAACATCGATTATTTGAAATGCTGATTCTCGAGGGTTTTCAAGCGGGACTAAGCTGGATCACCATATTACGCAAGCGGGATAATTTCAGGAAAGCTTTCAA
>JAEUSJ010000584.1 GCA_016788215.1 bacterium | reverse complement strand
TGGAGGACAAGGCGGAGTACCGAGTATCGGAGGGAATTTTTCATTCACGACTACAGACGGCTCCCGGTTTGCCGTTTTTCTTCCGACAACGGAGATGAGAATCA
The DNA here is from genome assembly GCA_016788215.1 of bacterium. Lineage (GTDB taxonomy): Bacteria > CLD3 > CLD3 > SB21 > SB21 > SB21. The sequence goes on along the minus strand of JAEUSJ010000584.1, from coordinate 444 downwards.
ACAAATGAGCCCTTCCTTTCGGCATGATCAGGCGAGAGATAGAGGCTATCCCATCCGATCATTGATATGATATTTCAATGGAATAAGGTGAAATCCTCATAGCTAAATAAAATTACGTATGTTCACCGACGAATTTAAAACTATAGAAGCGCGCGCCGAAGCAACGATTACAGATCGTGGATCGCGGTTCATTGCCGTTATTGCTCCTGCTGATACGGCTGAAAAAGCAGAGAATTTTATTTCACGCCTTAAATTGGAATATCCGAACGTGCTCGATTTTGTCTATGCCGTGCGTATCGGACTGGAACCCAACAGGGTTACCGACTCAAAAGGTTCCGGCCATTTCGGCCCGGTCATTCTGGATATTTTGGAATCCCAGGAAATCACTAATTCTGTTCTCGTTGTGATGCGAGAGGCTCAGGACAAATCCGGTAAAGGCCCGTC
>JAEUSJ010000583.1 GCA_016788215.1 bacterium | reverse complement strand
CTTGAACAAAATTACCGTTCATCTCAGAATATTTTAAAAGCGGCGAGCGAAGTTGTAAAGAATAACGTCCTGCGTAAGGACAAGACCCTCTGGACGCAGAAATCCGAAGGATCGCTCGTTACCGTGCTGGAGTGCAGTGACGATCGTGTGGAAGCGCGCTCGATAGCGCGCATTATTCAGAGTGAGATTCACACACACAAAAGAAAATTTTCTGACTTTGCGATTCTTTACCGCACCAATGCGCAATCACGAGTGCTGGAAGAGGCCCTGCGGCAGTATACTATTCCTTATATCATTGTCGGCGGACTGAGATTCTACGAACGAAAAGAGATTAAAGATATTTTATCCTATTTGAAGTTGATCGCCAATCCATCGGACGCCATCAGCTTGAAAAGGATCATCAATTATCCGACGCGCGGGATTGGTAAGACGACGCTGGAACGGCTGGACGGATTTTCTGAGGCGCAAAGTCTGACCTTGTTCGACACCTTGCTGCACGTGCGGCAATTCGGCGCAGGCTGGCTGCACGATCGGGCGATAGCGAGTGT
>JAEUSJ010000582.1 GCA_016788215.1 bacterium | reverse complement strand
TTTGGTTGTAGTTGCTTACTACCAACTTAAGAAAGATCAGCGTGGTTTTCTATTTAACATAAGGTCTCAGACTGAAGTGTTCTCTTCCATTTGTGAGCCAACCCGATAAGCACGTTATATTTTGTTGGTCCATAAGGCGAAATATAATCAATTTTTTGTACTTTCAAACATTTTTCTGAACTTCGCATGTCGGTCTAAGCGCCGTATCAAGATCCTATTTTACGAACGGGTAAAGTTCCTGTTTTATGAATGTGGACGGAAACGTTTCAACGTTATCGAATCCAAGGGCTTCGTCTCTGCCGTCCTTTGGTATCCATGCCGTTTTAAAAAGGTAATCCCAGATGCTGAGCGTTAATCCGAAATTCACTCCGTAGGGATCAGGGATTTGTTTTGCATGGTGCCAAATATGCATTTGCGGATTGTTGAAAATATATTTTAACGGTCCCAACGGGATAGAGATATTTGAATGATTAAAATGGCCTACCGATATGGCGAAAATATGAACGATATAGAAATCCTGAATACCGAAACCGATCATTCCCAGCGGTATA
>JAEUSJ010000581.1 GCA_016788215.1 bacterium | reverse complement strand
CATCAACAACTGGATTTCAATGAAGGTTACAGAAATAGAAAAACATTATCGCTATTCAATAAAAAATATTATGAGCTGATTGCATTTGACTTACCAATTTCGTGGGCCATAGTAATAATGAATTGAAATTTTGTCACTATACCGCTACCCTTTCTTCCCCTCGAGTTCTATCACCGGCATAATCATTTCTTCCATGGAAATCCCGCCGTGCTGAAACGTATCCTTGTAATAGTTCAAATAATGATGATAGTTCGTCGGGTAGACAAAGTAGTAATCCTCTTTTGCTATGATGTAATGCGTATTCACGCCGCGTGAGGGTAATTTATAATCGGCCGGTTCTTTTATGAACAAGGCATGTTTCGCATTCGCTTTGATATTTTTTCCGTACTTATAACGCAAACTTGTGGAGGTCTCTTTGTCGCCGATCACTTGCGTTCCGTGCAAACTCCGTATACTGCCGTGATCCGACGTTATGATTACAGAACAGTCTAGTTTAGAAAGGATTTTCAGTATTTCAAACATTGGAGAATGAACGAACCAGGAATTACTAAG
>JAEUSJ010000580.1 GCA_016788215.1 bacterium | reverse complement strand
CGATAAATTGTTTCAGCCACGGAATCGTATCAAAATTATTCATGCTTTATCCTTTGTAATTACTCACTTCCAGAATTGTCATACCAAGTTGTGTCCAGCACGTATAGGACAACCGCCCCCTGTCTCCCCCGCACCTCCCGACCCTCCTATAAGGAGGGCATCAGCGCGGGGGCGCGTACTAATTGCGTTTACGACGTCGCCAAGGTTGGGGGGCGGTGGATTGAACGCTGACTGCTCAATAGTAATCCATATAGAAATCAAGATCTGAAAACCCGTCGTCATTCTGAAAGAATCTTTTTTAATTGAAAATGCGGCCTGTGATTCAAAAAGATTCTTGCAGCATGACAAGATCGGCATTTTGGAGCGACCACTGAGTAGTTTCAAAAATGTCCTTCATTTCCAATTCACCGGAAAAATCGTTTTAAGCCCCAGCGGGGCGACATAACACACATTCCTACGGGTCAAGATGAAAACCCGTCGTCATTCTGAAAGAATCTTTTTTAATTGAAAATGCGGCCCGTGATTCAAAAAGATTCTTACAGACCTTATGTTT
>JAEUSJ010000057.1:15178-16644 GCA_016788215.1 bacterium | reverse complement strand
CACCAATGTCGAAACATCCGAGACGATCAAGTACGCGTCAAATGCGTTTCTCGCGGTAAAGATATCCTTCATCAATGAAATTGCAAATATCTGCGATCAGATCGGCGCCGATGTGAAAGTGGTTGCCAAAGCCATGGGACTTGACGGGCGTATCAGCCCTAAGTTCCTGCATGCCGGAGGAGGATATGGAGGATCCTGTTTTCCAAAAGATACACTTGCGTTGGTTAAAACGGCGGATGAAGTCGGCGTGCAAAATCTGGTGGTCAATGCCGCTATCAAAGCGAACGATCATCAGAAACATCTTATGGTAGAAAAAATAAGAAAACTAGTTGGTGACATTAAAGGCAAGACCATTGCATTGCTCGGGCTCTCTTTCAAGCCGAATACCGATGACATTCGTGACGCCACCTCTCTCGTCATTATCGAGGAAGTTCTAAAGGCGGGCGGCAAGATCAAAGCGTACGACCCGGTTGCGCAGGAAATCATGCAGAAAACATTTCCAAAAATTCAGTATTGCAAAGACGCTTACGATACGGCTGAAGGCGCAGATTGCCTGGTCGTCGTGACGGAGTGGAATGAGTTCAGGGAACTGGACCTGACGCTGACGAAAAAGAAATTAAAATCACCCAAAGTGGTCGACTGTCGTAATGTTTACGATCCAAATGAAATGAGAGAATTAGGATTTGAGTATATCGGCGTTGGGCGCGGCTCTTATTGACCAAATTTATTTTATATAATTCATAAGGAAAAACACACGTGAGCCTGGAAAACAAGATTAAAGAAAAAAAAGCTACGATCGGCGTCATCGGACTGGGATACGTAGGACTGCCTTTAGCCGTGGAATTTGCGGCAAACGGTTATTCCACGTTTGGGATCGATGTGGACGAACAGAAAGTAAAAAACGTCAATAACGGACACAACTATATCGAAGATATTCCGAATGATCGTTTTGAAAAATGCTGGAAGGCCGGTAAAATCAAGGCTTCCACCAATTATGAAGGCATTAAAGAACTTGATGTTATTTATATCTGCGTGCCGACGCCGTTTACAGAAAACAAAGAACCGGACGTAACTTACATTGTCAATGCCGCCGACGGTATCGCCAAAGGATTACGAAAGGGACAGTTGATCATTTTAAAAAGTACGACATTTCCCGATACGACTGAAGGCATCGTAATGCCAATATTGGAGAAAACCGGGCTTCGCGTAGGGCAAGATTATTATTTGGCGTTTTCGCCTGAGCGTATCGATCCGGGTAACAAAAAATTTAGTACCGCTAATACGCCGGTTGTTGTCGGGGGCGTAACAAAAAAATGTACCGAACTCGCGTGTTTGATTAATGCACAGATTATTGAAAAAGTCGTCCCGGTTTCCAATCCACGCATTGCTGAAATGTCCAAATTGCTTGAAAATATTTTTCGAAGCGTCAATATTGCGCTGGTTAATGAATTGGCGCAATTGTGCGA
>JAEUSJ010000057.1:13684-15078 GCA_016788215.1 bacterium | reverse complement strand
GAAATGTCCAAATTGCTTGAAAATATTTTTCGAAGCGTCAATATTGCGCTGGTTAATGAATTGGCGCAATTGTGCGACCGCATGGGCGGCATTGATATGTGGGAGGTTATTCATGCCGCATCAACAAAACCATTCGGATTTATGCCGTTCTACCCGGGCCCTGGAATCGGCGGACATTGTATTTTGATCGATCCCTATTATCTGTCTTGGAAAGCCCGCGGTTATGACTTCCATACTAACTTTATCGAACTCGCCGCCGAGGTAAATGAAAACATGCCGCACTATGTTTATTCGATGATCGTCGAAGCATTGGCGCATAAAGGCACTCCGCTAAAAAAAGCAAAAATTTTGATTTTGGGCGCTTCCTTCAAAAAAGATGTGGACGACATTCGCCACTCGCCTTCTCTGATGGTGATGCAAATCATGCTTCAAAAAGGATTTGAACATCTGATGTATAACGACCCGCACGTGCCGGAGGTGGAGGTGTTGAATAAGAAATTTACATCACAGCTTTTAACGAAGGAACTCTTAAAGAAAGTTGACTGTGTATTTATTGGAACCGATCACAGCCGGTACGATATGAATATGATCGTTGAAAATGCGCCGCTAATTGTTGATACACGTAATGCGACAAAACATGTGACGGCCGGACGCGAAAAAATATTTGTACTGGGTTCCGGAAAAAGTTTGTAGGCGTTTGAAACTCAGGAGATAGGTTATTTGAAAATAATCAGCGTGGTCGGCGCCCGGCCTAATTTTATGAAAGTTGCTCCGATTCTGAGGGAACTGAAAAAATTTCCTGAACAGCAATCGGTACTCGTGCACACGGGACAGCATTACGATGCGAAAATGTCGGACGTTTTTTTTAGCGATCTTCAAATTCCAGAGCCTGATGTTTTTCTTAATGTTGGATCCGGATCGCACGCAAAACAAACGGCCGAGGTCATGAGCCGCTTTGAAGACGTGATTGAAAAAGAAAAACCGGATCTGGTTCTCGTAGTAGGCGATGTGAACTCAACTCTGGCTTGTTCCGTTACTGCATCGAAAATGAACGTAAGAGTGGCGCATGTGGAGGCGGGATTAAGAAGTTTTGACAAAACGATGCCGGAGGAAATCAACCGAATCGTAACCGACGCGATATCCGATTATCTCTTTACAACAGAGCAAAGCGGAAATGAACATCTTTTAGCGGAAGGGAAAAAACCGGAACAGATTTATTTTACAGGCAATGTAATGATCGACTCACTTGTGTTTTCGCAAAAACGCATGCGAGAGTCGACGGTATTGTCTCAATTACAGCTGGTTCCACATGAGTACATAGTCGTTACTTTACACCGTCCGTCGAATGTGGATAATCCTGAGTCACTAGAAAAAATTCTTCGCATACTTGATAT
>JAEUSJ010000057.1:0-13584 GCA_016788215.1 bacterium | reverse complement strand
GACGAATTACTTATTTCTATCTTAGGTCAGGTTAATGAATTCTTCAAGACACCAATTTCTCCTGAAGGAAAAGTCATAGTCCCTTCTGTCAGTGTTATCGATGTGAAGAATCTATTTCTGAATGATGCTAAAGAAAGAATCATTGCCGAAATTCGAAAGGTCTATCCAACAGTGGATGTGTCGGTTGATTTAATTACCGTGCGGCATTTTCGCCTGCAGGTAACCGGGTTAGTAAAGGAGGGCGGAGCCGTTGAAGTGACCGGGGTAGACAGGGTTTCTGACGCCATCGATAAGGCCGAAGGATCTATGGGATCCATGCGTAATATTCTACTTCGCAATCAGAACGGATCTTCCAGACGGGTTGATCTTATCAAGAAAAAAAACACCGGCGAACTTGAAACGGATCCTTTTTTGTCTGAAGGAGATGTCGTTTACGTTCCGGAAATCTATGCAAACATTCATGTATTTGGGTCTGTTTCTATTCCGGGCGAGTACGAATATGTTGCCGGTGAAAAAATATCAGATATTATTCGCTTGTGCGGCGGTTTGAAATTCGGGGTAGATTCTCTCGAAGCTTATCTTGTGCGATTTAAGAGAGATACGGGGCGGTCTGTCGAAAAAATTGTAATTGATCTGGAACGTGTGTTTCGTAATCCGTCGGATACCGTATCTAATCCTCGGATTTATCCTGACGATAGAATATTTTTTCGTCAAAAATATTTGTTTCACCCTAACGCTAATGTTGTCATTAAGGGCGAAGTCATGTATCCGGGAAAATATGCAATTGAGGAAGGTGTCACCAGATTAACAGATGCGATTGCACTGGCCGGCGGTTTTACGCCGGATGTGGCCGTTGAGAGAATCACTATTTACCGTGATAAAGGCGTCGAGGGCGCAGATGCTGAATATGAACGGCTTAAGAAAGTTCCTTATGCCGATATGAATGATCTTGAAAAATCCTATTTCAAATCTAAATCACGACAGGAACAGCCGCCCGTTCAAACAGACTTTGCAAAACTATTTGAGGGCAGCAGAATCAATGAAAAATATAATATCAAATTAAAACCTGAAGATTCGGTTTATGTAACTCGCGCCAAAAAAACAATCACATTGGTTGGAGGAGTTATTCATGCGGGCATTGTAGACTATCTGGACGGACAGAATTATAAGTATTATATTGAAAAAGCCGGAGGATACAAATCCATAGCGAAACGTGGAGATGTTGTTATTATCAAGGCATTCGGACAACAATGGGACGACGCTGACGATGATACAAAAATCGAAGACGGCGACGTGATCTTTGTGCCCGAAAAAGAGCCAATCGACGGATGGCAGTTATTCAAGGACGTTTTGGCAATTACGGGTCAGCTGGCAGCGATCACGTCAACCATAATACTAATCTACTATACTGTCAAAAATTAGTGATAAAAACTGACTACTAAGAAATTTATTTACTCAATGATAATCGAATTTAATGTTGAATTGCTTAAACGAATTTAGAGGCTTTAATTTATGATAATTATATCAGGCGCTTCTCGCGGCATCGGTAAATATCTTCTTGAGAAGTATATTGCTGAGGGTCAATCCGTCATAGGAATTTATAACAAGACCAAACCAAGTAAGCATTCAGACCGGTATGTTCAGATTGATGTGACGGATGAACAACAGGTTTCTGGTTTTGTATCACAGCATAAGGAACTGCTGAAAGATATACGGTTTATTCATTGCGCCGGAGTTAATCTCAACGGATTTACGCACAAATTGTCACTGGATGACTGGCGGTTCGTTATGCAAGGCAATTTGGACAGCGCATTCTTAATGTCGAAACATCTCCTTCCTCTGATGCGGGAACAAAACTATGGACGATTGGTATTCGTTGCTTCTGTCGTTCCGCAGCTCGGAGTTCCAGGAACATCCGCTTATTCGGGTTCTAAGGCTGGTTTGTGGGGTCTTATGAAAGTGATTTCAAAAGAAAATGCCTTGAAAGGAATTACTGCTAATTGCCTGAATCTCGGTTATTACAACATAGGCATGATTTCTGAAGTACCGGAGGACATGATGAAAGTTGTACTGAATACCATCCCGATGAAAAAGCTGGGCGATCCCATCAATATTTACAACGCGATGCAGTTTCTTTTCGAATCCGATTACATAACCGGAACGGAAATTAATATTAACGGCGGGCTGGTTTAAACGTTTTTGTTTTTAATTGAGCTGTTCTAAAAGGTTTTTATAATGGAGTTTTGCAGTGATCATTTCAAAAACACCGGTGCGGTTTAGTTTATTTGGCGGAGGGACGGATTACAAAGAATACTTCGAAAGAAATGGCGGCGCGGTTCTTGGAACCACTATCAATAAGTATACCTATGTCAGTGTCAACAAATTAAGCGACTTCTTTGACTACAAGATTCGGGTAGGTTATTCAAAATCTGAATTAGTTAATGAAGTAAAAGACATTATTCATCCCAGCGTACGAGAAACCCTCAACTTCAAGAAATTACGCGGAAACCTGGATATTCATATTTTTGCCGATCTTCCCGCAAGAACCGGCCTCGGATCCTCCTCTTCTTTTACCGTCGGATTCTTAAACGCACTATATGCTCTAGAAGGAAACATCGTATCAAAACAAAAACTGGCCGAAGAAGCGATTTATATTGAACACCAGCTCATTAACGAAAACGTCGGATGCCAGGATCAGATTCATGCAGCATACGGCGGACTGAATCTTATTGAATTTAGTAACCTAGGTTTTTCTGTTAAGCCGATTGTGATTTCAAATGAAAAATATGATCTGCTTAACGCGTCGATTATGGCATTTTATACCGGCTTGACGCGCTATGCAACTGAAATAGCCGCCGAACAAATAGAGAACATGAAGAATCAAAGCAAAGACGCTTATCTTCAAAAAATGTATGCTATGGTCTTTACGGCGCAAAAAATAATCTCGGAAGAGCGCGGCGAAGACATGGTTAAGAATCTCGGAAACCTTCTTGATGAAAGCTGGACTCTGAAGAAAAACTTGTCAAGTCAGATTTCTAACGCCCACATTGACGAAGCATATCGCACGGCCATGGCTGCAGGCGCATATGGCGGCAAATTGGCAGGGGCAGGCGGCGGCGGATTTTTGTTTTTTTTAGTTCCTGCGGAAAAACAGCAATCCGTAAAAGATTCACTAAAAGGTTTATTACAAGTGGATATCAATTTTGAGAACGAAGGTTCAAAAATTATTTATCTAACCCATTAGGCCATGAAAAAAAATGACGCTGTTATTTTGGCGGGCGGCCTGGGGACACGTTTAGGTGAATCAGCCGGAGACTATCCAAAAGTTCTTGTTCCGGTCAATGGAAAACCTTTCCTGGAATTTGTTTTCAAGTTGATAAGTCGATCCAAATCCATTACCCGAGTCGTGATCGCCGCCGGCTACAAAGCAGATCAGATCATATCGAAATATCAGAATAATTCAGACTACGGCTTTGAGATATTATTTTCGGTGGAAAAAGATCTGCTCGGCACCGGAGGGGCAATAAAAAAGGCATTGCAGTACATACATTCGGATGATGTTCTTGTTCTGAACGGAGATAGTTATGTCGACCTAGATATTCAAAGTTTTATTTCTGCGCACGAAACAAAAGACGCCTCGATCTCGGTCGCACTTACCTATATTGAAAACGCCAACAGATACGGCAAGGTAAATATTTCGAATAACAGCAAAATTGTTTCATTTGAAGAAAAGGCCCCGACGTCATCCGGCGGCTATATTAATTGCGGCGTTTATCTGTTTAAGAAATCTGTATTTGATCGCATTCCGGAAAACACAAAGTTGTCTCTGGAAAAAGACCTCCTGCCCGATATGATAAAATCAAACGCGTATGGTTTTATTTGTGAGGGTAAATTTATTGATATTGGAATACCCGAAACTTACAGGCTTGCATCGGAATACTTAAAGGAAGAAATTTAATGGCAAAAGAAAAGATTTTGGTCACGGGCGGGGCGGGGTACATAGGCTCTGTCCTTGTTCCAACGTTGTTAGCAAAGGGATATAAAGTTACTGTTTTGGATTCGCTGGCATTTAATCAGTCGTCGCTGCTGGAATGTTGTTCCAACCCGGATTTTGATATAATCAACGACGACGTCCGTAATGAGGGCGTAGTTAAATCCTTGCTGCGTGACAATGATATCATTATTCCGCTCGCCGCAATTGTTGGCGCTCCCTTGTCCAAAAAAAATGCATATAATACGGTGTCCATTAACCGGGACGCTATTATATCAATCAATAAAATGAGGTCAAAAGATCAACGAATTATTTATCCAACGACCAACAGCGGATACGGCATTGGGCAGGACGGTATTTATTGTACTGAAGAAACGCCGCTAAATCCCATTTCGTTGTACGGCACAACTAAAGTCGAAGCCGAACGCGCGTTATTAGATTCCGACAATGCGATTACGCTCCGGCTGGCGACGGTATTTGGATTCAGTCCAAGGATGCGCCTTGATCTTTTGGTAAATGATTTTACATATAAGGCGTATACAGAAAAGTACATCGTGCTTTTTGAAGCGAATTTTAAGCGCAATTTCATACACATTCGCGATGTGGCATCGGCTTTCTGTTTTGCAATCGATCATTTTGAAGTAATGAAAAATCAGCCTTATAATGTCGGATTAAGTTCCGCAAACCTATCCAAAATGGAACTGTGCATGAAGATCAAAGAACAGATACCCGATTTTTTCATTACAACTTCTGAAATAAATAAGGATCCTGATCAAAGAAATTACATAGTAAGTAATGAAAAAATTGAAAAACTCGGGTATATGCCAAGCCATACAATCGAAGCGGGAATTTGCGAACTCATTAAAGGCTTCAGAATAATAAAGAACAACAAATTTTCTAACGTGTAAAACCATCAAGATGCGATCTAATAACTGGAAAAAAATTCAATGGCGGTAAATTTATACGATGCTCTAAAGGGGTCATTTGTTGTTGTTAATCTGGGATCAGGCGGTGATGCTGACTACGATCTCCCATCGTCGTTTCTGAAAACTGTCACGCTGATTGAAATTGACGCCGGCGGGAACGAAAGCGCAACCAGTCAACGCTATTATAGAAAACACCTCATTGATAGCGTCGTGGCCGGAGATAAATCACCGGGAGAATTTAAAACTCGAAATTTTAGCGCTTGCTCGGGACTTCGCGAACCACATCAAGAAATTATCGAACAGTACGGGCTTCAGAAATTCTACGAAACCAGGTCCTCTCGACATGTGATCCCGACTACGCTGCCTGAAATACTGGAGCCGTTGGGTATAGATACCGTTGATTTGCTTAAAACGGATTTGGAAGGGTTGGATTTTGAAGTTATTAAAAGTTGCGATCATCTTCTTTCCAACGTGATCGCTATTAAGTGCGAACTTCGTTTTCAGCCGTTTTATCAAGGAGAACCGTACTTTCATGAAGTGGCGCGGTATCTTCATGAGCGGCATTTTGAACTAATAGGATTAAAGCCGGAATATTGGAAACCGATCACAGAAAACAGAAGAGCTCATCGGAACGGAAGGGTCGTTTTTGCAGATGCCTTTTTTTTGAAGAAAGCAGACGTTGTTCGCGGATTTTCGGATGACAAAAAGAAAATTAGCGCCGCCAAGCAAATCATTGTAGCTTCGATGTCAGGTAAGAAAAGCCATGCGGAATGGCTTTTGGATCAATACGGTGATTTGCTGCCACCCGAATGGATGACGGAGCTCAAACCAATCGTAATGACGGGAATAAAACACGGAATTTCGCCGGTGATAAGAAGTGTTTTTTCATGGCCAGCAATGATAATTAAAAGCCTGGCAAAGTCAAGAAATCCAAAGAAACCCGGCCCTGTTTTTGATTTCTCTCACGTTGCATCTGCGGATTAATCCCAGGAAACTAAAACCGGTCAGCGCTTTTGATTGCCTCTTGCAGGCAAATGTGTTCAATAGTGTGCCAACTTAAACCAGGGACAGTCTAAATTGAAAAAGGCTTTTGAATGGACGCTGAAAAAATTGCGCGCGCTATTTACTAGATTGGGGTCATTCATTTTTGGCAGTTATAAGGGTGAAGACACAGATCAGATTAGAGGACAAGACAGGCTTAACCGTGCCGCTATTACAGGGTCCTCTGGAATTATTTCAAACGGCATTACGGTCGGCGTGTCGCTCATTTCAATTCCAATAGCGGTTAATTATTTGGGAGCAAATCAGTATGGAATATGGTTGACCATCAGCAGTCTTTTGAGTTGGTTGGCCATTAGCGATATGGGTTTTGGGGGAATGGCATTGGTTAATACATTATCGGAAGCCAGAGGAAGCGATAACAATCGGATGGCGCGTGAACTAATTTCTACGGCATTTGCCTGCCTGTGCGCTATCAGCATTTTCTTATTTCTAGTGTTCGTAATATCCTTTCCATTTGTTCCATGGTCTTCTGTTTTTAACGCCTCTGATTTCATCAGCGTAACTGAATTACACCAAGCCGTAGTAATCGCTTTTATTCTGTTCGTCTTAATGTTTCCCACCAGTATTCTCAATGCTATATATCTTGGATTCCAGGAAGGGTATTATGCCAACGGATGGTCAATCGCCGGCAGTTTCGTTTCGCTGCTCGCTATCATACTTGCAGTCGTGTTGGACGGAGGATTATCTTTATTGATAGTTGCCATTTCCGGTTCACGGCTCGTGGTATTCGCTATTGCATTGTTCCATCTGTTTTATTTGAAGCATCCGTCCATTCGGCCTGATTTTCGTATGGTAACACAACAGGCGTTTTTTCGTCTTTTTCCTTTGGGTTGGAAATACTTGTTTCAGCAACTTGCCGGCGTCGTCATGTTCCAAAGTCAACCCATGCTCATTACACACTATTTGGGCCCGGCATATGTTAGTATCTACATTATTGGTCAGAAAATACTCAGCCTTCCTGTTCAGTTGGTTCAATTCTATACCTTTCCGCTTATTCCGGGATACGGCGAGGCCAAGATACGCGGGGATTGGCACTGGATCTGGTCCACGCTACGAAAGTCATCTTTATTCAGCGGTATTTTTGTGTTGGCCACCGTAATTCCCATTGCCGTAGTTTGCCCGATCCTAATAGAATATTGGGTAGGTGAAGCACTGGTTCCATCCCAGTTTTTCATTGCCTTTTTTTCATGTTATGTTTTTATTAATGCACTGGTGACGCCGACGGCAGTTTTTTTTACGGGCATTGAGTGGGTCGGTTCTCAGGCAATTATGGCTTTGCTAAACGGAGCTGTTACTATAGTTTTGGCCGTTATACTACTGCCAATTCTCGGCTTGAGCGGCATGGCATTGTCGATGGGAATTGGACTGTTGGTCGTTAACGGATCGGGGCAATGGTTGTTGTTACGTTTTGCAAAAAGGAAATTTGTCAGAATTCAGTCGAATTAATTTCAAATAAGAAACAAATAATGTCAAGTCATCCAAAAAATTACAAGAACCGGATTATCGTGAAGGCAGAGCGGGAGATCGCTTATGAATCGCCGGACCACCTCTATCCGTGGGGTACAAAACGCGATAATAGCCGGAATAGAAGATTTAACAGGAAACTCTATGCACTGTACCCCGGGTTTAAAGACCCGATGAAGGTGCTGGATCTCGGATGTTCCGGCGGCGGATTTGTGAAAGATTGTATCGATGACGGCTATCTTGCGGTCGGGCTTGAGGGCAGCGACTATTCCAAAATACACAGAAGAGCAGAATGGGCGCTGATTCCTGATTTTCTTTTCACATGTGACATAACCCGTAAGTTCGAAATATTTTTGGAAACTGAAACGTCTCAAAGCCCCATTGCATTCGACGCGGTAACGATGTGGGAAGTGTTTGAACATATCGCGGATGCCGATATTGAAAAAGTAGCGCTGAATGTAAGAAATCACTTAAAAGACACCGGAATTTGGGTTGTAAGCATTTCACCTAATGACGAAGATTTTGAAGGAATAAAATTACATTTATCCGTACATCCGAAGACATGGTGGATCGCAAAGCTGAAACAATTTGGTTTTGTCCATTTGGAAGAATTCGTGCAGTACTTTAATACACAGTTTATCCGTGGTCCGAAGTTTGGAGCCGAAGGAACTTTTCATCTTGTGCTGAGCCATGACCCGGACAAAGCGCCGAAGATACCTAAGGAATCCTTTTTCAAGAGAATCATGGATCGCTGGATTGCTTCAAAAGCCCAAAAATTTATCAAGTTAATTGTAACCGGTGAAAGGTAGCGGAGCCCGCTCCAAAAAGCCGGCATAACAAAAGGTGTTTAATGATTTGCCGCGTTTGTGATTCGACGGATTTAACATTAGCGATAGATCTCGGAAGCCAGCCATGGTGTAATCATTTCTTGACCCGGGATGAGATTGGGAAAGAACCGTTCTATCCTCTTCGCGTTGTGTATTGTAATCATTGTGCCGCGGCACAACTGGATTACACTGTCAAAAAAGAAATCATGTTTGGGGATCACACCTATTTATCGGGTATAACAAAATCTTTAAGCGAACATTTCAGGGTTGTCGCAGAACAGGTTGATTCCACTTTTTTTAAGGAAAACAAATCAAAATCAGTGCTTGACATCGGCTCAAATGACGGAACGCAGTTAAGACACTTTAGGCAATTGGGTTATGATATCCTCGGTGTGGAATCGTCCGCAACAACGGCAAAAATTGCCAACGAAGCCGGGGTTAATACGCTGAATGATTTTTTTAATCTTGACGTCGTAAAAAACATAAATAGAAAGTTTGACGTTATAAATGCAGCCGGCGTGTTTTTTCATCTTGAGGAACTTCATAGCGTTACGGAAGGTGTACGTGAAGCTTTAAAAAGCGAGGGCGTTTTTGTAGTCCAGTTTCTTTACATGAAGCGTATTATAGAAAATATGGCTTTTGATCAAATCTATCATGAACATCTGCTGTATTATAATCTCCAAACGATCGAAGCACTGCTCAATCGTCACGGTCTGTCGATGTTCGACGCATATCTCTCGCCTATACACGGCGGCTCCATGATCGGATATGTCGGGCACAAAGGAAAACGGTTACGGACAGAGCGGCTGCGGGCGCTGACAAAAACTGAATCAGACAGCGGATGCAATCAGTTCAGAGCGTATGCCGATTTTGGTGAGCGAATTAAACAGATGAAGGACGAAAACATTTCATTCCTACAGAAAGCAAAACAAGCCGGAAAAACAATTTTCGGCATGGGCGCACCGGTTAAGGGCAACACGTTGCTGAATTATTTTGGGATTGGAACGCAATATATTGACGTATTGGTGGAGAAAAATGAGTTGCGCCGTAATCTTTTTTCACCGGGTAAGCACATACCCATTGTAATTGAAAAAGAACTTCAGAAGCTGCCTGATATTTATTATGTTCTTGCGTGGAATTTTAAGAAGGAGATCTTGGCTAATAATCAGGCGCTGATCGATAAGGGTGTTGAGTTCTATTTTCCGGTCAACCCTTCGGAGATATAATCTATGGATATTTTAGTTACCGGCTCCACCGGTTTTCTGGGAACGGCCTTGTGTAAACAATTGGATGCGGCGGGACACCGTGTAGTCAAACTCAATTCAAGAAACTGTGATCTTACAAGACAAGACTCGTTGCCGCATTTTGGAGACCGGGTATATGATCTTGTTTTTCATTTAGCGGCATGGACTCAAGCCGGCGACTTTGCGATCCATCATCCCGGCGAGCAATGGGTTATAAATCAGCAGATCAACACCAACGTACTTACGTGGTGGCAAAAACACCAGCCTCAGGCAAAGATCGTTTGTATGGGTACCAGTTGTTCCTATGCGCCGGACACGAAGTTGGTCGAGGAAAATTATCTTGTTGGAACTCCGATCGAGAGCCTGTACACGTATGCCATGACCAAACGGATGCTGCATGTGGGATTACTGTCTTTAAACAAACAATTTGGTTTGAAATATATGAATTTTGTTCCGTCAACATTATACGGAACCGGGTACCACACTGACGGCAGGCAGATGCATTTTATTTTTGATCTGATACGTAAGATACTTCGCGGAAAAAAATACCAGGAGCCGGTCATGCTGTGGGGAGACGGTTATCAAAGCAGAGAATTGGTTTTTGTAGATGATTTTGTAAAGATCATGATGGAGCTGACCCACTCCAAAGAAAACATGATTGTAAATATCGGGGCCGGCGAGGAGTTTACCATCCGGCATTTTGCTGAAATTATTTGCAGTAAAGTCGGGTACGATTTTGATAAAATAACATTTGATACATCGCGATACGTTGGAGCCAAATCGAAATGCCTGGATATAACCCGGTTGAAAGAATTATTGCCAAATATGAAACTCACGGGATTAGATGAAGGGCTTGACAGGACTATTTCATGGTTTGAAAAAACCGTGCAACTTGGGCCTGGAAAGGATTAGATCCGCCCAAATTATACCGGGCGCGCCTCTGTACAAATGTATTTCAATATCTGAACAATATGAACAAAAAAAAAGATCAGGATATTCACTACATCTATGTGATTGACCCGCTCATTCGTAGTTTTCTAGGCCACTACTTCAATTATGCGAGCAGCATATATCGTGCGGCGGTGAAAGCAGGGTTGGATTTTAGGTTATTGACGAATACGGAATGCGATCCCGGCATCTCAGAAAAATTGCCTACGCGTTCTATTTTCGCCAAAGATGAGGTTTTTAGGGTGTTTGGAATTAAACTGTTTAAGCTGGCGGGTCTTCATCGTCCGTTTAAGAGGCTGAGGGAATGGGTGAAGGCCTGCCGGGAATTGGATCGGCCTGATGGGATGGTATTTGTAGACAACTGCGTTGCCATCGAGCTTCTGTTATTTGCCCTCGCTCTTTTTGTTGAAAAAAAAGTTCTTTCGCCTGTTTTCATTGTGATGATGCGTATTTATTACTATAACCCGTCTACCAATCGTTGGAAAAAAGAAACGATCATTTTGCAACTAGCGTTGTATTTGTTAAGAAAGGCTTCGAATTCAAAGCGAATACATTTAGTGTCGGATAGCGAACTATTAGCTTCCCGATTTGGGCAATTGACAATAGAGCCCATTCATACAGTTCCGATCCCTCACACGCACATCGGACCAGGTGAAAATAATAAAAAGTCATCAACCCGATTGAGGTTTGCGTATCTTGGACATGGAGATTATTACAAAGGAATTACTTTCCTTGCCGATGCAATTCATGAGCTGAATGCTGCAGGATATTTGAATCGTATGGAATTCTTTATTCAATGTTACCAATCACGGACACATGACGCCAGGATAGACATGGCTTTGAATGGACTTCGGCACTTAAACGCAAAAGGTGTTGAAGTGGTTGAAGAACCCCTTGACGTACATAATTATGATCTTCAAATGGTCCGTGCTGACGTGCTTTTATTTCCGTATCTTATTGACCGTGGCGAAAGCACATCGGGTCCTTTTACCGAGGCGTTAGCATTAGCAAAACCGGTTATCGTTTCTGCCCAGACCTGGGCAAGCCAACAGTTGGAAAAATTTGATGGCGGAGGAGTTATCTGTCAAAGCGGTAGCAGCAAGAGTCTGGCTCAAGCTATGATGGAAGTGAGTAACCATTATGCGGAATTAGCACAGAAGGCTGAGAAAGCCAGATCGAACTGGACCGCATTTCACAATGCAAATAATTTTATAGACACATTAATATCCGTAAGCGTATCGGAGAACGGCGGATCAATTCAGAAACGAGAAATAGAATTCGAAGAACCGGGAAGAAAAGGCCGACCATGAAACAAAAAATATTATTCATATTCGGCACGCGTCCGGAAGCGATCAAGATGGCGCCTCTTATTAAAGAGTTTCAAAAACATCCGGATGAGTTAGAAACCAAAATCTGTGTAACCGCGCAGCACCGCCAAATGCTGGATCAGGTTTTGGACTTGTTTGATATCAAACCGGATTTCGATTTGGATATCATGGAGGAAGGCCAATCGCTCCTGCAGTTGACGTCACGTGTATTTTCAGGCCTGGAGAAAATTTTTTCAGAAACCAAACCGGATTGGGTATTGGTTCAAGGAGATACGTCAACGGTCATGGCGGCAGGCGTGGCTGCGTTTTATGCCGGAATAAAGGTTGGCCATGTAGAGGCAGGCTTGCGGTCGCATAACCGATATGCGCCATTTCCGGAAGAGATTAACCGCCGCATTGCTTCGGTTGTAGCGGATGCACATTTTGCGCCAACAGAGACCGCACGGCAGGCGCTGTTGGCTGAGGGCATCGATGGTAAGACCATCTACGTAACCGGCAATACGGTCATTGACGCGTTATTATGGGTTCGCGATAAAGTGAAACAAAACCCGCCTGAAATTGCAGGAAGTCTAAAAGAAAAAATTCTTAATAAGAAAATCGTTCTGGTCACAGGCCATCGCCGTGAGAGTTTTGGCGAGGGATTTGAACAAATCTGCCTTGCGTTGAGGGATATTGCTGAACAGAATAAAGATGTTGTCGTGATCTATCCTGTTCATTTTAATCCCAATGTTCGCGAACCTGTTAACCGTATTCTTAACGGACACGAAAATATTCTTCTCATCGAGCCGCTCTCTTATACCGATTTTGTATGGCTTATGGACAAATCGTATCTCATTCTTACGGATTCCGGCGGCGTGCAGGAAGAAGCGCCCTCGCTTGGAAAGCCCATTCTGGTCATGCGTGAGGTGACGGAACGAATGGAAGGTATCGAAGCTGGAACGGCCAAATTGGTCGGAACGGACCGAAATAAGATCGTATCCGAAACAAGCAGACTTTTCACCGACAAACTCGAATATGAGAGAATGTCAAAAGCGATCAATCCTTACGGGGACGGGAAAGCGAGTGAAAAAATTCGAAATATTATTGTTTCTAAATAACTTAGATGAGTAATAAAATTATTGTATTTTAAATGATATTTTAGTAGAATGCGTCGCATTTATAATTTAGGAAAATTTATCGCCGAATGGCTAATCAGGAAAAAAATACAGATTCATCAAAACAGGATTATCAAAGTCATTTGACAAATAACGACTCGCCAAACGAGTTGAATGCCATTGACTTGCTTTACATTTTGATCCCATGGAAAAAGAAGATCATCTTGACCACGTTGATTGTCATGATCCTAACGGTTGGTATAACATTTATCATGGATAAATGGTATGAATCCAAAGCGGTTATCTTATTGCCGGAAAAATCAGCATCAGCATTAGAATCGCTTGGAGGAGCATTGGGCGGCCTGGGTCAAAGCCTCTTGGGCAGTGCGGGGACATCAGGGCCTCAGCGCTATATCGCCATTTTGAAAAGCAGACGACTGAAAGAGGCTGTTATTGATAAATTTGACTTGATTCACGTCTTTGATAAGAAGCCAGCTCTCGATGATACACTTTCGCTGATAGAGTTGATGGACGAGATGATTATCTCCGAAAGCAATACCAAAAACGGTACTATAACCGTGACCGTACGTTGCAAGGGTGATGCGGATAAAATAGCTGAGATGACTAATTTTGTTGTGTCGACATTAGATGAAATCAACCGTGAGTTGTCAACAGAACAAGCAAAATCATCAAGACTCTT
>JAEUSJ010000579.1 GCA_016788215.1 bacterium | reverse complement strand
CCATTGAAATCGATCACGTGCATAATTCGGTAGATTATTATTGGATGTTTTCTCTATGTCCGATTGTATATGATCCAAACTTAAATAGACTAAAGGCTGGTGGGCTTGCAATGCATTCTCGCTACGCCACCGGAATATCAAGGAGGCATCGGAACTTCCCGGATCGCGTAATCGCACGCGAAAAACCGGCGAAAGCTCCTGTAAATCGCTATTTATAATAGGGCTTATCATTCAATGTCGTTTATTTTACTTTTAAAAAACTTAAACACATGAGCGAATAATATCAATTACAAAATTGAACTTGTAAAAAATTCTGCTACCAAAAAAACGGTAAAAAATCTTGACATTCGCGGCTAATTCACATATATTTGTGCCCATTTTAAGAATACGAAAACTAAAAGATAAATCGTTTTATAATCCCGTGATGGGAGGAGACTCAAATGGCAAAAGGCAAAGGCAATCGAATTGTAGTGACGCTGGAGTGCACCGAGTGTAAGAACAGCGGGCTTCCGGGCGTGTCGCGTTATACGACCGAGAAAAACAAAAAAAATAC
>JAEUSJ010000578.1 GCA_016788215.1 bacterium | reverse complement strand
CCATTGAAATCGATCACGTGCATAATTCGGTAGATTATTATTGGATGTTTTCTCTATGTCCGATTGTATATGATCCAGACTTAAATAAACCAAAGGCTGGTGAGCCTGTAACGCGTTTTCGTTACGCCACCGGAAGATCAAGGAGGCATCGGAACTTCCCGGATCGCGTAATCGCACGCGAAAGATCGGCGGAAGCTCGTGTAAATCGCTATTTATAATAGGGTTTATCATACGGGGCCATTTGATTTCCTTCCAAAAAAAGTTAAACACATGAACGAATAATATCAAATAGAAAATCGAACTTGTGAAATATTAAACGCTTAAAAAAAAGGTAAAAAATCTTGACATTCGCGGCTAATTCACATATATTTGTGCCCATTTTAAGAATACGGAAACTACAAGATAAATCGTTTATAATCCCGTGATGGGAGGAGAATCAAATGGCAAAAGGCAAAGGCAATCGAATCGTAGTAACACTGGAGTGCACCGAGTGTAAGAACAGCGGGCTTCCGGGCGTGTCGCGTTATACGACCGAGAAAAACAAAAAAAATAC
>JAEUSJ010000577.1 GCA_016788215.1 bacterium | reverse complement strand
GAATGTACTAACTTAACTAATTTTCCTCGCGTGCGAGCTACCGCGGGTAGCCGCGCCGCGTTATCTGACAGCGTGCCAAAAGCGCACCATCTAAAATAAGGAGGAATTATGAAGACGAAATCTTTGCTAATCGCAGGCATTACAACTTTAGTTCTCACCGTGGCGGGCTATGCCTTCCTCGCTGATCAATCTACAATGCCAGAGGGTTGGCATGCAGCGGGAAGTAAACCAAATGATTACGATATGGGTAAGGATCTAAAAGTTGCTCATTCAGGATCAAGCTGTGCATTTGTCCGCTCTAATCAGCCTACCATCCAGGGCTTTGGAACAATGATGCAGACGTTTAAGGCGGATATGTATTTTGGTAAGCGTGTTCGTATGACCGGATTCATCAAAACGGAAGACGTCAAAACTTGGTCTTCCATGTGGATGAGAGTGGATGACAAGGCTAATCCGACCCAATCCTTAGCGTTTGATAACATGGGTAATCGTTCTATTAAAGGAACAACGGATTGGACAAAATGTGAAATTGTATTAGACGTTTCCGCGAACGCA
>JAEUSJ010000576.1 GCA_016788215.1 bacterium | reverse complement strand
TTTAATAAGACCACGCGGTCGCGGTACGGAAGAAAGGCGCTCTTAAAGCCGTTGATGATGATGTTGCATACGTCGTCAAAATTGAAGTTGAATGTTTTTGATGCGAGGTAAATTTCC
The DNA here is from genome assembly GCA_016788215.1 of bacterium. Classification (GTDB taxonomy): domain Bacteria; phylum CLD3; class CLD3; order SB21; family SB21; genus SB21. The sequence continues at coordinate 438 of JAEUSJ010000576.1, read as the reverse complement.
TTCGAAACGGTGGTGGCGGACATCAGGCGATTATCCGTATTGATCGTGACGCGCAGTCCGTAATCATAATAAATACGAAGCGGATGCGACTTAAAATCTTTTACCGCTTTTGTTTGCACGTTGCTCGACAGGCAAATTTCAATCGGAATACGATGGTCGTTCACATAATTGAGCAGGTCGCCGTCCTCGATCAAACGCGTGCCGTGCCCAATGCGATGCGCGCCGCAATCGTGAATCGCCTGTTTGATACTCTCCGGCCCGTAGGCCTCGCCTGCATGCGCCGTCACATTGACATTGTTTCTAAGGATCAGCGCGAAAGCATCCTGATGATCTTTGGCGGGATAACCGTCTTCCTGTCCGGCAAGATCGAACGCCATGTGCTTGCGCGTCTTGTAGGCAACGGTCATTTCGGCCAGGCGCAGCGACGTTTCCGGATTG
>JAEUSJ010000575.1 GCA_016788215.1 bacterium | reverse complement strand
CGGAATACCTTCATGCACCAGCAATACGACCAGGTCAACTTTACCTTCGAGTTCGTTAATGTATTTTTTGAGATAAACCTCCTCGTCCCGTGCTTCGATACCCTGGATCATGTTGTCAGAGATGGTATCGTAAAAAGCGAACTTACCGTGCAAGCCGATCACGCCGATACGTATCCCGTTCTTCTCCAAAATCATATAGGGATGATTCCAAAACAGACGGTCAGTACCGGAATAAAATATGTTGCCATTCAAAATCGGAAACGTTGCCTTCTTTAATTGCTCGTCCAGATTTTGCCATCCATGGTCAAACTCATGATTACCGATGCAAGCGGCATCGATCGATAAATGATTAAGCACATCGATCACGGCTTCACCTTTAGTCAGAGAACTATATTTAGGCCCGGTAAAATAATCGCCTGCATCAAAATACAGCGTGTTGGTGTTCGATTTTTTAGCTGTTTTTACAATCGTGGCAATGTTGGCAAATCCGCCAACTTTTCTTGTTTCACTGATCCAGTTTACCTGCATCGGCTCAATATGCGAATGCATATCATT
>JAEUSJ010000574.1 GCA_016788215.1 bacterium | reverse complement strand
TGACGCAGGACCTCTCGCAGGTGTGTGCCGGTTCATCCCCGCGCCTGCGGGGAATTCATTCACCGTCCGGCTCTCCAGACCCGTCCGCCCGGTTCATCCCCGCGCCTGCGGGGAATTCGCAAGTGAGTGAAGGAAAGGCGGCGCAATAGCCGGTTCATCCCCGCGCCTGCGGGGAATTCGGCTGCGTGGCCAGTGCTGCCGCGTGTGAGTGCGGTTCATCCCCGCGCCTGCGGGGAATTCGCAGCCGCAGCCGCAGCGCCAGCCAGCAAAACAGGTTCATCCCCGCGCCTGCGGGGAATTCCTATTCCGCTATTGAAAATGCTGTTTTGGTCGCGGTTCATCCCCGCGCCTGCGGGGAATTCTTTATGGCGTGTGACGCATCCGGCCTCATCGACGGTTCATCCCCGCGCCTGCGGGGAATTCCCCTCGGGGCCGTCGCGCAGCGAGCGCAGCCCCGGTTCATCCCCGCGCCTGCGGGGAATTCCACTCAAAATTGGTCATTTTCTCTTTCTGGCACGGTTCATCCCCGCGCCTGCGGGGAATTCAGGGGAGCGGCGA
>JAEUSJ010000573.1 GCA_016788215.1 bacterium | reverse complement strand
TGGTTACGTTGATCAACGATCTTAAGACTCTGATATGGACATTGTCTAAAGGCCCGACCGGCGTCGGCCGCTCGCGATTCGGAACCGTTTTGTCCTCAGTGCGCACGATGGAATGGGCCAAACAATTTCCTTATAACGCGTTTACTTCTCCGGTGATCATTTACGATAATTCAGATTCCATGGATTTTGTACATGGATTATGTTTTGGGCACCTACGGCAGATGATGGATAATGTCAAGATTCTGCGCCGCGCGGATCTGGAAATGCAAAATGAATACGATCCGGTAGTGCATGACGAGCGAATGGCTAATTTGACTTGGAGCGAATTGACGCAAAATGAAAAAGCCTTCATTCCGCCGATCTTCGTTATAGCCGATTACAAAATGATGTCAGACGTAAACGCGCCATCGCTTCTCGGACTATTGTCATCGGATTTTCCAATCAAAATATTTCTGTTTGATTCTGTATCGGGTAATGCTGAATACTGGCGCGGGCGAATGGCCATTACCACGTCGGTGTTGTCTTCGCGAAATGTGTTTTTCCTTCAGTCATCGATGGCAAAG
>JAEUSJ010000572.1 GCA_016788215.1 bacterium | reverse complement strand
AGGATTTGAACCTACGACCTCCGGGTTATGAGCCCGACGAGCTACCAGGCTGCTCCACCCCGCGGTACTCGTCTATTATTGCGCATCGGCTCAGGTGCCGTCAAGGGGCTGGACGGGCTCCGTAGGCACACATTAGGGCGACTACGAGGCCCAGCAGGAACATACACCGCTCACGAAGAGACCAGCTCATACAGCTTCGTTAGGCGAAACTTGTGCCAATCCGGGGTTAGCGTTTCCGAAGTCGTTGGATCGTTTGGAAAATCATAAAACCGGTCGCGATGATGTCCGCTTTTTGGGCGATGCCTCGCGCGATGGCTTCAACGCTGCCCGCGACGTTCTGCGCGTGACCGCTGAGCGCGCGCTGGGTCGTCTGCACACCACTTGCGAGGGACTCGACCCTCTGGCCGATCTCGTCTGCGCGATCGGCCAGCCGCCGCACCTGCTGGGTCGTTTCACGCAGTGTGGTCATGAGCATCACGCACATCACCACCAGAGCGACCAGAAGCAATATGAACGCGCCAAAGAAAACCCCGCTCAGTACGAGCCACCATTGAGGAACGTTC
>JAEUSJ010000571.1 GCA_016788215.1 bacterium | reverse complement strand
CGTGGCTTCAACAAATTTTCCCTGCTCGTTACGGAACCAGCGATTTTTACCGACCGTCGTCAGATACAGATCCGTCCAGCCATCGCCATTGTAATCTCCGCAGGCGATTCCCATGCCATACATGGGCACAGCCAGCCCCACATCGGCAGTGACATTCTTGAATTTGCCGGTACCGTCGTTCTGGTACAACTCCATCGTCGATGGCGGTTCGGCCGGCTGCTTCGCCCAGGGCCAGCTCATCCCGTTCACGAACAGCAGATCCTGATCGCCGTCGTTGTCATAGTCGAAGAAGGCACTCCCCGCCCCCATTGTTTCCGGGAGCAGTTTTTCGCCTTCGGCTCCGTTGTCATGTTTGAAGGTGATCCCCGCCGACTCGGTGATGTCGGTAAATTTAATCTCCGGGATCTCCACCTTCGCGGTCTGGCGGATCTGAGCCCCCTTGTTCTCCGATTCGACAATCTTCTTGGGAGTGGGGGGCTGAATGTTGACGAGAACCGCGATGAGAATGATCCCCCCGACGATGCTGAAGACAGCCACCGACTGCCAGAATCGTTTGGCGATAATGGCG
>JAEUSJ010000570.1 GCA_016788215.1 bacterium | reverse complement strand
GAATTTATACTCAACGAATCATCTAAGCACCCTGTTTGCGGAATCAGGCTATATGTTGACAAAGACAACGTCAATGCCAAAACTACCTATCAAAAATGCGGTATGGCCGTATCGCATTATGACATGTTTGAAACGGAATTTGTGCGTGGGTAACTGAGCAGTAAATAGTGTAAAGTTTAGTTAATGCTCCTCGTCAAACCGGTCAATAAATTCAATAAATATATTGACAAGAAAGGTTTCTTTAAGTATATTTTTCACCGGTTTTTATGGTCAAAAATCCATGTGATTTTGTTCGAACTTATCCCGCAAACACCCGTCTTTTTGACAGAATTATGTTTGACAGATAGCGGCTTTTATCAGAGGCAATTATGTCCGAAAAATTAAAACGTATCTTGATCGTTGATGATGAAGAAACTCTGACATTCAGTTTGTATCAAAGCTTTATCATCTCCAAAGAAAATTACGAAGTAGTCACGGCGGCTTCCGGCAACGAAGCATGGGAAAAATTTACCGAAAATCCATTCGATGTTGTGCTCACCGATATTACGATGCCCGGTATCACGGGCAT
>JAEUSJ010000056.1 GCA_016788215.1 bacterium | reverse complement strand
ATCAAATTCATTCCAACACCAGAATCTTTAGATTGTCCAACAGTTTTAACTTATTTCTATCACTTATGATGCCAAGATGTTTAACAAATCGTTTGTTATCGATTGCACGCACTTGATCCACCAAAATATCCGATGGTTTTTCGAGTCCGGCTTCGCCTTTACGCAAATGCACGCGCAAGAGATCGGATTCCGGATGTACGTTGGTGCTGACGGGGCATACGATCGTACTGGGATGAATTTGATTGAGCAAATCCGTCTGAATCACTACGACGGGCCTCAGCTTACCGGGTTCAGTTCCAAATCGCGGATTGAGGTCGGCGGTATAGACATGAAATTTCTTGATCGTCATTCCTGTATGTCATCCTCAAGCTTTTCGAATTCTTTGAGGACTTCAAGCGACGTATGGTAAACCGCCGCCGACTCACGCACCATCTGATCTTTAAGCAGTCTACGCCGCATCAAGTGGTTGTAAAAGTCAACGGCGTCATTGATGTACGCGTTGCGGGAAGTATCGAGTTTTTCGACGGTCTTTTCCGCCTCCTGAAAAACCTCATCCTTAAGCTTGAGCGATAGATTTACTGCCATATAATTCCTTTTCTTTTAGGTATCACTAAAAGTATATCATATTTATCGGATAATGTCAATAAAAAAGGCTGCGATATAATCGCAGCCTTTTTTCATAATATTAGGTGAAGTCTAATAGTTAATTAGTTCCTCCAACGCATGCAGTATCTTCGTTTCATCCACGAGCACGGCTGCTTCCAGAGCCCGCGAGAATGGAACTGGCGAGTCTTCGCTGCAAACGCGCTTAATCGGTGCATCGAGATATTCGAAGGCATCTTGCGCGATGCGCGCGGCGATCTCTCCGCCAAACCCGCCCATAGTTTGATTTTCATGAACCACCATGACCCGATTTGTTTTTTTAACGGATTGTATGATGGTGTCCATATCCAACGGTACGATCGAGCGAATATCAATGACTTCAATGCTGGCGCCCTTGTCGGCTAACTTACTTGCTGCTCGTAATGCCCAGTGAACGGTTGTTCCGTAAGTCACGATCGTTGCTTGCGAGCCTCCCCTGCGGATTCGCGCTTTCCCGAACGGGACGAAATGCTGCGGCCCGGTTTTAGCGCTTTGGGCAAAGATCTGGTTGTATAAAAATTTGGGCTCGAGAAAGAACGTAATTCCGCGTGAGCGAATCGCGGTTCGCAATAATCCGCACGCATCATCAGAAAATGAAGGCATGACAACACGTACACCAGGCAAATTTGCCATAATACCTTCAATGCTTTGCGAATGATATAATCCGCCGCCGATGTATCCGCCATGCGAAAGACGGATCACTATGTTCGGGCAATTCTGCCCATTGGAGCGGTAATATTCGTGACTTGTTTCGACGATCTGTTCCATCGCCGGCCAGACATAGTCTGCGAATTGCGCCGCTTCGATAACCAAACGAATGTCGTCTTTGAATCGCGACATTCCGTTGGCCGTACCTACAATAAAGTCTTCGGCGATCGGCGCATTAAATACCCGCTCTCGCCCGAACTCCTGCTGCATGTCTTTGGTAACATTAAATACCCCGCCCTTGTCTTTCGAAGCAACATCCTGTCCCCATAGGAACGTGTCTGGATTGTGCCGAAATTCCTCTTGGAGCGTACGATTAATTGCTTCGCGAATCTTCTCAGTTGCTTCGCCGTCCGGAGTAGGGGTTTCTTCAGTCTGAATTGGTTCCGGTGTCACGTATAACAAGGCAGTTTTGGGATCGGGCATTGGAGCGGCCTCGGCTTTGGCCGCGGCTAAATTCACTTCTTCCTGGTTTGTATTTTCCAGATCGTTAATTTCTTTTTCACTGAATATTTTCTCCTCAACGAGGAAGCTGCGAAACTTACTAATCGGATCAAGTTGATTCATCTCATCCAACTCTTCTTTTGAGCGATATAATTCGTGCCGGTCGCTGTTGGAATGAGCCTGAATACGCACACAGTCCGCATGAACTAACGCCGGTCCATTGCCCGCCTTGACATACTGGATAGCCTCATCCATCGCACGCCGGCTGTCAAAAAAATCTTTACCGTCACAGTTAACAATGTGCAAAAATTTTATGCCCTTATAGTTGTCTGAAACGATTTTATTTGCGGTCTGTTCCTCGCTCGGAACGCTGATGCCGTAATGATTATTCTGTACCACGAAAATAACCGGCAATTTTTCACGGCTGGCCCCGTTGATAGCCTCGAAGACATAACCTTCCGACGATGAAGCGTCGCCGTAGCTGGCGTAGGCGATACCGTCTGAATTGTAATATTTTATTGCGCGCGCAACGCCTACGGCATGCAGCGTATGATTGGAAACGCAGGACGACACGTTTTCAATATTGATTTCCGGTTTTGCAAAATGATTAGACATGTGCCGACCGCCGCTGGCGATATCGTCTTTACGGCTGAGCCCATTGAGCATGATTTCGTTTACAGAAATACCTGCCGAGAGGCAGGTCAACTGATCGCGGTAATAGGGAAATAAAAAATCTTTTTTTGGACGAAAAGACATACCCAATGCAAGTTGAATCCCTTCATGGCCGCTGCACATGGCAAGATAGGACCAGCCTTTGGACTGGCGAATAAACTTCGATGCCTGTTCGTCAATCAATCGGCTCATGTGCGCAAGTTTGTACCATTTTTTCAAATCTTCACGATTGACTTTTTTAGGTACATTGGAAGGCGGCTTGGCAATGATTTCCATGCACTATCCTTTAATTAATTGAACAATGTAACACACTTTTTTAGGGACTCTATTTAACGAATTTTTGATTTTATTGCAAGTAATTTGTGCGGGTTATTGAGAAGAATTTCTTATTCTTCCAATACATATTCGAAGGTAAGAAATGAGGTAACGATAATAATGATATCAAATGCGACGAGTATTTTGATCCAGTCCATCGCTTCAAGAAGCGACTCACCCCTTAAAATGACGCCGGTCGCTTCTACAGACGCAATTATCGAAGGAATGGCTACGGGGAAGAGTAACACAGGCAAGAGTACTTCCCGCATCTTCGTATTCATGGCAATAGCGGAAAAAATCGTTCCCGTGCTGATGAATCCCAACGTGCCAAGCAGACAGATCAGCAGCAGAGCCGGGATCTCCTGAAAAACCGATAGATTGAAGAACAAAATGAACAGCGGTAATATAAAAAGCTCGGTGATAAACATAAAGACGCAGCCGGACAAAAGTTTGCCGAGATAAATGGCTCCTTTATCAATCGGCAGCATCATCAGCGCCTGAAAGTTTCCATTCTCACTTTCGGAAGCAAAAGCGCGGTTCAATCCAAGCGTGCCGGCAAAGGTGAAAGCGACCCATAATATGCCCGGCCCGATTTGAAGCGTTTGTTCGGCGTCCGGATTCATCGTAAAATTGAAGATGACAAGTACCAGTACGCCGAATACAAACATGGCGCTGAAGGATTCCTTTGTCCGACGCTCGGTCAGGAAATCCTTATCGAAAATGGTCCAGACTTTTTTTAGAAATGGCGTCATGCAAATGAAGTAAGTGGCGAGGAAAGGATTACGGGAATCTTCTTAATAAGTCGGGGTGGGGAGATTTGAACTCCCGACCTCTCGGTCCCGAACCGAGCACGCTAACCGGGCTGCGCTACACCCCGAACAAAAATTATACTATATCAAATACGTAACTTTCGATCACCAGGTTGGCGAGAAGCTTTTGGCACATTTCATCGACGGACTTCTCAGCTTCCTGTTTCGTCATGTTTTCAAGTTTGATTTCTATATATTTTCCTAAACGAACGTCCTCAATGTTCACGAAACCCATGGTTTCAAGCGACTGCATGACCACTTTGCCCTGCGGGTCAAGCACGCTGGCTTTGGGCATTACTTTAATTTTAGCTGTTAACATAAACTTGTCTAAAAAATTTGCGCCGCCAATATAGCTCCTCAGATATTCAGAGGCAACAATTATTTCGTACCTATAATGCTTTTTCCGATCAAAATCTGTTTTGCAGTCGCGTTCAGATTCTCCTTGATTATGACGTTGGGCTGCCTTCCGCTCTTTACTTTCGCGTTGAGTTCGAGCAATGAGCCGCCGCGATCAACTACCATACGAATATCCTCTCCGACTTTCAGATTCTCAGCGTCCTGAACGTACCTGCGGATCTCCTCTAAATCAGTGTTAATTTTGAATTGGCTGAGCTCTTTGACGATGTCGCCCGTCTTCAAACCCAGCGCGCTTGCTGTCGAATTTTCTGAAACAGTAGCAACGAATAATCTGCCGTTGTCGTCTATGTCGAAGTACCAGCCGTAATATGGAGGATAGGAATATTCGTAACTCAATCCCGTTTTTTCAAAGTACGTTGAAACCGGAATCGGCTCTTTACCGCGAACATATTTTTTATAAAAGCTCTTAAAATCTACACCCGTCGCTTCCTTAAAAATCTTGATCACTTTTTCGTCGTTGTAAGCTTTCTTTTTTTGACCGAACTCCTTATTGAAATATAAAACGACATCGTCTAACGTTTTTTTGTTGTTTGTTTTATCGCGGCATTCGATATCCATGAAGTAGGCAATGAGCGCTCCTTTGGTATACATGGAATTCGCAACGCCGACTTCTGCCGCTCTCAGACTTAAGTATTCCAGGTCATCGCGTGTGTCGGACAGCGCAATGTTCTTCATGTCTTCGTACAACTGCGACGGCGCCATTATTCCGGACCTAACCAAAGTTAATTTCGCGTAATATTCCGTTACGCCTTCTATAAACCACATCGACTTGATGCGAACAGAATCTTGATAATCAAAATCGGCAAATTCCGACGGATAAATCAACTTTGGGTTCCATACATGAAAAAACTCATGTGCGATCACGCGGGTATAGAAACTGCTGCGCAGCGAAGCTTGACGGGTCGGCGGCGGAAGGAAATACGCGGAAGAATTCAAGTGTTCAAGCGCTCCGTAACGTGAATTGTTCGTGGAAAAATTAAGCAAAAAGTAATAGCGTTTGAAAGGCGTTTCACCGAAAAATCCGGTCTGATAATTGATACATTGTTTCGTAAATTCAATAATCGAATCCATTGCTACTTTGGACTCGGAATTGACGACCATGGTATATAATGTCTTGTTAAGTTCGAAATCAAAGGTCTTGATTCTCGGACCGCCTGCTAAGACGGGGGAGTCGATTAGACGATCATAGTTTTCTGCAAAAAACGAAAACGGCTCTTGTTGATCAAGACCACACCAGACAAGCCAATCCGGCGGTAACGAATATGAAATGGCATAGGGTTGATTTTTGTGATTTTTCAGGTAACCGAAAACGGCGGGACCATTGAAGAAATAAAAGTCGTCGCCCATTTCACTTAGCGTCGTGGGGAGGGTGTCCAAACTGTCTTCCGGAATGTCATGCGCAATATATGTTATTTTCCGCAGATTTCGTGCGTTTGAAATAGTCCATTCGTTTGCCCCAATGCGCTTTACAGTTAAAGGTGTGGCAGCGGAATCGAAAGCCTTGAGGCTGTCTATCCATTTCCCAAACTGACACATTTCGTAATTGCCGGGCGACCAGGCCGGCATGTAGAACGTTGCAGTTTTTTCCGATATATTGCTTAAATCTAATGTGACGTGGGCTTTATCTGAGCGCGGGTTTCTAACTTCAACAGTGTAGTGAAACTGGGCATCTTGACAACGGACGACATCAATACAAAAAAACAGAAAACCAAATAGCAGTAAGTGCGTTTTCATTCATCCTTTCCTGATCAGGGTCTTCTATAATTTTGTTAAAGCACGTTCGTAAATCTTGATAAAGGGCGCGGTAAATTTGTTCCAGCTGAGATCGGTTTTCATTACCCGTTTTACCAAAACGTCCCATTTGTCTTTTTCTTTAAAAAACTCCGCAGCCATCAGCGCCTTCTTTGCAAGTTCCTTGTCATCGGCAAAAATAAATGCGTTGCCGCTCAGGCTTTTTTCTTTAATGGGGTCAAAAAGATCGGCGACATGGTTAGCCTTATGCATTAAAGGAATGGCGCCATAATGTATGCCGTTAAGATAATACAGTTCACTGAAATTATCGGTTGGCGGAATATACATGAGGTCGCAGACGGCAAAAAAATTATGACGGAACTGATCATCCGGATCATGATACGTAAAAATTTTATGTTTATCATTTTTCGAGACGGCGGATTTGATCACGCTTATCGACGCAGGGTTTTGATTGCCAATGATAAAAAACTGAAGAGGAACGTCCTTTAATGATTTCAAAAACTGCGTAATGGATTTTTGCTGATGGTCAATATCCTCGGCAAGAATGCCTACGATAAGTTGGTCATTGCCGAATCCGGAACGTTTATCAGCAAGAAAGCCTTCCTTGTTGGTTTGTTTGCGTTCGAACTTTTCCGCGGAATAGGTTTTATAGAGCGTATTGTTGTTTGCAGGGTTCCATAAATTGTGATCGCCCGCGAAAGGAACGTCATTGATCGCTTTGGATGCAGACAAAATGCTTTCAAAATCATTGGCCGGTTTGCTGATCGACTTCAAACGTTTATGCATATACGGCACCGTAACGGCATCCGAGAAGGCCATTCCGGCTTTCAGGAAACTTAGTTTATTTTTATGCAAACATTTATCTTTGGCTTGTTCGTCGGCAATCATGGTCTTTTCATAAACCGACTTATCAAATAAACCTGCTTCGTTCATGTCGTTGATAGAGAATGTTACGATGGTTTTTTTAAAGAAATTATTCTTCTTCTGTTCGTCCCGGATCATTGCCGGCAAAAGTCCCGTCGGCCAATCGCAGCAGTGAACAATATCCGGCTGCCAACCGAGCGTCTTTAGCGTTTCAATGGCAACTTTGGCGAGAAATATAAACCGTTCGTCATTGTCCTTGAAAAATAGGTTTGTTCGAATATCCCGGTACATGTCGGCGCGTTTGTAATATTTTTCAGAATCGGCAAAATAAATCTGGGTTTTTGTTTCCGGAATAAATCCGGATTTGACGGAAACGGTCATGTCTCCATTGAACATCTTTACAGGAATATCTTTGAGCCGTATAATATCGCGTATAATATGTTTGCGTTCGTTGATCAGACTGTATTTGGGCATTAGAACGCGCACTTCATGACCTAACGCCTGCAAATACGGAGGCAATGAGCCTGCGAATTCCGCACCTCGCCCGCCCTTTACGAATGGATATACTTCAGAAGACACGAAGAATAATTTAGATTTTTTCATATGCTAAACTCCTGATTGCAATCAATTGGGTTCGACCAGTTTGACCTGTTTAAGATAATCTGCCGCGTTTTCAGGCGGAGTGGGGTTGATAAAAAAACCGCTTCCCCATTCGAAACCGGCTACCTTTGTTAATTTGGGCATAAGCTCGATATGCCAGTGATAAGAGTTGGCATCCTCTGTTCTATTGACCGGCGCAGTGTGCAAGACATAGTTATATGGCGGATAGTCCAAAGCAATATTTAGGCGCTGCAATGTTTCTTTAAAAATCTGCGCTAGCGGTACATAGTTACTATTCGGCTGCATTTCAAAATGGCTTTGGTGCTGCTTAGGCAATATCCAAGTCTCAAAAGGAAAACGAGCTGCGAAAGGTTCTATCGCTACAAATTTTTCATTTTCTATCACCATACGTTTAGCCTGACTGATCTCCTGCCGGATCACATCGCAAAAAATGCATCGCTCTTTAATGTCGAAATGATGTTTCGCCCCCTGCAGTTCCTCCAATACGGCTTTCGGAACAACGGGCGTTGCAATTAACTGGGAATGCGTGTGATCGACCGTTGCTCCTGCTGCTGATCCTTGATTTTTGAATATTAAAATATACTTAAAGCGGGAATCCCTTTTGAGATCAAGGATACGGTCACGGTACGCGTAAAGAATATTGCCGAATTCAGTTTCGTTTAGATCAGTAATGTCCTTTTGATGGAATGGCGTCTCGATGATGACTTCATGTGCGCCAATCCCGTGCATAAGGTCGAAAATGCCTTCGCCGCGCGGATTTATTTCTCCTTCGATTTGTAAAGCCGGGAACTTATTGGGTACTACCCGCAAGTACCATCCGGGCTTGTTAGGCTCGGTGTGAGATGGCCGGTAAGACATTACTTCCGCCGGTGTGGTGTGCTCATTGCCTTCACAAAAAGGACAATGCATGGCTTTTCTCTTTTTCTCATCGGGAGCATAATCGGACGGGCGTTTGCCTCGTTCCTCAGAGATAATCACCCAACGACTTACTATAGGGTCCTTGCGCAGTTCAGACATTCATATCCTCAGGGAAGTGGAAAATCTTTAATAATGTCACGAGTGAATAACGGCGCAAAGTTAGACATTTTTTTGTAAAAAGACAAATGGAAATTTTGAACGCACTCGTGTAACGTCTAAAAGAATAAAAAACTTGCGTCTTTATCAAAATTCTATTATGTTAATGGCGTCTTTATTCAAGCCCGACAATTCACATGTAACGTGATTAGTAATATCAGTCGCTGCAAACTGCAATATAGGGAGTATTAAAATTATGGAAGGTATTCAAACGACGATCAAGTATACCGGTCCCGGTGACTCGATTGGTGTGATTAAGGTGGGCGGTTATATTGATACGACGACTTCTTCCGAACTGGAACGCTCGTTGAGTTCACTCTTAAAAAAGAATCAATTCCGTATTGTAGTGGATCTGGGCGATGTAGATTATATTAGTTCAGCAGGTTGGGGTATTTTTATAAGTGAAATCAAAGGGATCAAAGAAAACAACGGCGATCTGAAGCTGGTACGTATGATTCCCGAAGTGTATGAAGTATTTGAGCTACTTGAATTCCATTATATTTTGAAGGCGTATGATACGATAGATGATGCTGTAGATGCGTTTGTGAAAGAGTCTGGCGGATCGTTGGCAACCGCTCCGAAAGCCGCAGTTCCGCAGGAAACCGTCGCGGCCGTGCCTACGCCAACGCCGAACGTAACACCGGCGCCATCGAAAACAACAGCTCCGAAAATGGTACAAACGGCAGAGGATGATGAAGACGATGACCTGCACGCCAAAGCGGAAATGCTTAAAGAAAAAGAAGCAGATGTCGACGATATGACCGTTGATGAAAAGATTGAACATGCCATTTCCAAATATCCTCATTTGGGCGCTTGGCAATTGAAGAAGGCGTTGAATACATCCGAGTATAGTTACACAAGCGTAGGGTGGTTTGAAATCCGTAAAAAACTTAAGTCTCTTAAACGCTAATTTCGGCTATCGTCATTAAGACCATTCAGACAAAAAGCTATTTTTTTTCTGTGTTCGATTTTGAAAAGTCTCACGTTTTACGTGAGACTTTTTTTATTGTGCGGCAGCTCTTCCTGATAGGGGCTGGAGCATTAATACCTGTATTAGTCACTCCAGTTTTTCTGATTTCCCAAACGCACAAACCACCATGGCAACAGAAAATTCATTATCTAATCGACGCAGAACTCGATATCAAACAACGTACCGTTTACGGAAAACAAAGAATAATTTATACTAATAATTCGCCCGACACACTGAAAGTGCTGTATCTGCATGTGTATGCGAATGCGTTCAAAAAAAACAGCTTTATGGAAAGTTATCAAATTGAACGTAACCAATTTGAAGGCGGCAGTATTATCTCGTATCTGAATGAGCGATATCTTGGCTTTAATAAAGTACGTGACATTCGCGATGAGGATTACGGTTTTCTGGATTTTAGTATCGATGATACCATCATAAAAATTATTCTTGAAAAACCGCTATTGCCTGGAACGGCGCAAACCTTTTATCTTGATTTTGAGTTGAAGATCCCGTTTCTGCTACGGAGAATGGGATGGCGGAACAGGGAGGGAATTGAGTTTTCCATGGCCCAGTGGTATCCGAAAGTATGTGTATATGATCAAAAAGGCTGGCACACAAACTATTATCTCGGACGCGAATTCTATGGTGAGTTTGCGACATTTGATGTGAGCATCACCCTTCCTGAAGAATATATAGTCGGCGCAAGCGGTTCGCTTCGGAACGCAACTGACATACATGAGATGATGAAACGCAGCGGCGAAACAACCGGCCATGATCGGCTTGTTATTACCCGGGATTCATCTGCAAAATCCGGTCCGTCAGTTAATATGGAATTGGAATCTCTGCTCGCCGAGTTTGACGTTCTTATGAAAGAAAAGCAAATTGAGACCAAGCGCAGGACCTGGTTGTATCATGCCGAAAATGTGCATGATTTTGCATGGTGCGCCGATCCGGATTATATATATGAGAGTGTTGAACACGAGGGTGTGCGTATTCATTTGCTGTACCAGCCGGATGTTGCGGAAAAATGGAAAGAAATGAAAACGTGGACTTCTCGAATTCTTAGTTATATGAATGATTATGTCGGTAAATATCCATACACGGATTTTACGATCGCGCAAGCAGGTGACGGGGGGATGGAGTATCCTAATATTGTGTTTATTACCGGCGATCGCGATAAAAAATCGCTGGCCAGCGTCACGGCGCATGAGATGGTTCATAATTGGTTCTACGGCATGATGGCAAATAATGAAACGCTGGAAGGATGGCTCGATGAGGGAGTTACTTCGTACTATACTACGCGCCTAATGGAACATTTGTTTGGCAGGTACGCTAATATTGATTACGATTCACGATTCAAACAAAAGTGGTTCCCTAAGGAAGACGCGCGTATTGCAACATATACGGGCCTGGATATGTGGATCAAACAAGGCTATGAAGAAAAAGTACTTCAACACTCAGATTTTTTTCAAAGCGACCGTTCACACCTGTATTCTGTGTACTACAAAGGTGAGATCTTTATGTTTGTGCTGGAATATTATTTTGGCAGAGAGCGGTTGGATGAATTGATAAGGAAATTTTTTGGCGAATGGCGTCTGCATCATGTATACACAGAAGATATGCAGCGCTATTTTGAAATGGAATCGGGAATTGAACTTGATTGGTTATTTGAAGAGTGGCTGAATACGACGGATGTATGTGACTATGCCATCAAGAAATCAGGCGGCCGATGGCTTGAAAACAAGGAATCTTATGAAGCGGAAATTATTCTGATCCGGCGGGGCAGAATCGAAATGCCAGTAGACGTAACAGTGACATTAGTCAACGATTCGTCCTTGACTTACCGTGTTCCGGCTCATTTGGATGATCCGGACATTAGGGGGTTTGAGCGAAAACCTGTCTGGAATAAGGTATCGTCTGAGTATTTACTTTATTTGGATCTGCCTGATGCGGTTAAATTGGTTGAGATTGACACAACGTTGTTATTACCCGATATTCATCGTATGAATAACCGGACGGGTTTACTCCCAAAAACGGAATGGCATTTTCAAATGCCGGTTGGGAGACCAGCGACATTAAATACGTATGTCATTGAGCACCGTCCGTCGATGTGGTATAACGCTACGGACGTTTTGCGCGGAGGATATCAATTTAACGGTAAATGGGCAACAGATGAGCATAAGGTCAAGGCCGGCGTATATTACGGAATTGACAGCCGAAAGGTAGATTATGAGTTCAGTTATTCTACACCGTTGTATAGGTGGGGACGGCAGTTATTTATAAACATGGGAAGCTATCGTCTGGAGGGGCGGGCTGAAAACAGATTTTCACTGACAAAGCGAATCTACAATTCCACGTTGTACCGTCCTCCTATTAATGATTTCAGTATCGGTTATCGTTCCGGTTACTTATTTGACAGCCATTATCTTCCGCCGGGCATATTGTGGGATAAAAAACGCATTGATGTGGTTTCGATGGGATGGACGTTGCAAACCAAACTCTACAATTCACCAAAACTAAAAACTAATCTCGAAACTTCTGCTTTTGGATCGAGATGGCATTACTCCAAATTGTATATGGCATACAGGCATCCCCTGGCTTTGGTCAAAAAATATTTGTCAGCCACTCCGTATATGTTTGGAGGTTACTCGACCGGAAATGTACCGGTGCAGGAACTTTATTATATTGCTGGCGCATCGCCACGGCAAATGTTTGATAACAAATTTTATCGTTCGCGCGGAACTATTCCGGACGGCCTCTGGCAGAGTAGCGGTTCCCGGCATGTCAATTACGACGGCGACGGCAGCATGAGCGGATATGCGGATTCCAATCTTTTCGGCTCCAAAATTTTTGTAATCAATTTGGATTTAAATTGTAAGAACCCTTTTAAATTCATAACACAAAAAAGTATTTTCTTCTTGACTCAATTTGAGCCGTATGTCTTTTATGATATTGGTTTGCTTTGGAATGACGATGCAATGCTGAAAAAAAATATTCGCGATTATCTATTAATGGACGCGGGTTCGGGATTTTTTTACCCATTGCCCATACCTTCCTGGATAGGAAATTACAGATTAAAATGCGATTTCCCTGTATGGGTGAATAAACCTGAACGAAACGGTAAAAGCCGCCGGATTGCTTTCCGATGGATGGTCGGGCTGGCCAATGAGTTTTAATCAGTGCTAAATAGTATTTAAAAACGAGAATATATGCAGCCCATTACGCGCTTTGAGATTAGATTTTTTAGGACGTTGGTCTCAATTTGGCAAAAAAAGATCTCCTTAATCTACTGGTGCCGTAATTGTAATAGCGAAAACAAAGTTTTTTTCCATTATAAAGAACAATACCCCCAATATATATGTAATCGGTGCGAGACAAAAAACGTGATAAATCTTAAATATCAATGAATTTGCATTATTTTTATTGACATTATATTTTTTATTAGTTAGATTTATAACAGATAGTCAATTTTGGGAGTAAACGTCTGTAATAGTTCAAGTTTGTCCACATTACAAATATTTTTTTAACATAATCAAGTTACACTGTAAGGAGGTCACATGAAGTGGTTAAATTCTAAAACTCTTTTGGTATTGTTTGCAATGGTTCTGGTTTCCAGTTGTACAAGCTATGCGTCCAAAGAGGAAGTTCAGCAATTGGACGAAAAAAGGGCAAGTGTCAAGGCAATGGAAAATAAAGTAGTTGAATTGACTAATGAAAAGAAAAAAGCGGATCAAGAACTTCAGCAGAAAAAACAGAAATTAGATCAGGTCAAGAAAGACAAAGAAGAAGTGTTAAAACGCCTCGAAGCAATAGAGAAAGCTAACAAGTAAATCTATAATACAGAATACGACTACGATTTTATATATTAAGAGGAGACTACAAATGAATTTAGCTAAGGTACTCATGTTGGGCTTGTCCTTCATTCTTTTCACGACGGTTCTTCAGGCGCAGGAAGAAAAGATGAAAAAGGAAGACTGGACCAATAGCATTAACACGTTGACCCAACAGCAAACTGCTCATCAGATCAAGATAGACAGTTTGAATAAAGCAATTACTGGCGTCAAGGAAGAGGGCGCTAAAGTTGACGCCGAGACAGAATCCGTTTGGAATGAAATTTACGCTGCTGTGGGAACCGATAAAGCCGGGGTGGATGCGATGAAGAAACAATGCTCTGATCTTGAAGCACGTATCACCGAACAATCAAAGTTGAGCGATGAAGCGTTGAGCAAAAAAGTGGCTGAGCTCGAGGCTTTAAAAGCTGAGGTTGAAGCACTTAAGAAGGATAAACGTTACGCATTAACTGAAATCTATAATAAAGTTAATGACCTGACCAATCGCTGCGATCAATTGATCTCACGAGGCAAAAATTATACACCTCCAAAGCCCCGTCACGACAGTTATTCGGTCGTCATAGGCGATTTTCTCTGGAGAATTTCCGGTAAGAAAGAAGTGTATTCCGATCCGTTCCAGTGGATGAAGATCTATTCCGCAAACCGTGATCAGATTAGAAACCCTGACCTTATTTATCCGGCACAGACCTTTGTTATTCCGCGTGCGCAGGAAGCAAATGAATATTGGGTACAACGCGGCGACAATCTGAAAACTATTTCCCAAAGCGTATATGGCTCGCCGTCGGATTGGGTAAAGATCTATAACGCAAATAAAAGCATAATCGGAGAAGATTCGAATACTATTTATCCTCATACGATTTTAATTATTCCGAAATAATTAACGGGACCGGTTATCACGATGAGCGTGATAAAGATAGCGCAAGTTTATTAAGTAAAAACTCCCGAACACTTTTGTGTTCGGGAGTTTTTTTATTTCAGTAAGGAGTGTAATTGGCTAACGGCGATAAGACGATTAAAATTCAAGGGGTCAACCCTGTCATACTATTAGGTTCCAATGACAGTCACCTCAGAATTCTTCAGAAGAATTTCAACTCAAAAATCATTGTTCGTGGGGATACTGTACACCTAAAAGGCGACAAAACCGAAGTTGAACAGATTGAGGAAGTTTTTACCGAACTCATATTTTTGTCTCATAAAAAACATCAACTGGATTCCGTCGATGTAGAGACGGTCATCCGATTGGTAAAATTGGGCAATGATGAGGAAATATCTGAAAAAAAACAGGAGAATCTCCATCCTCACAAGAACCTCAATTCCGTCGTATTATTTACACACCGGGACTATGTGGAGGTTAAATCTGAGGGACAGGCGGAATACGTTAAGCAGGCTAAGCAAAACGATATTGTTTTTGCAATTGGACCGGCGGGAACAGGGAAAACGTATTTGGCAGTTGCTATTGCCTTGGCTTCCTTAAAGAATAAGGAAGTAGAGCGAATTGTAATTTCACGGCCGGCAGTTGAGACCGGCGAAAGCCTCGGCTTTTTACCTGGAGATTTACGCGATAAGATCGATCCGTATTTGCGCCCATTGTATGATGCATTACACGATATGATTCCAAGCAGTAAATTGCGTACCTATATGGAGCAAGGTGCTATTGAAATTGTTCCACTGGCTTACATGCGTGGGCGTACGCTTAATAATGCGTACGTAATTCTTGATGAAGCCCAGAATACGACACCCACTCAGATGAAAATGTTCTTAACGCGGCTCGGAGCGAATTCCAAAGCAATTGTTACAGGCGATGTTACACAGAGTGATCTTCCAAGAAATATAACTTCCGGATTACGGGAAGTTGAAGATATTCTGATGGGGATCGAAGGCATAGCCTTTGTATTCTTCAATAAAAAGGATGTTGTACGCCACCGTCTTGTGCGGGAAATTATAGAAGCTTATGATACCTATGACGATACCCAGTCCGTCTCGCCGGGTAAGAATCTTTCTCTGCAGCGCGGCGGGGATTAACATGATTTCAACTAATAAGATAAGGGAATTCAAATGAGAGATGTAGTTATTGTTTCAGCAGCAAGGACACCTATAGGGTCCTTTCAGGGAAGTTTAAGTGACGTCACCGCGACCAGATTAGGTGCATTGGTCATAGAAGAAGCTATTAAAAGAGCGGGTATTGATAAATCCATGGTAGATGAAGTGATCATGGGTAACGTGTTAACCGCCGGAGAAGGACAGGCGCCGGCACGTCAGGCGGCATTGTATGCCGGACTACCCGAGACGGTGACGTGCATGACGATCAATAAAGTATGCGGATCCGGATTAAAATCGGTGATGCTTGCCGCGCAAGCAATCATGTGCGGCGATGCAGAAATCATTGTTGCCGGCGGAATGGAAAGCATGTCTAACACGCCGTATTTGCTCGACAAAGCTCGAACCGGTTACCGGATGGGGCATGGGCAGGTGCTGGACAGCATGATTAAAGACGGTTTATGGGACGTGTATAACGACTATCACATGGGAAATGCCGGCGAATTATGTGCGAAGGAATGTAATATTCCGCGTGACGTTCAGGACGCATTTGCCAAGACCTCGTATGAACGTGCCATCAAAGCGCAGAAAGACGGTTCATTCAAAGAAGAAATTATCGGTGTCACCATCAAAGGCAAAAAAGGCGACGTAGTTGTCGCAGATGATGAAGAGCCCGGAAAAGCCAATTTTGAAAAAATGCTGACGTTGAAACCTGCATTTCAGAAAGATGGGACTATTACCGCAGCAAATGCTTCAAAAATAAATGACGGTGCCGGCGCTTTAGTCGTGATGTCCAAAGAAAAGGCCGATCAACTTAAGCTCAAGCCTTTGGTGAAGATCGTTGCGCAGGCATCGGCCGCGCGCAAGCCGGAGTGGTTCACTACAGCGCCGATTGATGCAATCGGCAAAGTGCTGAAAAAGGCGAATATGAAGGTTGATCAGATCGATCTGTTTGAAATCAACGAAGCCTTTGCTGTGGTCAGTTTAGCCGCGGCGAATGAATTACAGATTCCTTCGGAAAAAATGAATGTGCACGGCGGGGCGATTGCTTTAGGACATCCGATCGGTGCAAGTGGTGCACGTATCCTGACTACGTTGCTTTACGCGATGAAACAGCGGAATAAGAAGTTTGGCCTTGCGGCGTTATGTATTGGCGGAGGCGAAGCTAGCGCTTTGGTTGTTGAAAAGATCTAAAGAGACCTGAGCCCGAAGATAAAAACAAAATTATGGCTGTTCATTTATGGCAGAGTCTAAACACTCTGCCATTTGTTTTATAGGTTTTCAAAAATCTTCAAAAACATGATAGAAGTCATTGTTTAATCAGTTGCTTAAGAGTAAATTGTCCTCGTCAAGAATGTCATTAAGCGAAAGTTAAGGGAAATCTACGTATAAATAACTCATCTTGACGCGATTTCTGACAACTTTCAAAGGAAAACGACACATGAGCGCACAAATAGGTACAACGGAAAACCCATTAAGAATAGCAATTATCGGCTCGGGCCCGTCGGGCTTTTATGCTGCAGATCATCTACAGAAACAAAAGGATCTGGTTGTCCAAATTGACATGTTTGACCGTCTGCCGACGCCGTTTGGTCTTGTCAGAGGCGGTGTGGCGCCGGATCATGCAAAGATCAAATCAGTGACGAAAGTGTA
>JAEUSJ010000569.1 GCA_016788215.1 bacterium | reverse complement strand
TTGGCATGTTGTGTCATAATGGCCAAACGAATGATCGAACAAGCCTTGTGAACCGTTGGATAACTCAAACCCACTTGTTCGGCAATTTTCCTTGTGGAGAGTTCCAACTCAAAAAGTTTGACAATCCAAAGCCACTGTTTGTAACTAATGCGCACACGGTTAATCCACCGTCCGGTAAAATCGTGAAACGTATAGCCGCAGCGTTTGCATCGATACCGTTTCCCGAGAAGACGATAGATTTTGCGGCTATGACAACGAGTACAAAAAACGCGTCCTTTTTTGTAACACAATTTTCGAAGAAAAAGTCGGGCTCGATTCTCACTTTTTCCAATAAATTCAAACGTTTGCAGATCCATACACTAATTTAATCATTTTAAATTTAGTGCAAGATCTTTTATAATTACCAAAAATAATATCTTTAAGCGTTTTTGTACCAGGTATGTCGTTGCAAAAAGAGTATTGAAGTTATATTATTTTTTCTCTATCTTGCAAACGCTTCTTTAAATACCTGCCGAGGTGGTGAAATGGCAGACACGCTAGTTTCAGGTACTAGTGCCCGCAAGGGCGTAG
>JAEUSJ010000568.1 GCA_016788215.1 bacterium | reverse complement strand
ATACCTTTGCATTGGTGTTTAAGCAGGTGATCGGCATCAGAGCCCATCAAATCCATTAGATTTTTCAGCATGATATTACCTCAGTTTATTTTAAAAGTAAGTCTGTTTTTTTTTACGCAGCTAATGTAAAGAAAAATGCATGTTTCTTCAACGACTAATTTTTTTTGATTTCGACCTCGGACCTGCCGTCGTAAAATTCAATCACGGCAGGTTCTTTTTCTGCAAGTTCGCGCATGCTCTGCACGACCTTACCTCGCTGGTGCGTGATCGTGTACCCTCTTTTCAGCGTGTTTCTGGGGTTTAATGTGCGGAGTTGATTTTTCAAATGCTTCAGATTTTGGCCGTTTATTTTTATATGATGAATCACTTGTTGTGACATTCGCCGTTCCAGATCATCCGCTTGCTGGCGGTATTGTTCGACGATATTTTCAGGCCGCCGGAATGCATAACGTTCTTCATAATGTTTCAGCCGGTCCCGGTAATATCCGATCGTGTTTTCAATATTCTGAATGAGTGTGTATCGAAGGTTCGCCAGTTGCTGCCCGACTTCCGATTTATCCGGCACGGCGAT
>JAEUSJ010000567.1 GCA_016788215.1 bacterium | reverse complement strand
GTCAGCCTTTTACGGAAATTGAAGTTAACGCGATTTCAAAGTAAGGAGTATACCATGGCACATAAAAAAGGTTTAGGCAGTACCAAGAACGGGCGTGACAGCCACGGCCAGCGTCTCGGCGTCAAACGATACAGCGGAGAAGTAGTGCTCGCCGGTAACATTATTGTCCGCCAACGCGGCACTAAATTCCATCTCGGCAAAAACGTCGGGATCGGCAGCGATGACACGATCTTTTCGCTCATTGACGGCGTCGTCAAGTTCGAACCCAAAGACAAAACACGCAAAAAGGTCAGCGTATACCCCGTTCCGGAAGCAAAAGCTTAAAAATTACGGAACAGCAAAGCATAAAACGGACTCAAGAATCTTGAGTCCGTTTTTTTTTGCCCAAAAACGCTTATAATTGTTTTTAAAAAAAAATAAAAGTATATTTCTCTCATTGAACAATATCACCCAGGGTTTTGGCATAATGCCCTTTGTCCTTCGTGAAAAAATTAATTACACCTCTTAATGTTACAGGAGATATTCCCATGAAAATTACAGTAGTAGGCGGCGGAAATGTTGGCGCGACGGCCGC
>JAEUSJ010000566.1 GCA_016788215.1 bacterium | reverse complement strand
AATCCGATCGCCTTTCTTATACCTTGTCATCGTGTGATCCGAAAGATGGGAGAGTTCGGCAATTACCAATGGGGCGCTACGAGAAAAAAAGTCATCCTCGGCTGGGAAGCCGCAAGAAATTTAGCCACAGAGAGCACAGAGTAATTGCTCATTGTTTGTTGAATTACTGATAACTAATGGCTGTGAACGCTGTGGCTGTTTTGAACGAAAAAAAACCTCCCGAATAATGTCGGGAGGTTTTACAATAGAAAACTGGGAATGAATCTCCCGCAGATTCCGCTGATTTACGCAGATAAAATTTACTGCGGACATTTTCGAAACCTGCGCTAAAAATAATTTTACAAGCCCAGTGACTTCAAAAATGCGTCCTGATTCGGTTCACGTCCGAGAAATTGTTTCACGAGTTCCAAAGGATCTTCCGTTCCTCCTTTAGCTAAAATAATATCCCTGTAGCGTTTTCCTGTTTTTTGATCCATGATCCCGTTTTTTTCAAAAACGGAAAACATATCCGTCGCGTATACTTCCGCCCATAAGTAACCGTAGTAACCCGCGGCATATCCGTTCAAATGCCCGAA
>JAEUSJ010000565.1 GCA_016788215.1 bacterium | reverse complement strand
ACGGCATTCTGTATAGAGGTAAGACTGTTTTTGTGATCACAAATAAGTATCCATACAATTCGGGCCATTTAATGGCAATTCCATACAGGCATGTTTCAGATCCTCTCGAATTGACGGAGGAGGAGCATTCTGAAATGTGGAAAACAATTATGGTTTGCAAAAGGGCAATTGAAAAAGCCTATCATCCACATGGATATAATATTGGGATGAATATTGGCCGTCCGGCTGGTGCAGGTATAGATGCCCACTGTCATCTACACATAGTTCCACGCTGGAATGGGGATACTAATTTTATGCCGGTAATACACGGAACGAAGGTTCTGTCTGAAGGGCTGCTTCAGACTTATGACAAGCTGCAGCCCTTCTTCGAGATTATTTAACTGAGAGTTTTACTGTTCCGGAGGTCATTCCCGTAACAGTTATTTTTAGACCGCTTGTTGTTGTCTGTCCATCCATTGACTCTGCAAATGATTCGCTGCTTCCCTTGAAGAGAATGTCCAGTTCAAGAATTGCACTTTTCTCATTCCAGTTTCGCTGTGTCACTTTTACTACGTTGCCGGTTAACCCCTGAAGGTG
>JAEUSJ010000564.1 GCA_016788215.1 bacterium | reverse complement strand
GTCAGCCTTTTACGGAAATTGAAGTTAACGCGATTTCAAAGTAAGGAGTATACCATGGCACATAAAAAAGGTTTAGGAAGTACTAAGAACGGGCGTGACAGCCACGGCCAGCGCCTCGGCGTCAAACGTTACAGCGGTGAAGTAGTACTCGCCGGTAACATCATAGTCCGTCAGCGTGGCACTAAATTCCATCTCGGCAAAAACGTCGGGATTGGCAGCGATGATACGATCTTTTCGCTCATCGACGGCGTCGTGAAGTTCGAACCCAAAGACAAAACGCGCAAAAAAGTCAGCGTGTACCCTGTCCCGGAAGCGAAAGCTTAAGGCACGGAGCAGTAAAGTATAAAACGGACTCAAGAATATTGAGTCCGTTTTTTTTTGTCCAAAAACGCTTGTGAATTGTATTTAAAAAAAATTAAAAGTATATTTGCTCTATTGAACGCAAAGTCACCCGGGGTTTTGGCTCAACGTCCTTTGTCCCTTCGTGAAAAAATTAATCACACCTCTTAATGTTACAGGAGATATTCCCATGAAAATTACAGTAGTAGGCGGCGGAAATGTTGGCGCGACGGCCGC
>JAEUSJ010000563.1 GCA_016788215.1 bacterium | reverse complement strand
ATGGTCGCATTCACGTCATTCGTTGAGTCCGTGACGACCAAAGGCGGATTGATCTCCAGTTCCTGCTCAATATCCTTTTTGCTTCTGTACAGGAATGGCGTTCCGTTGTAAGTTCCGCGGATCACGACTGAAAATCGCTGGTCGCTGCTTGCGCCTGCAACAAAATCCGTATCGGAAACAGCTTCATCGTCTTCCGGTTTGTGG
The DNA here is from genome assembly GCA_016788215.1 of bacterium. Lineage (GTDB taxonomy): Bacteria > CLD3 > CLD3 > SB21 > SB21 > SB21. The sequence continues at coordinate 375 of JAEUSJ010000563.1, read as the reverse complement.
ATCTTGAATTTGATTTCATCATAGATCCCGTTCGGAATGTCGGTAGCCGCTATCTGCGTCACTCCGCCATTCATGTCGAGATTGACTATAAACGGTCCCACTTTGTAATCCAGGGAGTCTTCGACGTCGGTTTTGAATTTAATGTTTTTGAGCAGTACTTTGGCCGATGTGAGGATGACGGTGTCAGCGGCCGTCTTGGCTAAAGCGGACATATCCACTTTCATGCTCAAGGAAGAACCGGGCGCGGCGCTTCCGTTCTTCTTGTCACAGGCACTGAATGCGACAAGCATGATCAGTGCGATGATCAATCCGTTTGTTTTGAGAACGTTTGCTTTCAAGAGGGATTTCATAAATACTCCTTTGTTTGTTTGTGAA
>JAEUSJ010000562.1 GCA_016788215.1 bacterium | reverse complement strand
GAGTTGGTTAATGAAAAGGAATTTTGATTTCCACATTTCGCACCACTCTGTTTTCAGCAATGAATTTTTAGAAGGGAAAAGATTATGGAAGAAACGATTAAAAAATCACAAAAAGAAAGCGCAACAAGCAGCGGGTCTGGTACAAAATCGAGACGCATCGTTATTGATCCGATCACGCGCCTGGAAGGGCATGGTAAGATCGATATTTTTTTGGATGACGCCGGCGAGGTCGAACGCGCGTACTATCAGATTCCGGAATTAAGAGGTTTTGAAATTTTCAGCATCGGCCGTCCTGCGGAAGATATGCCGCAGATCACAAGCCGTATTTGCGGCGTGTGCCCGACTGCGCATCACATGGCCGGAACCAAAGCGCTGGATGATTTGTATAAGGTCGAGCCCCCTCCCGCGGCAAAAAAAATCCGCGAACTGATATACAATACCTTTATGCTCGAAGATCATGCGCTGCATGTGTATGTGCTCGGCGGACCGGATTTTATCGTTGGCCCGGATGCGCCGAAAGCCGCGCGGAATGTTTTGGGCGTGATAGAAAAGGTCGGACTGGATGTAGGAAAACGTGTGATCAG
>JAEUSJ010000561.1 GCA_016788215.1 bacterium | reverse complement strand
ATGGAATAAGAAGTAGTCTGAGCAATGAGCATATTCGACGAAAGAAGAAGAGAAACGGCAAGAATTAGGGTTTTCATAATCAATGACTTTCGGTTAGTAATGTGGTAAAAAAACAAAAGCGACGGCATGATGTTCACATAACCCCCGCGACTACGCATGGTAGCTCGTGTCGCGAAGCAGCACGTGTAAGCCGCATGTTATACGGTGTATACGCTGCACTTATGCCGGCCTATCTATTCGAACACTATCCACTGTCATAAAACGTATTCTATTATTCTGGTCCTTGAGCACCATGATTGCTTTAAGAAAATCAATCGAAAATGGCAAAGTGATAAGTGGCTTGAAAGACACACCTTTATACAGCGTATCCGTTACAGTTTGAAACGGCGCAAGTTGAGTACTCATATTGTGATCAAATAATATGGAACCATAATAACCATCATGAGTGTCATATAAATCTGTTTGTACAATTTTTAAACCTTCAAATATCTCGCCAGTGGGATTATGCGTCGTCATATAAAAAACTGCAACCGTTGGGTCTGGCTCTACTATTGGTTGTGCATTAATGCTGAAAATTTTTTTACTA
>JAEUSJ010000560.1 GCA_016788215.1 bacterium | reverse complement strand
AATCTTCCGGAAGGGTTCTTTGCAGGCATTCGCTAATGTGCCGCATGCGCTGTTTGAGTTCGCGTCCCGCCCAGTCTTTATCGAAAACGATTTGATGAAACTGTTTAATTGGGAAAGCAGAATACGATTTGGAAATTTCTGCCGATAAGAGACGGATATATTCCTTGCTGTATAAATGTTTTAAAGCTTCAGCCATGATAGAATGCCTTTGGTTATTCGTAACTACTCGGCTTAATAATTTCTTTCCCGCAGATTGCGCTAATTTACGCAAATAAAAATTTCCGCGTGAATCTGCGAAATTCGCGGGAATTGAATTCGCAGTTTTGTTTACCTATCTGCGCAGTTACGTTTATTCTTCGATATTGAAATACGGATTTTGGATGATCACGGTTCTCAGGCCAAGAAACAATGGTTTTGCAGAAGTATCTTTTGTCATATAAGATTCCTTTTATTTAATATCAAGAAATTGATCCAGCCGTTTTTTCTGACGCAAATGATGGCGAAAATGCATCTCGATCATGGCAAACCACTCATGCGCATTCAAATAACCGAATGCAGGATGTTCCGTTTTCATAGAGTCAGAGGCG
>JAEUSJ010000055.1:15436-17022 GCA_016788215.1 bacterium | reverse complement strand
TCGTGAACTGATCAAACAGGGAAAACAGTACATTGATTTTCGAATCGAGCAATGGCATAAAGATAAGAAGCTCGACACGGTTAACGGACGAACGTTTGCCGCGCGTGAATTGATCAATGTAACCGCCAACATACGCGACCCTATCAAAGTCAGTTTGTTCGCTTCCGAGATCGCCGAAAAGCTTCGTGTTAATGAATCGCTGATCCATCAGGAATTGAAAAAAGTATCCAAAGGACATGATTCCCTGCGCAGCGTCATAACAACGACGCAGACAAAATCACCCGAACGAGAAATATTGCCTGTAAATATCATAAGGGCTGAACGCGGTTTGTTAAAATTACTTTTGGATGGGAATTTACCTGTTGCGGAAAAAATTTTTTCATTCCTAAGGCCGGATGATTTTCAGAACTCTGCAATCCAAAAAGTCGTTCAGTTTATTCATACCCAATGGAATCTAAAGGAATCCTACAGTGAGTCGGATGTGGTCAATTCATTTCCGGAAGATATTCAAAAAGCGATACTGCGTTTGAGCATGGATGAGTTTCTGGAATTCGATATGCACGACTGCGTTGCAACTATTCAGTACGCTCAATTGGAAACAAAACTGTCCGCTCTTCGCGAAACTATAAAAACGATGGAGGAACAGCATGAGGACACGACACAGCTTGAGGAAGTGTCGAGCCTGCTGATCAAACAGATCTTCAACCTGAAAACAAAAAAACAACTCATCACCGTTCGCGACACACCTGCACAGGAGAGAATAACGTTTGAACACAGCCACACCCCTTTTTGATGTTGTCATTATTGGCGCGGGCCCGACCGGCCTTTCTTGCGCCGTGGAATGTAAAAAGATCGGCCTGACCGCGCTTACGATAGAAAAAGGATCGCTGACCAATTCGATCTATCATTTTCCTTCAAATATGATTTTTTTTACAACGTCGGATCTGCTGGAGATCGGGGATATTCCTTTTTCGACCACTAATCCAAAACCGACGCGCGAGGAAGGATTGAATTATTACAAACGAGTCGTTCAGCATCATGACCTCAATATTCATACTTTCGAAAAAGTGGTATCCGTTGAAAAGAATGGAAACGAGTTCACAATACAAACGCAAAACCGGCATGGCGAAGTTTCCAATTACCGCTCACGGTTTGTTATTATTTCAACCGGATACTATGATCAGCCCAACGTGCTGAACATTCCGGGCGAACAGCTTTCAAAGGTCTCACATTACTATACCGATCCGCATCCATTTTTTGATAAAGACGTTTTGATCATCGGAGGAAAAAATTCGGCTTGCATTGCCGCTTTGGAATTATTTCGTTACGGCGCGCGTGTGACCATGGTTCACCGAAGGGCGGAAATCAAAGAAAGCGTCAAATACTGGATACTGCCGGACTTGCAAAATCGTGTCAAAGACGGCGCGATTGCTCAGCACCTTAATTCCACAGTGACCAATATTACAGAAACCACTGCGTCAATCCGGAATTTGATTACAAACGATTCATTTGAAATCAAAAATGATTTTGTGTTTGCGTTGACGGGCTACCGCCCCGATGCCGCATTCCTGACGTCCTGTAATATC
>JAEUSJ010000055.1:11947-15336 GCA_016788215.1 bacterium | reverse complement strand
TGGAAATCAAAAATGATTTTGTGTTTGCATTGACGGGCTACCGCCCCGATGCCGCATTCCTGACGTCCTGTAATATCACCGTGGATTCGGTAACGTTTGTTCCACAACATCATACGGAGACGCTTGAAACAAATGTAGAAGGGCTGTATGTGGCAGGGTCCGTCTCGGCGGGAATTAATACCAATAAATTATTTATTGAAAACGGAAGATTTCACGGAAAGATTATTGCAGAGAATATGGTAAAGAGAATAATGTAGTGTTTGGGTATTATTCCCCCTAACAAAGGGGGCTAGGGGGTTGTCATGAATAAACACAAAACTCAATCTCCAAAAAAATACAAATCCCAAATTACCATACCGATTTGACTTGATTTCGGAAACTGGATATTTATTTGGGTTTTGTATTATTGTGATTTGGAATTTTGAATTTAGACTTTCCCTCCAGTAAATTTCGGGCGTAACAACAGGCCTGTGTCAGGCCAATATGGCGTCCACTTCTTTTTTGTCCACATCCATGACGTATCGAATTCCGGTCATTTCCGCAGATTCCTTTGTAAGACATGCAATATCATCACGCGTGATGTGATCAAGGGTAAATTTTCTGCTGCCGGCCATAAGTTGACGTAAACCTTGTGCAAGCCGTTCGTAGTAAGTATATAATCCCAGCGCGCCGGCCGGAACTTTCTCGAATTCATCGTTGCCAAGTTCCTGGCGCAACATGCTGGCCGTTACGAATATTTCATCCTTGGTGTTGCCAAATCGTTCAACATAAACGGGTAATTCGTCCTCTGCAATAGCATAACCGATGGTCTTCCCGACCATGGCCGCCGCAATGGGCGCGCGTGCCATGCCGACCAATTTTACAAACGGAGCGCCAAGGGACAAGCCTTTGAAAATCTGATCTTCAAATACAAATCCTCCGGCAACCGCCAATGCAGGAACATGGAGTTTTTTCTTGGACAGTTGCAGTACATAGGAATAAAGAAGCGAGTGCAGTTCCACCGGCGGTACGCCCCACTCGTTCATCATCCGCCAAGGGCTCATCCCGGTACCTCCCCCCGCGCCATCTACTGTCAGCAGATCAAGTTTATATTTAGAAGTGAACTTCACTGCGCGGGCGAGATCGGCCGGTCGATACGCGCCGGTCTTGAGAAAAATGTACTTCGCACCGGCTTTACGTAATTCTTCAATCCTCTTCGCAAAGGATTCTTCCGTCACCATCCCGACGCGCGAGTGGCGTTCGAACTCCTTAAACGCGCCGCGCTCAAACGCTTTAATAATATTTTCATCCATGGGATTTGGAAGTACAACATATCCTCGCTCATACAATGCCTGGGCTTTTTTTAAGCTCTTGATCTTTACTTCGCCGCCGATATCTTTTGCGCCTTGTCCCCATTTTAATTCGACAACCTGAACACCTAGTTTATCGATCGCATATTCCTGCACGCCAAGCCTGGTATCTTCAACGTTTGCCTGAACGATAATGGCGCCATATCCGTCACGCATATGATCCTTGTACAAATTCACGCGGCGTTTTAAGTCCACAGTGTCAATTACTTTGCCATTGGAAATCACAGCCTCCATGTCCATCCCTACGACGTTCTCCCCGATCGTAAGACCGGTGCCGGATATTGCGGATCCAATAGCGAGCCCTTCCCAGTTGTTTTTTGCAATGTCAGTCGATCCTATACCGGGAATGATCCACGGATAGCGGAACTTCAGTCCTTTATCATGTCCAATACGAACTTCCAGGTTGACGTTCGGGAATATGGCCTTGTCACTGTCCGCTTCGATGCCGTGTGCGCCGACCGCCGTGCCCATGATATTGAAGTGAGAATAGTCGACGGGATAGGCTTTTTCTCCCGCGGTTGTAATGACTCCGAACGGTTGCGGATAAATGCATTCATGGCCCCGGTAGGCCGACTTTCCGATTTCGCACATTCCTATACATCCGTCTACACAAGTAACGCACATACCCGAAGTAGGTACTACCGAACCGTCCGTTCGGTTCTTTGTTAGTGTAGCAGCGGTCGCGTTAATTCTTGAGAGTGACATGGCTGGATCTCCTTTTCATTTAATCTCGTTTGATTTCACAAGCAGCGCATGGATTCATATAACACATCATGTCGTGAAAGATATCTTTTTCCAGGCAAGGCGGGCTGATATTAGCGCAGCCGCCGCAAATTGCAGCGTCTTGCTGCGTGTAGGTACATCGCAATTGGCAGGCGGGGCAGGCGTAAATGCAGGCTCCGCACGTGCGGCACTTCTCCGATTTGATGTCGAAGGGAGTTCCGATACTTCGATGATCGCCTCGTCCATGGAAGCCTATAGCGCCTGCATTCATTTGTTCCTTGCAGATTCGAACGCAGAGCCCGCACAGAATGCAGTCTTCATGCTCCTGCCGGAATCTCTGCTGGTGCACATCAAACTGCGCGGCTATATCCTGAATAGTCTTGGACTGCGGACAGGTTGCCAGCAGAAGTTCGATCACCATTCTCCTGGAGCGCATGACCCGTTCGGAAGCGGTGCGCACTTTTAATCCTTCTTCGGCAGGGTATGTGCATGACGAAACCAGTTTTGATTTCAATCCCTCACCGATCTCCACGACGCAAAGCCGGCATGCCCCGTAAGGCGTTAGCCCATCCATATGACAAAGCGTCGGAATGGGAAAACCAATAAACCGAGCCGCTTCGAGCAGCGTCGATCCTTCCTCCACACTGACCCGTAATCCGTTTATATTCAGCGTGATCATATAAGTTGTTCCTTTATCTCTTGAAGTTCGTGTTTAGCCTGATTCTTCTGCGTAAACTCCAGATCACATCTAAGACAGCGCCGGGCCTCATTGGCCGCCTCTTCGGGAGAAATCGTCTTTTCCACTTCTTCGAAGCACCGGGTTCTTTGGTAAACCGGTATTCTCGGAACATCCGCCCGCTTGGTTGATAAATGAGAACCATTGATGTTGGATGGAGCGAGAAATTGTTTAGGCAATTTGTGTACGGCCGGCTGACGGAGTGTTTCGCCGCATAAATAACGATCGATCATGATGGCGGCCTTCTTCCCTGCAGCAATGGCATCAACTACCGTATTGGGACCGGTGATCACATCGCCCCCGGCGAAAACTCCCTCGCGGTTGGTGCATAAAGTGTTTGGATCGGCGATGACCGTGTTCTTTTTGCCGTCAATGTCGAGCCGATTGGCTCCTGCAACGGTGACGCAATCCGTATCGGAACCTTCACTGATCGCAACAATCAACGTGTCGAGATTGATCACTTCCTGACTTCCGGGAATTGCGACCGGGCGACGGCGACCGCTTACATCCAATTCGCCCAATTCATTCTTTATGCACTCGATTCCGGATAAGTGCCCGTTCCTGGAAAGAATTCCCGTTGG
>JAEUSJ010000055.1:0-11847 GCA_016788215.1 bacterium | reverse complement strand
ACATCCAATTCGCCCAATTCATTCTTTATGCACTCGATTCCGGATAAGTGCCCGTTCCTGGAAAGAATTCCCGTTGGAGACATCAGAGTTTCAATCACGATGCCTTCCTGCAGCGCGGCTTCCACTTCCTCGGCAAATGCCGGCATTTCTTCGAGCGTTCGGCGATAATAAATGGTCACACTTACCACCCCCGGCTGCCGAATGGCAATGCGCGCCGCATCCACCGCCGAATTGCCTCCGCCGATCACGCCGACGCATCCCTTGGCAAGTTGCTCGCCGTTGAGATTGAATGCTTTTAAAAATTGGATAGAGGGATATACACCCGGCAAATCTTCTCCCTTCAATTGCAGCCGCAGGCTTTTGTGCGCACCGATGGCAACAAAGATCGCCCTGTAGCCATCAGCAAAAAGGCTATCAAGTGTAATGTCGCGCCCAAGCGTCGTGTTGCATGTGATAGTGATGTTCTCGTCCAAAAGGGATTGGATTTCTTTTTTGATGATATTATGCGGAAGCCGATAGGACGGTATCGCGCTGAAGAGCATGCCTCCGGGTTGGGCGTCGGATTCGAATACGGTAACTTCATAACCCTTCAACGAGAGAAAATGTGCCGCCGTAAGTCCCGCAGGCCCTGCACCTACAACGGCCACAGGTCCAAGACCAACCAAAGAAGTTTCGCGTGCCGGCGGCCGATACACGGAGGGATCGATACGATCGGTTATGAATCGCTTCAGAGCGCGGACGGCGATCGGTTGGCCGCCATTCGTGCCGGCCTTACATCGATCCTCACAGGGGTGGTTACAAACACGGGCGCAAACCGATGGGAATGGATTCGCTTCCCGAATCACTTGATAAGCTTCTTCAAATTCTCCTCGCTCGATGTGAGCAATGTACCTCCATGCCTCCGTTCCAACCGGACATGCGGATGCGCATGGAGCGCCGACCAATCCTTTGCATACAAAAGCATCGCACCGTTTATCAAAAAGATGACGTTTGAATTCCTCACGAAAATAGCGCAGCGCACTGAGCACCGGATTAGGTGCGGATTGGCCTAATCCGCACATGGAAGTATCCCTCACAACTTGAGCCAGTTCATCGAGCAGCAACAATGTCTTTTCATTCCCGGTGCCGTTGGAAATATCTTCAAGAATTTCGAACATGCGTTGAGTACCCTTGCGGCATGTGAAGCATTTGCCGCAGGATTCATCTTTCAGAAAGCTCATAAAATATTTTGCGACATCCACCATACACGTATTGTCATCCATCACGATCATTCCACCTGAACCCATAATGGATCCTGCGGCGCTCAGGCTGTCATAATCGATAGGCAGATCAAACATATTCGCAGGAATGCATCCGCCCGAAGGTCCGCCGGTTTGAACCGCTTTGATCTTTGCGTGGCTGACTGGACCGCCGCCGATATCGTTTACAATCGTGTTAATCGTCGCTCCCATCGGGATCTCCACAAGCCCAGTGTTCCTGACCTTACCTACCAAGCTGAAAATCTTAGTTCCGGAGTTTTTCTTCGTGCCGATTCGTGCGTATTCATCTCCGGATAAGCCGATCAGCACGGGGATATTAGCCCAAGTTTCGACATTGTTGATGGCCGTAGGTTTTTTCTGTATTCCCCGTTGTACTGGGTACGGAGGACGTTGGCGCGGCTCACCTGTTTTTCCTTCGATAGATCTTATGAGAGCCGTTTCCTCACCGCAAACAAAGGCACCGGCGCCCTTAATAATGCCGATATCAAATGAAAACCCGGTTCCAAGAATGTTCGCTCCAAGCAGTCCGAGTTCGCGAGCCTGCCGTAGAGCAATCGTCAGATGTTTGATGGCCAAGGGATATTCGTGACGCACGTAAACCACACCTTCCGTAGCTCCGGTTGCGTAGGCGCCGATGATCATACCCTCAATGATACTGTGAGGATTGCCTTCCAGCACGCTGCGATCCATGTAAGCGCCCGGGTCTCCTTCGTCAGCATTGCATACGAGGAATTTACCGCCGTTGCTTTTCTGTGCCGCCATCATTTCCCATTTTAAACCTGTTGGAAACCCCGCCCCGCCGCGTCCGCGAAGCCCGGATACTTTCACCTCATTCACTACCCATGATGCATCACCCCGCTCCAGTGCAATCTCGAGTGCGGCATACCCGCCCGCTTCGATGTAAGATGTAATCTTAATGGGATCTACGGATTCGTTTCTTGAAAGAATAGTGCGAGTCTGTTTTTTAAAAAAAGGAATATCCCGCTGCAGTTCGGTGAGTTCACCTGTTGCGGAATCTTTGTACAGCAAGTCCTCGAGAATTCGACCGGCTTCAACAGCTTCCACTATACGCACCATGTGCTCGCCGCGCAATCTTGGATACAACGTGCCGCGCGGTTCGACCAGTACGGACGGCTCCATCTGGCAGTATCCGTGACACCCGGTTACGCGGAGATAGACTTTTGATTGAAGCCCTCTGGATAGGATCTCCCGTTTGGCGATGCGAATGAGATCATTGGCCCCGCTAGCCTGACCGCATGTCCCTGCGGGAATGATTATGGTTGGAAGTTCTGGATTTCTGTGATTTATTAATTGTTCTCGGTATTCCCTAAGTGATCGAATTGAATTGATCTTTTCCATAAGTGATTTCCATTATAATCTTGGAGTATTCAAATCTTGACTTATCCTGGTTTCCCTTCCAGGTCCAACAAATGGCTTTTGCAACCTCGTCGTGAACAAATCTGTACAATGCCTCCTCCGCATACGATCATGGGAACCATGGGGGCATCACAGACCACACAATTCCAGGCACCGATCAGTTCAGCATGACAATGGGGACAGAAAAAATGCACTACAGCGTCTATTGGAATTTCATTACCGGACTCGATGGTGTAGCTTCCGTAGAGCGATGACAATCTAACCCACCCATGTTCAGCTCCATAAGAAACGGTCAAACGAATAGACGGATGACCGTCAATCAGATGTTTATGATCTGCAAGACTGTGGTTACAAAGCGGACAATTAACTTCTAACGGAAATATTCGATCATCGTGATCAAGAGCAACTTTATCCAATCCGTTCCTGGTTTTTGAAATGATCTCGTCAACCTGCGAAGTGCTAACGTTCGGAAAGTAATGTCCATCCACAACCACGATAGGCGCCAGTGCACAGGCTCCCAGACACCTGACCGTTTCGAGTGTGAACTCCTTGTCTGCTGTTGTCTGGCCCGTGCCTTTTACTTTCAATCGTGATTCAAATTCTTCGACAATACCGGGGCCGCCTCTGACGTGGCAAGCGGTGCCAAGGCACACGGATGCGAGGTGTTGTCCCCTCGGCTTCAGTCGAAAAGCTCGGTAGAACGTCGCTACGCCGTAGATATCCACCATGTCGTGTTTGGTTTTATCGGCCACTTGACGTAAGGCATCCTCGGGTAGATAACCGTATTTGGATTGTATCTCTTCAAGAATCGAGATCAATCCGCCACGGCGCTCCTGGAATTTCTGAATAACCGGAATAATTTCATCGGTGTTCATGGTGTACCTCTATCGCGTATGTAACTATCCAATTGGTCATCTAGGCCGAAGAAGGGCGCACAAATAAAAGGAAGAGATTGATTCAGGCAGGTGATTTGTAATCCACTATCCAACATGAGGATATTCCCGGAAACAGGGCCGTTTCAGGAAGCAAGTGTTTACTCATGTGAATATATTATCGTTTTATTTTAAATGCAAATAAAATGATAAAAGTTTATTGCGGGGGCTTTCTGGCAGGCTTAAAAAAATCTACGTTCAGATTCCCGGTTTTAGGATGACTCCTTTGTTTTGATGCCCGTTGATCCGAACAACAATCGGAGATTCAAATTGCAAATGACGCGTATACTGCAATTCTTCCACTGCATTTTGCTGTGTCAACCAATCCCAGTTAATAAATCCCTCGTGCAAAAAAGAATTGACCGTAAAATAACCAATTCTAAATGACGTTATATTTTGAAAAAAATGAGAACCTTGCGAAGGCGTGACGTCAAAGTCTTTGAACCCGGATTCTACAATTGCGCTGGCTCCGGAAATCTGATCCCAAGTCACTGGAATTCCTAGCCAGTGATCCAGCGAACCCCAGCGTCCCACGCCGATGAGAACATACGGCCGCTTGAGCGAAATCAATTTTGCATTTAATTTTCCAACCTCTTCGGCTGTTTCCTGGCTTTTTGACCTGTCAAATTTTTCAATGTCGACGACCACGATATCAAATATATCGTTAATGGCCCCATTGCCCAACGCATGCTGACTGTAACACACCATTTGATCCGAACTGGAATTATCGACATTTAATTCTTCCGATTCCTGGCTCAACACCAGCGGCCGCAACTGCAAAACGCAAAATTCTTTGGGCGCGCCCGACGGAACATTCATGTTCACCGCAAATTCGATTTCAACGGGCGTTCCCACACCCCAACTTCCTAACTCTAACAGCAAGTCGAGTATTTCAGGCAGCGGAAAAATTTTGTGTTTCAAAACAGGAGCAAACGTGACAATACGTGTGCCGGCCCTCGATATACCGTCATATACCATTTCGTTTTCGGAAGAATAAGTTGAGCCTGCCCAGTGTAGCGTACCGTCTTTTTCAGCCTCGGTGAGGTCAAATCGTTGAACAAGCAAGTCATGCGTTTCGATGACATTTTTAGATAGACGATAATTCATATTCAGCGCAAAAAAATCATGCTGGGCGTTTTTGATCGTTTCCTTGGTAGAAAAAAATTGAAGCAGGTGCCGTGGATATTTGGGACAAAATCTCACGGTATTCCCCCCCTCTACAACCGTCTTACCTAATCCTAAGGCTAAAAGCACAATTCCGTCTTCAGCCTTTTGAGGAGGTACCGGATAGAAATTGTATGACTTGGCCACACCGGCAAAAGTAGGATAAAATCGGCCGTTGTTATGCGATCCAACCATCCGCTGAACGATAACCGCCATTTTTTCTTCTTCCAGACGATGCGCCGTGACTTTCATATAATCCTTGGCAGCCCTATAAAAGGTCGAGGCATAAACACGTTTGATACTGTCCAGCAATTCATCAAGACGAATCTTTAGGCTCTTATCGTTATTAGGAATCATGAACGTTTCATAGACCCCGGCAAACGGCTGGTATTGGGAATCTTCCAATAGACTGGAAGAACGCACAGCGAGAGGTTCTTTGACCAACTCCAGATAGTCTTTTAATTTCCGAATGACTTCTCTCGGAAATTTTTTTGCCTCGACAAAGCGTCGATTGGTCTCCACGTCGTCATTAGACTGGAGCGCAAAACTTTCAAGATTATTTTCATGCAAAAACTGATCAAACACATCCGTTCCGATGACGACGGCAGACGGAACGGCAATATGGGTGTCTTCAAATTTTTCATATACATCATAATTATTAATCAATACGTTGGCGAAGCCCAGGCCGCGTGCTTTCCCACCCACCGATCCGCCGCCGATCCGCGCAAACCCGGTATTAATGTCAAACGTTTCTTTTGAAAAATCGGTCATGACTCCGCGCTTGCGTAGATCCAAATACAATCGTAAGGAATTGATCAGCACTTCACGCAGGTCATTGATAGAATTGAATTCAGATACGGTTCGCGGCTTTAATTTCTGTGCAAGCCAGAATTCCGTGCGCGCTTTTAACCAGTTTGAAAAATGGTTACGGTCGGCGTGATATCGAATACTTTCCTCAGGAACCGTGCAGAGTTGTTCTTCCAGCTCTTTTAGAGTATGCGCGCGGCCGACTTCCGTTCCGTCAGGAAGTCGGAAAACAAAGTCACCGAAACCGAAGTTGTTGATCATAAAACTCCGCAGTTCGTGCAAAAGCCGCGGCGAACCTTTCTGAATAAAAGCGCAGCCAATCTCCTGCGCCCGTCCGGCAAATCCCGCATTGCTTGATTGGAGAAGAATTGGAATATCCGGATGTTTCTCACGCACGTTGATTGCGAATGAAATACCGCCCACAGGATCTTTGACCCCGTTACGTTTGAAATTGATATCGGAAATAATGCCAAGCACGTTTTCCTGATATTTTTCAAAACATGCCCACGCATCTTCATAGTTGGTGCATAAAAGTATTTTTGGGCGTGCCCGCATACGCAAGGATTTATGGCTTAGATTAACGCCTTCGGAGATCAGTTCCTGCGATTGTTTGAGAATTTCTTTGTAGATGAGCGGAAGATATGATGAAAAGAATTTGACGTTATCCTCCACCAAAATGATCGTTTGAACGCCGATGGTCTGCGTATCGTGCTCGACATTGGCTCTGTCTTCAACCAATTTGATAATCGCGATGAGTAACCGGTAATCACCCTGCCAGATAAAAATATTTTCAAAGATCGAAGTGTCGAAATTGGATACCAGTTCCTTACGTTCACGGTTATCATACGCCAGTAAAATGATCGGCGTTGAAAAGCCGGCATCGCGGATCATTTTAGCCAATTTAACCACATGCATATCTTCGATATGCAGCGACGTGATGATCAGATCGAAGCGGTTTTCCTCGCCCAGAAGTTCCAACGCTTCTTTACCGTTCAATGCGTGCGTGATCTCCGGCGCATGGCTGAGATTGAGGCCTTGATATTCGTTGTAGATCAATTCGTAGAGGCGGCCATCCTCTTCGAATAAGTACGAATCGTACAAACTTGACACGAGCAGGATATCCCGTACTTTAAAGCGCATCAGTTTTTGAAAACGGTGAATGCGCGTACTGTAGCCGCCACTCTGCGGGTTATGATCTAAATTATCTGAGGTAAGGTCGCGGTACATAGGTGTTATGTAGGTGGTAAATGCGTAGGCAAATCACTAAGCGTTTATTCTGTTCTATTTCTATAATTACGCAAATCTTCCTGGCTAAGCTCACTCGGATCAACAAGACGGTAGTGTTTTTCGGATGCAACGGAAATTCCGTTCGGAGTCATTTCAAATTCAAACAATGCAATCAAATCATTTGCCATGAACTGTGCACCTATTGGTTTTGCTACGAGATTTGGAAATTTCGCGCTACAAATGGCAATGTCTTGTTCTATCTGAACAATTCCAAGTTTATCTTGTGTCCCTTTAGCCTGAACTGGGATAACATAATGAATCCCCTTTTTGTCTAGTCCTACATAAATTTCATCCGTTTCAGCTTGCCCCAATTCAGGAATGTTGGTTCGTAAATGACTTTGCAAAGAATAACAGGTTATACCTGTAAAAATGTCTACTAATCGATTATATCTTATTTTTGCTAAAAGTGCCTGTTCGTCTGAAAGCGCATACGACTCGATTATTCCAGGTGTGGCGTTTGGAATTTTTGTTTCACTCAAAAACTCTGAAGGAATTATGTTCGAGAATGGAGCAACTTGAAATTTATATTTTGATTGCCCGGAAGGTCTTATGATCCATTCAGTCCCTAGTGGCGCTTCGGATTTGATGGAATCCGGTAATGCGGCTCTGTATCTAAAAGAATAGATTACATCCCCGAGATTTTTAGGTAATGTAACTTTTAAGTGTTTTGCAGCCTTTGTAATATCAGTACGTTCGAATGGGACCTCCGTATCGCCCTTATGATAGTACAGAAGGAAAATTCTTTCAATAATTTGGATATAAGCATTTGCTTTTTTTACGTTTTTTTTCCTGGCCATGTTAAAATGACTACCTCCTCTCTTAATTGTTCTCCGGTAGCTGTCGCAAATCGTGTTCTGAAAAGGTCGATTCGATCAACTTTGTAACCTAAATGTTCAGCAATGTCCGCTATGATTTGGCCTGTTCGAATCATGACTCTTAAGTAGGACGCCTGGTCACCCACAACATAAGCTAAACGCGCTCCCGGTTTGAGAACCATCTGAAGTTCCTTAAGATGTTTGGCCATTCCTCCAAAATATAATTGCGTAACTCTCCCGTAAAGACGCTCAAACCCGGACGTTTTTTTTAGTTCAATGCGTCGCCTCTCGATTTGTTCGGCGATTCTTAATATTTCCGGATGATGGGAAATCCACTGATGATCGTCGTCGTCCTTATACACGCCCCTTGTGTTTGATCGAATCAGCGTTTTCTTAAATCTTCTTAATTCATCTTTACTGGCGATGAATCCAAGAACGATGGACTCAAGTCTTGTAGTACGGGTATAGTCTTTTTCATTCGGATATGGCGGCGATGTAATAACTGTGTCTACTGACTGTGCCGGAATTAGTAGATTAACTTGACGGGAATCTCCAAGGTGTGCTAACGATTCGACATGGAGGTTTCCTGAAATTGTTCTCAAATCTTCAGCCATTTTATTAATTTCGAGTAACCAGGAAGCTAAAATCGGTGCATCGCGTTTGATCTTACCAACACCAACTTCGGGTCCAAATTTTAAATTACTAATACGAAAGACTAAGGTCTTACCAAGCGCCAAGACAAGGTGTGGATGAAAATTTTGAGCTTTAAACTCATTAATTTTATCTAAGAGAATTAGAGTTTTATGGAGAGGAAGAGGGCAAATTGAGTTTCGAAGTATTAATTTTGTCAGCTCTGGTGTTAACTGTCTCAAATCCGTTTTTAGCAAAATTTCGTTCGATTCTTCGTCATCGTTAATACCTTCTTTTAAAAATTGTTTTCGAACATCATCAACAATGCCCTGACTGCATTCAAGAAATTTATCAACAGAAATGCTCCAATTGAGTTTTGTTGCAGATGCGAAATGCGCAAATGGGTTAGCTTCAATTCCGATCGACCTATACCCATGAAGTTTTGATTCAACTAACGTTGTTCCCGTACCACAAAAAGGATCAAGCACTATGCTATTAGAACTCTGGCAGAATTCTTCGAGGTATTTGCGAACAAGGTGAGCCGGGAAAGAAAGAACAAATCGATACCAATCGTGAAACCTCTTATCGTCTGCATTTAACTTATTATTCTGAGGCCGATACGGGTTTATTTCAGAAACGATCTTGTTTTCGATCTCAATAATCGGATCATAAATGACGTCTGTTGACAACATAAACCTTTCAAATCGGAATGTTTTATGTAATTATCTTTAATTTAAGATAGAGAAATAGTTTTGATTGTTCCACTATATTTTAATGCTAAAATTCAAAATTGAATATTTTTTAAAATTGACAATATGACAAAATTTATAGCTGTTCATTTTTTTTGAACAAAAAAAATCGGAGCGTTTTGGCGCTCCGATCATTAATGCAATCTGTATGAAAATCGAAATTATACAAGACCCTGATCCAGCATCGAATCGGCTACCTTGAGAAATCCCGCGATATTCGCGCCATTCACATAGTTGCCCGGCGTGCCGTATTTCGCAGCGGTATCGACGCAGGTTTGATGAATATTCCTCATGATCTCGTGTAAGCGATGGTCCACTTCTTCAGCCGACCACGGCAGACGCATGCTGTTCTGCGACATTTCAAGTCCTGACGTGGCTACGCCGCCCGCATTGGAAGCCTTGCCCGGCGCGTAGAGAATACCCGCTTCGGTAAATACTTTGAAGCCTGCAATGGTCGTCGGCATATTCGCGCCTTCTGCAACACATTTGCATCCGTTCTTTACCAATTCTTTAGCATCGTTTTCATCCAACTCATTCTGGGTGGCGCAGGGCAGAGCAACGTCCACTTTGACGCTCCATGGACGTTTGCCTGCAAAAAATTCCGTTTTGAATTTATCCGCATAATCTTTCACACGGTCGTTTCCACTAGCGCGCATCTGAAGCATGTAATCGATCTTCTCGCCTTTGATTCCGTCTTTGTCATAAACAAATCCATCAGGACCGGAGAGCGTGACCACTTTCCCGCCGAGTTCCGTAACTTTTTTCGCGGCACCCCAGGCAACATTGCCAAATCCTGAGACTGCGACAATTTTACCTGCCAGCGATTGACCTTTAGTCTTCAGCATTTCTTCCGCAAAATACGTTACGCCGAAACCGGTTGCTTCCGGACGAATCAGTGAGCCGCCCCAGTTCAATCCTTTACCCGTCAAAACACCGGAGAAATCGCGTGTCAGGCGCTTATATTGTCCGAAAAGAAATCCGATTTCGCGCCCGCCCACGCCGATATCGCCCGCAGGTACGTCCACATTCGGGCCAATGTGACGATGAAGTTCCGTCATAAAACTTTGGCAAAAACGCAAAATCCGATCCGCCTTTGCCGCCGCCCATCGGGAGCGTAGTCAATGCGTTTTTGAAAACCTGTTCAAATGCCAAAAATTTTAAAATTCCTAATGTAACCGATGCGTGAAAACGCAAGCCGCCTTTATATGGCCCGATCGCGCTGTTCATTTGAATACGGAATCCGCGATTGACCTGAATTTCTCCCTGATCGTCAACCCATGGAACTCGGAACATTACGACGCGTTCCGGCTCGACCATTCTTTCCAAAATTTTGGCGGAACGGTATTCAGGATGTCTTTCCAAAACCAAATCCAGCGATTCCACCACTTCTTCAACTGCCTGGTGAAATTCAGGTTCAGACGGGTTTTTCGCTTTTACATGTGTAATTATTTTTTTCGTGTAATCTGACATATATGCCTCGTTTTATTTATTATGAGTTACCGTATAAGTCTAAGTGGCTGCAATTTAAGCATAAGTTAATCACTTGTAAATGATTTTTGTCATGTTCTTAAAATAATTCTATCTATATAAAAAACAAATATTAACAGATCTAATTAAAAAATGTATTATGTGTAGAATTTCAACAGTTAAATTATTTTATATTGACTACTCAATAGGATTATCTGCGTAAATTTGCGCCATCCGCCGGAAAGTAACTATGCTTCTTTAAGATACTGAATATGTTTCGGTGTTGTACCGCAGCATCCGCCGACGACTTTCATTTGAAAGCGGTTGATCCAGTCTTCCACACGTTTTGCATAATCCTGCGGTGTTATATCAGATTCCGTTGTATGTCCTTTTTTGAGAACGTTCGCGTATCCGCCGATAGGTAAACTCGTCAGACTTCGAAGCGCTTCCAGATTTCCTTCTATTAAATTCACATCAACGCAGTTGATCAAAATGACATCGGGTTTCAAAACCGCGATGCTTTCGACCGCCTTTTCTAAAGATTCGCCGCTCAGCAGATGTTCCGGGTCTTTGCAGATGAAACTAACCAGAACAGGCAACTCTGTTTGTTTCGCATACTCCAGCGCGATCACCGCTTCGCGAATCGTGTTCATCGTTTCAATTAAAATCACATCCACGCCGGAGTTATATAAATTATCAATGTGCCGGCGGTGCTCGTCAAGAAGTTCTTCGCTCGCTGGAACAAGTTCCGGCGAGTAACAATCCTCCACGGGCGCAACAGAACCGGCGATAAGAACCGGTGAGGTTACTTTTGATTCTTCCCGGGCAAATCGAACTTCATCAACGGCGATACGCGTCAATTCAAAGGCGCGCGACTCCATGCTTTCCTTTTTTAATGCACGGTAATTGGTGCGAAACGTATTTGCGGTAATGATTTCCGCTCCGGCATGAATGTAATCGCGATGAATCGATCGCAGGGTTTTCCGCCCTTCACGGCTCAGCAAAGCGACCGTTGACCACAAAGGCAATAGGGTTTTGACTCCGCGCGCCTCGAGTTCACTGCCCGTCGCGCCGTCAAGAATAATGATGGATGATTGCGAGAGTCGGTCTGAAAAGGTCATAAATTGAGAAGATTTGATATGAATAAAACGTGTTCACATCTCTATCGAATTAGGAGGAGGAGCCGTGGCATTAACTCTTAAACTGTTCTAAACTTCCACGTAACGTTTTTATCGTTTCGCGGAAATTATCCAATTTTGCTTTTTCTATCTCGATCACCTGCGCAGGAGCCTTGGCAACAAAATCTTCGTTTTGAAGTTTTCTCGAGATACCTTCAACCTGTCCTTCCAGACGCGCGATC
>JAEUSJ010000559.1 GCA_016788215.1 bacterium | reverse complement strand
TGGTTTTACTGAAGATTAAAAAGTGTTTCCCGGATTTAATGAGGGTCTTAGTCTTTATTTTAAAATAAAAAACTTCATTTCAAAATACCATAGTAGATTGGATACATCGTTAAATCCGAAATCCGGAAATGAACATAAATTCTGATAATGAAATTAATTCTACTGTACACTCTGATGTTTAAAATAAACAGGTTTTGAATGTGTATTAAGGAGAATTTACTGATCTTTCAGTTTATTCCTGTATTTTTTTCTGAATTTTTCCAGTTTTGGGTTTATTACAAACTGACAGTAACTTTGTCCGGAATTTTCATTGTAATAATTCTGATGATAATCTTCGGCTTTGTAAAATACAGTCAGAGGTTCAATCACCGTTACAATATCACCGTCCCAGATCTGGGGAGCTGTTTCTTTTTTTGAAAGCTCAGCCTCTTTCTTCTGCTCGTCTCCGGTGTAAAATATTGAAGACCTGTACTGTGTGCCTATATCAGCACCCTGTTTGTTGAGTGTAGTCGGATCGTGCGTTGTCCAGAAAACCTCGAGAAGTTCTTTGTAAGAAATTACAGACGGATCGAAGACTATTTTCGCAAC
>JAEUSJ010000558.1 GCA_016788215.1 bacterium | reverse complement strand
TTGGCTTCAGTCGCTTCGTCAATAATTCGCAGGCCTTCCAGCAGTAGATTGCTCCACGGCGTCGTGATCGTGCGTTTCGGCGGCGGAACATCGTTTTCAACTTTGAACGGCCCCTCTTTGATCTTTAAAATCTGATGAACGGCTTCTTCGCCTTCTGAATTGCCGAAGGTCGCGTGAACGATATTGCCTTCCGCAAAATAGATCTTGCCGACTTTCTGCCGGAGATCGAGCGTGAATAACGCTTCATTTTTCTCCAGACAGTTCAACTGAACAATATTTGCCAGTTTCAAATCTTTTAAATTACCAACCAGGGCCATTACACAATAACCTTCGAGTTTACTTCACCGCTTCTGCGATAATATTTTTCATTGCCTTTATTTCAAACGGTTTCTCAACGTACCGGAAAGCGCCATTATTCATAGCTTCTTCTTTTTTCTCATCCGAGCCGTAAGCAGTCATCATAATAACAAAAGTCTGGGGGCGTTCTTTTTTGACGCGTTTCAAAAGTTCAATGCCCGTGATACCGGGCATCGTAATATCGGTGAGCACAACATCGAATGGATTTTCGGTAAATTTTTCCCATGCTTC
>JAEUSJ010000557.1 GCA_016788215.1 bacterium | reverse complement strand
TTTGAAGGGATGAAGTACAAGGGAAATAACAACTACCGTATCATTAATTTTTCCAAGGGGACTGATCTCCTCGTTCATGACTGCCAATACACGCCCGATGAGTATAAAACAAAAGTCGGCTGGGGGCATTCCCCGTACGACTATGTTGCAGAAATTGCATGGAAAGCGCAGGTAAAACGTTTGGCTATATACCATCACGATCCGGGGCATGACGATGCATATGTGAATACGATTGTTGAGGCCGTAAAAAAAATACTTCAGGAAAAGGGATGCCCGACGGAAGTTTTCGGGGCGAAAGAAGGAATGGAAATTGTTTTATAATTTTTGTAAATAGATGAATTCACCTGCAAACATCAGAAGGAGTAAGTCATGGTCATTACTGAGATAGACGGCATTACGCTGAATCTTGACAAAAAGATTATCGGAAGAGATGAACGCGTGTCGTTACAGGAAATTAAAAAGCGCGACATTCCGAGTTTCATAAAAAACTATTTTGACCGTGAATCGGAAAAATGGATTCGTGAAGAATCTTCCATGTTTCTGTCTTCCGGGCGGTTTAATTATGATCTGCCGGAAATCAGAAAAAAATT
>JAEUSJ010000556.1 GCA_016788215.1 bacterium | reverse complement strand
AAATACAGTGGTCGAAGGGAAAGAAGAAGGGTTTTATGTGGGACCGACAGTGATAGATTATGTAACTCCCGGAATGGCAATTGCAAAAGAGGAAGTCTTTGGTCCAGTACTTTCGATTATAAGAGTGAAGGATTTGGATGAAGCAATCGGAATTGAAAACACTTCCGAATACGGAAATGCAGCATCTGTATTTACACAGAGCGGAAGCGCTGCAAGATATGTGATGGACCATGCAAGCGCAGGAATGATAGGGATAAACATCGGCGTGCCTGTTCCGAGAGAGCCGTTTTCATTCGGCGGATGGAATGAGTCAAAATTCGGAGTGTGTGATATTACTGGAAAGAGTTCGATCGAATTCTGGACATTGCTCAAGAAAACCACTACAAAGTGGAATCCTGAAGCAAAGAAAAACTGGATGAGCTGAGTTATTTTATTACCATACTTTTCTCATAGAAAATAGGATATACATTCAGGCAGATGAATTCACTTTTAAATTGCTGATTCCGGGAAGATTTATATCAGACAGTATGTCAGAGTTTAAAAACAGATTCTTAAATTCAAAGATTATTTTTTTTACAAAATGTACATTCA
>JAEUSJ010000555.1 GCA_016788215.1 bacterium | reverse complement strand
TTTGAAGGGATGAAGTACAAGGGAAATAACAACTACCGTATCATTAATTTTTCCAAGGGGACTGATCTCCTCGTTCACGACTGCCAATACACGCCCGATGAGTATAAAACGAAAGTCGGCTGGGGGCATTCCCCGTACGACTATGTTGCAGAAATTGCATGGAAAGCGCAGGTTAAGCGGCTGGCCATATACCATCACGATCCGGGACATGACGACGCGTATGTGGACACGATTGTTGATACCGTGAAAAAACTACTTCAGGAAAAGGGATGTCCAACAGAAGTCTTCGGAGCGAAAGAAGGACTGGAAATCGTTTTATAATTTTTGTTAAATACATGAATTCAAATGCAAACATCAGAAGGAGTAAGTCATGGTCATTACTGAAATAGACGGCATTACGCTGAATCTTGACAAAAAAATCATTGGAAGAGATGAACGCGTGTCGTTGCAGGAAATCAAAAAGCGCGATATTCCGAGTTTCATAAAAAATTATTTTGATCGTGAATCGGAAAAGTGGATTCGTGAAGAATCTTCCATGTTTCTGTCTTCCGGGCGGTTTAATTATGATCTGCCGGAAATCAGAAAAAAATT
>JAEUSJ010000554.1 GCA_016788215.1 bacterium | reverse complement strand
ATTCAAAAGTGAGAGGTTATATGCTTTTGATGGATCTTTAGCAAATCTTATAGACTCAACAGAATCGTTTTGTGCATATACTGACATGGAAATTAAGACGGTCAAACATAGAATCTTCATTCCAATCCTCCAATTTTAAGAAAAAATTGCGCATAAATTTTTCTGTAATTGAGTTTATCTAAAATTACTATATCTGAAAAGTCATGATGGAACTCCAACAATAGAAAAGAACTACGATGGGCGCTTTAAATGTAGCCACACGGGCATAATTTGTAAAATACTAATAACGGGAACTGTCATTCTGAAAGAATCATTTTGAATTCTTAGTCCGTTATATCAATGTTGTTATTTGTCTTTCTATTTACGGTGAATTTGAATACATCGGGTCTTGCATAATGCCCTGCCGCATCAAATATTCTTTTAGCTGAGGTTATCTGCGTTAAATCTATATCAGCATATAAAATTTCTTCTCTTGCTTCAATGGGCCCCGCAATGATTTCTCCTTTAGGATTTATTATACAACTGTTGCCGGTATTAATCCATTCCCTGTCGAGCGGGTATAATTTTTTAAAATCATACTCAGCAGGAATAT
>JAEUSJ010000553.1 GCA_016788215.1 bacterium | reverse complement strand
CACTTGCGGCGGCTGTGTAAATATCTTATGTTCCATTTGCTTTGTCAAGATGCATGTCTTCCAGTTTTTTTTGTGCGTATCCATTGCCACAAAAATGTCGTGACCCTGAAAGTCTAATGATCGTATCACGGTATTCATGGTAAGCCTCCTTGTTTGATATCAATCTACTAATGCTTACCTTTTAAACATAAAGTCTGTAAGAATTTTTTTTGAATAAAGTATAATCTATGATCAAAAAAAAATCCTTTCAGGATGACCGTTCTGAATTACCTTGCCCCAATGCGGGTCAAACAACCATCAAAAAAAGCCGCCCCATTCGATAAGCGTTCGACGACGCTCACGCCAGGGTGACGGCTTTTACATGTGCAATGGTTATTATGATCTAAAACGGTAGATCGTCGTTATTGGAAGAGCCCGACGATGAATCCGCAGTGCCGGACGGCGCGCTGGAATCCATTTCGCCTGGCGGCGGAACGTAGTCCCCGCTTCCTCCATCGCCTTTCCCACCCAGCATATTCATCTGATCACCGACTACTTCGGTAATGAATTTTTTCGCGCCGGTTGTTTTATCATCGTAGGAGCGTGTCTTTAAT
>JAEUSJ010000552.1 GCA_016788215.1 bacterium | reverse complement strand
ACAACCACCGCGCTCAATCTCGGCGTTGCTTTTGCAAGAAGTAACAGGAAAGTTCTGATTATCGACGCAGACCCTCAGGGCGGAATAGTTTACAGCCTCAATAAACACCCGAATTCTCCGTTCGGCCTATACCAGGTTTTTTGCGGTGAAGCTGAGATTCTCGACGGCGCACAGCCAACGGAATTAGAAAATCTATTTGTAATGGACTCCGGAATTCCAAACTCTAACTCTAAAATTCAGGCTTTTGAAGACGCCACCCGGGCTACCGGATTATTTCGTGAATCCGTTCTAAATGCTGCGCCGTATTACGATCTCATACTCATCGACTGCCCTCCGGGTATCGGCCTTATTTCTACCGGGGCTCTAATCGCTTCAGATTATGCGATCATTCCGCTACAAAGCGAGCCGCTCAGCCTTAGAACATTCCCGCAACTTTTGCATCAATTGATTGACATCAAAAAGAATACAAATCACAGTATTGAAATAGCGGGCGTCCTACTGACGATGTTCGATGACAATAGCATGGCTTCGCAAATCGTTCACGAAGAAGTTCGCAATTATTTTACGGAAGACCTTGTTTTTGAAACTTCCAT
>JAEUSJ010000551.1 GCA_016788215.1 bacterium | reverse complement strand
ACCAGTTTTACACTCAGCCTGATCCTGTCGTACGCGGGCGGTTTTGTGCTGGGCATGGCCGGCGGATACGGCGCAGGCTGGGTCATGAAAAAGGTCAAAGATCATTTGGTGGAAATCATGTTCACTGTCATGGTTATCTACGGCATATTTCTATTGGCGGAAGAATTAACCGTCTCGTCCATCGTCGCGGTCGTTACCACGTCGCTTATGCTGGGCACGTTTCGCCAGCGAATGGCCATTTCAGCCACTACACAGATCGCCTTATCCTCTTTTTGGAGTTTTGCTGCGTTTACGCTCAATTCAGTTCTGTTCATCATCATAGGACTACAGGTCAATTTTACGATGCTGCTGGATCATTTCGGAATTATTCTGATCGCGCTGCTTGCCGTCAATTTTGGCAGAGTGGTGTTTATTTATCCGTTTTCTTTGCTTGTCAATGTCTTTGGTAAACGAAAAATGAAGGAGTTGCCCGACGAAATTCCGTTCAAATGGCAGCACGTATTGGTGCTGGGAAACCTAAAAGGCTCTTTGTCCATGGCATTGGTCATCAGTCTTCCCGATTCGTTGGTCTACAAGGAACAGTTGACGGTATTG
>JAEUSJ010000550.1 GCA_016788215.1 bacterium | reverse complement strand
AAACGCGCGCGGGCATTACGTACGGTTCATGCTTCTACTGACGGCATGGGTTTTACCGGAGCACCTGAAGGGCAAGGTGAGGAACAGCCCGCAAAAGTCAGTCACACACCGGTCAGGGCAGAGCAAAAAGTTGGCCGCAATGACCCATGTCCTTGCGGAAGCGGAAAGAAATTTAAACACTGCCACGGAAAATAAGGCGAGGAAGTATAATGCTTGTGACGCAAACAAATTTTGAAAATATTCCGCTCATGCGCCGCGGAAAAGTACGTGATGTGTACGACCTGGATAATTATCTGCTAATTGTTGTCACCGATCGTATATCAGCGTTCGACGTTATTATGCCCAACGCAATACCACGAAAAGGGGAGGTGTTGAATCAAATTTCCGCTTTTTGGTTTGGTCAGACCGATTCGATAATACGAAATCACTTTGTATCCACCGATGTTAAAACATTTCCTGATATATGTAAACCCTATGATTCGGCACTCGAAAAACGCAGTATGTTGGTTCATAAATCACAAGCCCTGCCCATTGAGTGTATTGTTCGTGGATATGTGTCTGGATCCGGTTGGAAGGAGTACTTGAAAACCGGTTCA
>JAEUSJ010000054.1 GCA_016788215.1 bacterium | reverse complement strand
CTGCAATCCTCCGGAGATTGGGAGTCCAGGGCTCACCTGTCTTCGCGTCACAATCATTATCTTAGGTATCTCTTGATCGAAGCCGCTTGGGTTGCAGTGCGTCGCGATCCGGCGCTGATGGAACGCTTCATCGAACTGTGCAAACGGATGAAAAAACAAGAAGCCATCATTCGAATTGCGAAAAATCTTTTGCGTCGTGTTCGTCATGTTTGGTTGACCGGTGAACCTTAT
Source organism: bacterium (assembly GCA_016788215.1). Classification (GTDB taxonomy): domain Bacteria; phylum CLD3; class CLD3; order SB21; family SB21; genus SB21. The sequence goes on along the minus strand of JAEUSJ010000054.1, from coordinate 16,878 downwards.
CAAACAGGAGTATTAGCTTAATTCGATTCTACCAAAAAAACGGAGTAGACCGTTATCGACTTCGTGTCCTTCGGGATTACCCTGAGACTGCGGCTACTCCATTAAATTCATTTGAAAAGACCTTGCAGCCCGCTGAAAACGGTGACTGTTAATACCAGCTTAAGAATCGATTTAGTTATCCTTAATAAATAAAAAAAGACAGCGTGACTATTGACTATTTACATACCAGCGAAGTCGAAGACTGATTTTACTAAACTTGGTCATGGTTCGACTCCGTTCACCATGACGTATGTGAGTAAACCCGATAAGCACATTCATTTATGTGGACCGCTGAAAATCTATCGTATCCCGACAGTACAAAAGACTCCGGATCGTCGATCGGTTTGTTGCTTTCCACGCGGATCAATGCCGCGTCTTTCCCTTTTTCAATACTGCCGATCTGGCTATCAAATCCCAAAACGCGCGCGCCGTTTATTGTAGCCATTTCGATAATTTTTTCATTGGGAATGGCGGGATGAATGGACTTGAAAAAAGTCATTTCATTCCACAGATTCAAATCGTCGTTACTGGCAAGACTGTCGGTTCCCAAACAAACATTCAATCCGGCATTAAGATATTTTTCTATCGGCGCTGTTCCGCCGACATCGATCTGAACATTGCTTCGCGGACAAGAACAGATATGGACGCTTTGCGACCGGAGTAATTCAATATCATCATCAGTCACATGTACCGCGTGAACAATTAATAATTTAGAATTCAGAATTCCCAATTTCTTCAGATATGAAACAGGTGTTGTTTTCGGCGCTTTCCAATTTTCGTCCCATCGTCCGATTTTTTGGATCATCTCTTTCATGCTGCCGGAACCTGTTTGGAGAAATGCGATTTCGTCTTTTGATTCAGCCAGATGAACGGTAGAAATTCTTGAATCGCTGTTATATGCAGCTATTAATCTAAAAAGTTCCGGCGATACGGAATAAGGCGCGTGAGGCGCTAATGCCTGCCGTGTATTACGGTGAGGGGTATCGGAGATTTTATTGACAAATTCCTGAAATCGATCCTGCGCGACCGCGCCTGAAAAGCCGGTGACCTCATTGAATACGACAGCGTATAAAGATGATTTTTCGAGCAAGGGCATCGAGGTGGCAGAATGATTGGCGATGTCACCGACCGCAACGGTACCGCAGGCTTCCAGCGCGTGAATTTGTTTTTCACAATCGGCGGAAATCGTAGCGTCATTGAACTGGAGCCGTTTAGTAATAGCCTCGAATACCCAATCGCTGAAACTTAAGCCGCGCGGAATAACGCCCTTCATCATGGAGAGCTCCAAATGCGTATGCGCATTGACAAGCCCGGGCATGATAATGGTGTTTTTCGATTCGGCAACCTGAATATTCTTATCCGAATATTTTTTCAGGATATCTTGTTGAATACCAACATCGGCAATACGTCCGTCATCGGCAATAACAACCGCCCCGTTTTTAATCTTTGGCGAAGTGATAAGAAGGATCCAGTCAGCGAGAAATATTTTCATGGAAATGCAAAAGTTTGATTTGGAAATAGCCATCCAGACGTTGTATATTAATTAGTAAAAATTAAATACATTCTCAACCTTAAGATGAAAAACGAAAATATTAGAAAAACCGTCGGTGGTAAACCGTTGCCTTCGCGGGAGTTGAAAAAGATGTTTGATGAATTTGTGAAAAAGAATGGGTTATTAGCAAATCAAAATAAGGATATTTCTCAAAGAAATGATAGTCCCCCGGATAAGAAATGAAAATTTCCACATTGCTTTTAAGACCTGCCGTACACAATAATATTTTTCTTGCACACAAAAAAACCTTTGCTTAAGTTACTTTTGTTCCTATCTATCGCATTATACTTACCTCATATAGCGTTTAAAATGAAAAAAATAAAATTGTCGGCAATAGATTTCTTCTGCGGCGCAGGTGGGATGACCTGCGGAATGCGAAAAGCCGGAATAGATGTGATTGCAGGAATCGATATCGATCCTGAGTGTAAAGAGACGTACGAGGCAAATAACACGGGCACTACGTTTATTGAAAAAGACATTACAATTTTTTCCCCTGAAGAACTGAAAGCAATAACAAAAATCAAGAAACACGATGATAATCTTGTTTTTATCGGATGTAGCCCCTGTCAATATTGGACTCACATTAATACTGACAGATCAAAGGGTTCTAAGAGCAAGAATCTATTGGCTGATTTTCAGAGATTCGTTGATTATTTCAAACCGGGTTATATCGTTATAGAAAATGTACCGGGAATCTTAAACAGAGTTGATGAGAGCCCGCTTCCGCATTTCATTAAATTCCTTAATGAAAATTTGTATGTTGTTGAACATAGGATTATCAATACTCATCAGTATGGGGTTCCACAGAAAAGAAGGAGATTTCTTTTAATCGCGTCGAGAGTAAAGAAAAAGATCAAATGGCCAAAAGCGCGAAAAGAAGACCTACCGGTAGTTAGAGATTTTATAGGCCCGAAAAATGGTTTCAAAAAAATTCCGGCAGGATATACGGACCCGACAAATTTTCTCCACAGCGTGTCTGTTCTTTCCGAAAAGAATTTAATGAGAATTCGGCAAACGCCTCATAATGGCGGAACTCGTCTTGCATGGAAAAATGATTCCGAATTACAAATTGATGCATACAAGGGAAAAGACAAAATGTTTTCCGACATATACGGCAGAATGTTTTGGGATAAGCCAGCGCCGACCATCACGACAAAATTTTACAGTATATCCAACGGAAGATTCGGGCATCCGGATGAAAATCGAGGACTTTCTTTGAGAGAAGGTGCAACTTTACAAACATTTCCAAGAAAATACGTTTTCAAAGGCCCTAGTAAAACGTCTATCGCCCGGCAAATTGGTAATGCAGTTCCACCTGAATTAGCAAAAAGAATCGGTATAGCCATCATTTCATAGGACTAAGAACATGTCGGCAGATCAGCTTGTCATGGAATTTGACCCAAATACAATAGAACATTTGGGAATCAATCAATATTCCAAACTTCCTTCCGTTATTGCGGAGTTAATTGCAAATTCATATGACGCAGAAGCAAGTGAAGTGCTGATTTACCTCAATGATTCAGAAAAGGACAAAGATATTATAATAGATGATAATGGGCACGGAATGACTTTCGATCAGATCAATGAACGGTTTTTGAAAATTGGACGTAATAGAAGAGCTATCGAAAATTCGGAAAAAAGCGAATTTGGAAAAAGATGGGTTATCGGGAAAAAAGGTATTGGGAAATTATCTTTTTTCGGTATTGCATCTCACATTCAAGTTGAAACAATTAGGGATTACGTCAAAAACGTATTTGTAATGGACTTGAATAAATTGAAAGAGGCCAGCCAAAGAAAAGAACCTTACCGACCAGAAGTTCTCGTAAGAAATCAAAAGTCAGATCAACAAAAGGGCACTGTCATTAAAATGACTAACCTAAAAAGAAAATCGCCGTTTGATAAAATAGAAATTGCGTATTCTTTGTCTAGATATTTTAATGTGTTTGATGAACCAAGCTTTTGCGTGAAAATTATTCACAATGACGATACCAAGAATGCTTTAAAGATAGAAAATAAGTTCAAGTATGAATCTCTAGATGCTGAGTTTACATGGACTATCCCGATCAAGGACTTTACGCCCGTCAAAGCATATGATTACGGAAATCAGATAAACGGACAGATTATTTCTGCAAAAAAAACAGTTCCTTCTTATATGGAAGGAATAGCTCTTTTCTCTCGAGGTAAACTTGCTAATGAAAATAATTTTTACGACGCAAAATCATCAAGTTTCGGATTCAAATATCTTACTGGCTGGCTTAATGTCGATTTCATAGAACAATTGGGAAAAGACGTCATTGCAACCAATAGAAGATCTCTAAACTGGGAGGATGAAGATACAGAAAAGCTCAAAGACTATTTGACTGACCTCATATACCACGTATACAATGAGCAAAGAAAATATAAAGTAATTAAGAAAAAAGAAAAGGTCCGAGAAATTACCGGAATTGACATAGATGAATGGATATCTAGCATAGCCAACAAACACGATCAAAGTCTCGCTAGAAAAATTATTAAACCTATTATAGATAGTGATGGTATTGAAACCGAAAAGGCTGCTGAACTTGTTGAATATATTAGAGATTCATTCCAGTTTGAATCATTTAAAGAATTTGCTGCAGAAATAGCTGAAATTGATGACGCGAAAAATGAAACCTTAATAAAACTCCTGAAGGACTGGGAAATAATTGAAGCAAGAGAATTTTACAAACTCTCCATGGTCAGGGTGAAAGCAATCAAGACATTCAGAAAATATATTGACGAAAATGCTTTAGAGATTCCGGTACTCCATAACTTTTTCAAGTCCCTCCCTTGGCTCCTTGATCCCAGAATTAGAGAGTTTAAGGATGAAATCCACTTCTCTGATTTGTTAAAACAAGAGTTTTCTGAAGCTGATGAACCTGTAACAGACAGAAGAATAGATTTCTTATGCACTAGCGTTGCAAACAATCGGTTTGTTATTGAGTTAAAAAGACCAAAACATCGATTAAGAAAAAAAGATATCGAACAGGCGCAAGATTATAGACTATTTGTTGAAGAACACACCGGTAATGACCAATTTTCTTCAAAAGATGTAGTGGCATACATTGTTTGTGGCGATAGAAATAGAGGAAACAAAAAGTTGGAAGAATTAGTTGACATGTGGCAAGGGAAAGGCAAAATATACGTCAGCACGTATTCGGATTTGTTGATTAACGCAGAAAAATATCATCAAGAATTCATAGACAGCTACGAGAAATTGAAATCCAATATTAAGAGTATGGATACCAACATGCATATTATTTCAAAATAATAGCCGAGTATGGACTTGAAATTAATTGATCTTATTCAGACAGTAGCAAGAATGAAGGTTAACAATGTCTTCGAATTTTATGTTAGTTTTATCCAGTTCCCATATTTCAGAAATTTAGAAAAAAACACAAAAATTTCATTCGACTTTCCATTGACAGTTTTTATCGGGCAAAATGGGTCAGGCAAAAGCTCCACATTGCATGCACTCTACGGAGTCCCGAAACGAAAAACTCCCTATGAATTCTGGTTCTCCACTGCCGTTGATCCGGTTGAAGAGGTTTCTGCAGGAGGTGATCGACATTCTTTTTTCTATGTGTATAAAGATCACATTGGTAATGAACTGGAGGTTCTCAAACTAAGAATACGAAAGCGTGGAAATCCGGATTACTGGGAAACAAGCCGGCCTGTCATTAGTTATGGAATGAAACCGCTAAAAGGTAAGCGGAACCAGCCGATTGAGAAGAACGTTGTTTATATTGATTTTCGTTCCGAACTAAGTGCATTTGATAAGTATTTCTATTTTAAAAACCCGAGTAAAAATGCTGCTTTGACAAAAAAGCAAGACTATCTTAGGCATAAATCAAAAACATTAAAAAAGATTATTGATGAAGAAATTAAGATAGTCAATTCCAGAAACCCGCAAAACAATAAATTAAAGAAACTAAAAAGAGAAGAAATAGAATGGATATCATTTATTCTCGGAAAAAATTATAAATCGGGTAAGTTTATTGAACATAAGTTATTTTCTGACTGGGGGATTTCAATAGTCTATGAAACCGATTTTCACAATTATTCCGAAGCTTTCGCTGGCAGCGGCGAGATGGCCGCTGTAAGATTAGTTCAAGAAGTCGTTAATGCCAAGGATTATTCTCTTATCTTGCTTGATGAGCCTGAAGTTTCGCTCCATCCCGGAGCGCAAGAACGTCTGAAGTTATTTTTGTTGGATCAAATTAAACGGAGAAAACTTCAAGTAATTCTTTCCACTCATTCACCCACTTTGATTGATGGTTTACCAAAAGAAGCAATTAAAGTCTTTTCTCAAATGCCAGATGGCCGTTTTCATGTCGAAAACGAGAATCTGCCCGAAGAAGCTTTCTATTTCATTGGTCACTCGATTCAGACGGGAAAGAAAGTAATAATTGTCGAAGATGAGTTAGCGCAGAGTATCATAAAGGCTATCATCAACGACGAAGGTGAGGCAATCGCAAACTTGTTTGAAGTGACAAAATATCCCGGCGGGCATTCAATAATAAAACAAAATCTTATAACGGTATACAGCCTTGAGCAGCATACGGATAAGTATATCATTCTTGATGGCGATCAGAAAATAGTTGCTAATCATTTTGATCCCGATAGTATTCCCGAAAGAAACCTGACAAATTCAAAACTTAAGGAGGAAATTAAAAAACAAACAAATGTTGATGTTAAGCTCTTTCCAGACGGTAACCCGGCCACAGGAGCCGATCCGGATCAGGAAAAGCAATTGAGAAAAAAATATCTTCAATTCTATTTACGAAACGTATTCTATCTTCCGGGAACGACACCTGAGTCAATAATATGGGATCAAGCATATTGCGACCACTTACTTGAGCCCCATGATAGTAACAAAACTGCTTCAGCCGGTATAGCGGCCGAAGCAGACTATAAAAAAAAATTCATGTTATTCTGTGAAAAAATGGGGTTAGGTACGAATATTCTGCCGAGCTACCAAATGTTTCTAAACAATTGGGTCAAAAAAAGGGACAATAATTTTGATTTGGTTAAAGGAGTAATTGATCAGATAAAATTACATAATCATGACTGACATCTATAGCCCTCAGCGACGAAGCGAAATCATGTCGCTCATTCGTGGACGTGAGACTGCGCCGGAAAAAATTGTCAGAAATTTCCTATCTTCAAAAGGCTTTCGCTTTCGAAAGAACGTCGATTCGCTTCCAGGCAAGCCTGATATTGTTATATCTCAAAATTGTAATTTTTGTTCACGGATGCTTTTGGCACAGTCATAAGAACTGCAAGGCAGCTGACATTCCAAAAACAAATAGGCGGTTTTGGCAGAAGAAAATAGCAGACAATGTAAAGCGAGATCTAAAAAACAGGAGAAAGCTACGGAAACTAGATTGGAATGTAATTACTGTATGGCAGTGTCAAATTAAAAATAAACCCGATAGAGATAAGAGTCTTTTAGGATTACTTAATAAGATTTCGGCATTCACAGCAAAATAGTACCCCACAACCTAATAAAGATCAATTTAGCTTCCCACCTGATAATTCGGTGCTTCCTGTGTAATTAGGACATCATGCGGATGGCTTTCTTTAAGCCCGGCGCCGGTCATTTTGATCAATTTGGTTTTAGTTTTCATTTCCCCGATAGTCTTTGCGCCGCAATATCCCATCGCCGATCGTAATCCCCCAACCATCTGGTACACTACGTCACTGAGTTTACCTTTGAATGGGACACGCCCTTCAATGCCTTCCGGCACGAGTTTATTCGTATCCATTTCGTCTTCCTGAAAATAGCGGTCACGCGAACCCTGACGCATCGCTGAAATAGAACCCATTCCGCGGTAGACTTTATATTTACGCCCTTCGTACAAAACCGACTCGCCCGGACTTTCCTCCGTTCCTGCAAATAAACCGCCGATCATCACGGTGTCCGCCCCGGCCACGATGGCTTTGGCAACGTCGCCGGTTTGTTTGATCCCGCCGTCGGCGATGATGGGTACGTTCTCTTTATGCGCGATCTTGGCGCATTCCATGATGGCGGTGATCTGCGGCACGCCTACGCCGGCGACGACGCGTGTGGTGCAGATACTGCCCGGCCCGATGCCTACTTTAATTGCGTCTGCGCCCGCTTTAATGAGTTCCATCGCTGCATCTGCGGAAGCAATATTGCCTGCGATCAGTTCGATTTGCGGAAATTTCTGTTTGACCTGGCGAACGGTTGCAATCACGCCTTTGGAATGGCCGTGCGCAGTATCCACCGCAAGCACGTCCACCCCGGCTTCGACCAATGCCGCTGCGCGATCCATGGCGTCTCTCGTTACGCCGAGCGCCGCGCCTACGCGTAAACGGCCGTGCGAATCTTTGCATGCATTGGGATACATTTTCTTTTTCTGAATATCTTTGACCGTGATGAGGCCCTGCAAAATATACTGATCGTCCACCACGAGTAATTTTTCGATTCGGTGTTTATGCAGTAGTTTCTCTGCGTCTTCGAGGGTCGTCCCGATCTTGGCGGTGATCAGGTTGTTCTTGGTCATAACCGAATCGACTTTTTCATCGTAATTGGTGGCAAAACGCAGATCGCGGTTGGTCAATATACCGGCCAGTTTCCCGTCCGCATACGTGATCGGGATTCCGCTGATCTTGTACCTTTTCATTAATTCCAGCGCGTCGTACAATTTATGGTCGGGCGTCATGGTGATCGGCTTCATGATCATGCCGCTTTCGGATCGTTTCACACGGTCGATCTCGGAGGCCTGATATTCGATCGGGCAATTCTTGTGAACCATTCCGATTCCGCCTTCCCGGGCGATCGCGATGGCCAATTCCGATTCCGTTACCGTATCCATGGCGGCGCTCACCAGAGGCATGTTCAAAGAAATATTCCTCGTGAGACGGGTTTGGAGTTCCACCGTGTTGGGCAAAACTTCGGAATACAGGGGCATAATGAGTACATCGTCAAAGGTCAGACCTTCACCGATCACTTTGTCTTCTTTGCGGGTTTCTGGGTTCATGTCGATCAACTCCTTTGGGGCGTTTTCTTGGGGCACGAATGTATTCAAACAGCCTTAAAAACGCAAGTGAAATGAGCGATTTGGTCGAGGAATTTTGCTTGACAATAAGACTAAAAAAAACTATCTTCTGCCCCTAATTTTGATAAGTCGTTTATCAAGTTGAATTTACGGGATTTAATGAAGATCAAATTAGAGAAAATTCTGAATCTGGATGACGGCGAATACCGATTTCATTTCGAAACCGCCGCAAGAGATATCGGACTCGGGCTCACGGATTATGAAGGACATGAGGTATTTGATCGGCCGGTTGTAACGGACGTGGTGCTGAACAAAACCAGCCATATATATTATGTAAAGTTATACGCCGCATCGGACGCGCGGTTTTTATGCGACCGTTGCCTCGAGGATGCGCGCCATACGATCACCGGTGAGTTTCAGGTAGCTTATACGGATCTGAAATCCAATCGTGAAGTGTATGATAGTGAATCGGAAGTGAGATTGATAGAGATACATAAAGCGAATGAGATTACACTCGATAAAGACGTTTGCGATACGCTGATGCTGGAAATTCCGACAAAAGTATTGTGTAAAGAAGATTGTAAAGGTCTATGCGTACAGTGCGGAGCTAATCTAAATGAAGCTTTATGCGAACACGCAGTTATGCAAATGAATGCAAACAATTGAAAAAAACATAGCAGGAGAACAACATGCCAAATCCTAAACGCAGACATTCGAAACAACGCAGAGACAAACGCAGGACGCATTGGAAAATTGACGGCCCGTCTGTCGGGAAATGTTCCAACTGCGCTCAACCAAAAATGCACCATCGTATGTGCCCGAACTGCGGGTATTATGACGGCCGTCAGGTTGTCGTGGCTAAAGAAGCCTAACGCGAGATTGCCCGACGATTTTTTTAGATTGCCTGATTTTGTTATCTATGTAACACGTCAGGCAAATTTTTTATACACGCAAGTTGTAATTGATAAATGTTGAAAAGTTCTCTATATTGGCGGCGGCCAATTTGCAGATATTTCAAAAATCGGACCGCAAGAAACCATGAAAATCATAGTTGACGGGATGGGAGGCGATGAGGCTCCTTTACATATTGTGGACGGAGCTGTTTTGGCGGCGAAAGAATTTCAGGACAAGAATGAACCGCATCAGATCGTTATTACAGGTCCAAAAGAAAAAATATTAGGCCGGATTCATCATTGCCATGGAGACGCGCTTCTTGGAAAATATCTAGAGATTGTTCACACGGATGAATGGATCGAAATGCACGAATCGCCTGTATCGGCCTTGACGAAAAAAACAAAATCTTCCATGCATCTTGGTATGGAGATGGTTAAACGCGGCGAAGCGGATGCGTTTGTCAGTATGGGCAATACGGGCGCCGTGATGGCAGTGGCACTAATGAGATTAGGACGAATTGAAGGAGTGGCGCGCCCGACCATTGGCGCTTTTTTTCCATCGATGAACGGCAGAACGCTGATTCTGGATATCGGTACGAACGTGGACTGCAAACCCAACCATCTGCTTCAGTTTGCTCTTATGGGCAGCGTGTACGTCCACGCCATGTACAATATAGAAAACCCAAAAGTAGGGTTGCTCAGCATCGGCGAAGAAGAAAATAAAGGAGATGATCTTACCGTTAAGTCCAACGAATTATTCCGCGAAAAGAAATTGTTTGACTTCGCCGGCAATGTGGAAGGCCGCGATATTTTAAATGGCACAGCCGATGTAGTGATATGCGACGGGTTTGTCGGAAATGTAGTACTCAAATTCGGAGAAAGCGTCGCGGGCTTTCTAAAATCCCGTTTTCGCTCGGTCGCGCAAAAAAGTTTTAAGAACAAACTAATGATGCTGTTGGCAAAGCCCGCGTTAATGGGCGTATTTAAGGATATGGATTACCAAGAGTACGGCGGCGTGCCGCTTCTGGGAGTCAACGGCGTCGTGATCATCGGCCACGGCAGTTCGTCACCTAAAGCATTGAACAAGGCCATTCACGTTGCGAAAGAAATGGTTGAAAAAAAGATCAACGAAGTTATTCGAGAAAAAATCATATTATCATAAAGAGTTATCCTCCCTTGACGATCAGCGTAGTTCACGGCGGAGATAAGGTAAAAATGTCATTAGGTAAAAAAAACAGAGCAAAAATTTCCGGTGTTGCGCACTGGGTTCCTGAAAAAATCCTTTCCAATAAGGAACTTGAAAAGATGGTAGATACCACCGACGAGTGGATTACATCGCGCACCGGCATTAAAGAACGTCATATATTGGAAGCTGGAAAAGCCTCGTCGGATATGGCCGCGGAGGCATGTAAATTACTTTTTGAAAAAACGGGAACCGATCCGGACGACATCGATGTGATTGTATTCGGGACGGTAACGCCCGATATGTTGTTTCCTGCATCGGCATGTTTACTGCAGGCAAAGCTGGGCATGTCCAAAGCATGGGGTTTTGATGTATCGGCGGCGTGCTGCGGCTTTGCGTATTCATTGGTTATCGGCGCGCAATTTATCGAGTCGGGATCGGCAAAAAAAGTATTGGTTGTCGGTTCCGATAAAATGAGTTCGATTGTTGATTATACGGACCGCAACACATGTATTCTTTTCGGAGATGCCGCGGGCGTTGTTCTATTGGAAAAATCGGAAGATGAAAAATTAGGAATTCTGGATTATTACAATACGGTTGACGGTAATGGAGCGCAATATTTGAATATGCCCGGCGGCGGTAGTCTCAATCCTCCGACGCATGAAACTGTCGATAAAAAAATGCATACGATCTATCAGGATGGAAAGAATGTGTATCAGTACGCCGTCAAGGGCATGTCGGAAGCGTCCGCGCTGATCGTGGAGCGCAACGGTTTGACGGGAAAAGATGTCGGGCTTTTTGTTCCGCACCAGGCAAATAAGCGCATCATTGATTCTGCGGCGCAGCGCATGGGCTTGAAGGACGATCAGGTTATTATCAATATTGAAAAGTACGGCAACACGACCGCGGCAACGATTCCCATGGCCTTATCGGAAGCGGTGACTGCCGGACGAATCAAGAAAGGCGACTACGTCGTGATAGCTGCATTTGGCGGCGGATTTACCTGCAGCAGTATTTTAGTGAAATGGGCTTATTAAAAAAAAGAATGTATGAGTAAGATCGCGTTTGTATTTCCGGGACAGGGTTCACAATACGTTGGCATGGGGAAAGATCTGTACGATCAATTTCCGACAGCCAGAGCAATCTATGAAAAAGCCAACGATATTCTTGGATTAGATTTAGCAAAAATTTCGTTTGATGGCCCGGAGGATTCGTTGCGGCAAACGCAGGTAACTCAGCCGGCAATATTTGTTCACAGCATAGTTGTCTTAGAGGTGCTCAAAGAAAAATTCGGGACGAACAACGTTGCTTTCAATATGACGGCGGGGCATAGTTTAGGTGAATATTCAGCATTGGTGGCGGCCGGCGTAATGCAATTTGAAGATGCGCTGCAGGTTGTACGGGTTCGAGCGGAGGCGATGCAACGTGCGGGAGAGCAGCTCAAAGGCACGATGGCCGCCGTGATCGGGATGGATGCGGAACCGCTTGGCAAGATCTGCTGCGAAGCCTACACAACCGGTATTGTGCAGTGCGCTAATTTTAATTCGCCCGGCCAGATCGTGATTTCCGGATCGGTCGCCGGAGTTCAGAAGGCGATGGTTATGGCCAAAGAGCAGGGCGCCCGGATGGTTAAAGAACTCGTTGTGAGCGGGGCGTTTCATTCCCCGCTGATGGAAAGCGCGCGTACGGAAGTCGATGCAAAATTAAATACCGTACCGCTTAAAGACGCCCGTGTTCCTGTCTATGCCAATGTTACCGCAAAGGCAACGACCTCAAAAGACGATGTTAAGAAATTACTTGTGGAGCAAATCACGGCGCCTGTCAAGTGGCACGAAACGATTGTGAATATAATTGCTGACGGAGCAACATCTTTTTACGAAATGGGTCCCGGCAATGTCTTGCAAGGCTTGATCAAAAGAATTGATAAAAGCATAGCATGTGAATGTATCGGAAAAGTTGCCGACTTGGATAAGCCAATATTTAGGTAAATGTTCATTGTTATGATTGAAGTAATGTGTTCTTTGGAAAATAAAATTGCGATTGTGACCGGTTCTTCACGCGGTATAGGGAAAGCCATAGCGGAATGCTTCTTAAAAAACGGGGCAAGCATCGTATTGAACGGCAAGACAAAAGAGAATCTTGAGATAACGGAAAAAGAACTTTTGGACGCTGGGTTTTCCGAACAGATGATCTCTATTCAGGCGGATGTATCAAAACCTGAAGAAGCGAAGAAATTATTTGACGCGGCCGTGGATAGATTCGGCCGGGTGGACATACTGGTTAATAACGCCGGCGTTTTTAGGAATAGTTTACTTGCGCGGATGGATGAAAGCGAATGGGACTGGGTCATTGAAAACAATCTGAAAAGCGCTTACCATTGCACAAAGTTAGCCGCGAAGATCATGATGAAGCAGCGTTCAGGCCGGATCATTAATATGTCTTCGGTAGTTGCTCTCGGCGGCAATCCGTTTCAAGCCAACTATGTCGCTTCTAAATCCGGTATGGACGGGCTCATGATGGCAACGGCGAAGGAACTTGCGCCATTCGGGATTACGGTTAACTCGATCGCTCCGGGATATATCAAAACGGATATGACGAAAGATTTTACAGAACAAATGGTAGCAGACATTTTGAAATTTATCCCATTAAACCGGGCGGGAACGGCAGTGGAAGTTGCTTATGTAGTAAAATTTCTGGCATCAGACGAATCGAGTTATATTACCGGTCAGGTCATTCAGGTGGACGGCGGAAGAGTAATCCGATGAAAATAAAAAAATTAATTTCGTAATTAATATTAACCAGATCCTTTAAACAACCATAAGGAGACAGGAAATGACAAAAGAAGAGATTACCAAAAAGGTCACCGAGATCATAGTTAAGAAATTAGGCGTGACCGAAGGCGAAGTGACCCCGGCAGCCTCATACGTCGAAGATTTGGGAGCAGATTCGCTTGACCAAGTAGAACTCGTCATGGAATTTGAAGACTCTTTCAGCCTTGGCGAAAAGATTCCGGAAGAAGAAGCAGCCAAATTGACGACTGTCGGTTCGACAATCGAGTATTTGGTTGGTAAACTCGGAAAGTAATGATTGAATTTGGATGGCTAAATGCGTTGAGAGTTTTCTTTCAACCGGTTAGCCATTTTTTTTGATCAGGTTACGGGTTTTATGTATAAAGAAATTTTAGTCATATGCGATTGCAGCAAAGGAGTGTCTTATGAAACAACGTAGAGTTGTCGTTACGGGTTTAGGTGCGGTGACGCCGATCGGAAATACCTTGCAGGAATTCTGGCAGGGGTTGAAAGAAGGCCGTAACGGCGTGGGTCCGATCACTCTTTTTGACACGAAAGATCACGTGACCAAATTTGCTGCAGAAGTTAAAGGATTTGAACCGACTAATTACATTGACAAAAAAGAAGCGCGCCGAATGGATCGTTTCTGCCAGTTTGCCGTTGCGGCTTCCAAAATGGCCATAGACGATGCCAAGCTGGATGTGAAATCGCTGGACGCTAACCGCATCGGATGTATCATCGGAAGCGGGATCGGCGGATTCAGCACTTTTGAAGATCAATTCGAAACTTTTCTGCAAAAAGGAGCTCAGCGCGTCAGCCCGTTTTTTATTCCCATGATGATCATTGACATCGCCGCAGGGCATGTGGCGATCATTCACGGACTGAAAGGGCCGAATTACGCCACAGTCTCTGCCTGCGCAACGGGGAGCCATGCGATCGGCGATGCATTCATCCTGATCGAACGCGGCGATGCGGACGCGATGGTCTGCGGCGGCGCGGAAGCAGGTATTTGCCGGATGGGCGTTGCCGGTTTCAATTCGCTCAAGGCATTATCCACGCGCAACGACGATCCTCTGCGCGCGAGCCGACCGTTTGATAAAGAACGTGACGGATTTGTCATGGGCGAAGGCGCAGGCGTCGTGGTGCTTGAAGAACTTAGCCATGCGTTGAAAAGGGGGGCGACAATTTACGGGGAGATGGCCGGGATCGGATATACCGACGATGCTTTTCATATCACCGCTCCTGCCGAAGGCGGCGAAGGCGCGGCGCGTGCGATGACTTTGGCATTGAAGGATGCGGATCTTAAGCCGGAAGATATCGGATATATCAATGCGCACGGAACGTCGACAGAATATAATGACAAGAATGAAAGCGCAGCGGTAAAGGCTGTATTCGGCGATCATGCATACAAAACGCTGGTTAGCTCGACCAAATCGATGACCGGACACCTCTTGGGAGCAGCCGGCGGCGTCGAGTTCATTGCGACTACGCTTGCGGTCAAAGAGGGCGTGATACCGCCCACGATCAATTATGAATTTCCGGATGAGAATTGTGACCTGAACTATGTTCCGAATAAAGCGGTTGAGCGGAAGATCAAGGCGGCGATCAGCAATACGTTTGGATTTGGCGGGCACAACACCTGTCTTGCAGTAAAAGGATACGAGCCATAGCGGTCACGTATGGGTTTCATGCCTGAAAAGTTTAACATACTCGCGGCTTTGTTGAGATCAAACAGGATGGTTTTTTTCAGACGCCTGTGGTGGCGTTGGGGTTTTGCGAAGGATATTAAGAAGCACGAAAAATTATTAAAGTCGTTTGAAAAAGCGATAAAATCCCCCATATACAATCCTCATATTTTTATCCAGGCGCTCAAACATCGTTCCTATCTCAGTATCGTCAATGAAGAACGGGTGCGTTCGTATGAAAGATTGGAGTTTCTGGGCGATTTAATATTGAATTTGATTACCGGTGAATTTTTATATAATTTATACCCGCATCAGGACGAAGGCGATCTGACTAAGAGCAAATCGCTTCTGGTGAATAAAAAAATACTGGCTCAACAAGCCGAAGTGCTCGGGTTGGGGCAATTTATTCTGATGAGCGAAGGCGAGGAAAAATCGGGCGGCCGTTTACGCGCTTCCATTTTGTCGGATGTGCTGGAGTCCGTTATCGGGGCAGTTTATATCGACAGTGGATACGAGGCATCCAGAAGATTTATTTTACGACACGTTTTGCATAACGTAGACCGGATCTTAAGTGATGATCTGCATTTCAATTATAAGGGCGAGTTATTAGAGTGGTCTCAGGCACAGGACTGGGGAATTCCGGCGTATACGGTTGTCAATCAGGAAGGGCCGGAACACAATAAAGAATTTACAGTAGAAGTTCTCATAAAACAGATTGTATACGGAAGCGGTAAAGGGTTAACAAAAAAAGATGCTGAGCAGCAAGCAGCGCGGCAGGCTTTGAAAAAAATCAAACGGAATTAGTTATCAAATCGAATGAGGTGTTACGTTGAAAAAGATATGTGTGGTTGGAACGGGGTACGTCGGTCTGGTTTCCGGC
Source organism: bacterium (assembly GCA_016788215.1). GTDB lineage: Bacteria > CLD3 > CLD3 > SB21 > SB21 > SB21. The sequence continues at coordinate 814 of JAEUSJ010000054.1, read as the reverse complement.
GCGTGCTTAGCCGATTTCGGCAATCATGTGATTTGCGCAGACATTGATAGCGATAAAATTGAAAAACTAAAAAAAGGCGTCATACCGATTTATGAACCGGGACTGAAAGAAGTCGTAGACCGAAACGTAGAAAAAGGGCGGCTGTTTTTCTCGAACGATGTCGATGCGGCGATACGAGATACGGAAGTCGTATTTATAGCCGTCGGAACGCCTCCCGGCGAGGGCGGAGAGGCCGATCTTAGAATTGTATTTAGTGTGACGGAAAGCATTGCAAGGAACCTGAATTCCTATAAAGTCGTTGTAACAAAAAGTACGGTTCCAGCCGGTACCGGTAAAAAAGTACATGATATTCTCTCAAAGAAGACTCCCAAGGGCTCTGAATTCGACGTTGTGTCCAATCCGGAGTTTTTGCGTGAAGGATCCGCGGTGAATGATTTTCTCAGGCCGGATCGTGTTGTGATCGGGAGTAACAGCGAACGCGCAACGGATATCATGAAGCAGGTGTACCGCGCATTATATATTAATGAAACGCCCATGGTAATCACCAATGTCGAAACATCCGAGACGATCAAGTACGCTTCAAATGCGTTTCTCGCGGTAAAGATATCCTTCATCAATGAAATTGCCAATATCTGCGATCAGATCGGCGCCGATGTGAAAGTGGTTGCCAAAGCCATGGGACTTGACGGGCGTATCAGTCCTAAGTTCCTGCATGCCGGAGGAGGATATGGAGGATCCTGTTTTCCAAAAGATACACTTGCGCTGGTTAAAACGGCGGATGAAGTCGGCGTTCAAAATCTGGTGGTCAATGCCG